>NZ_JBNGGG010000044.1:0-114008 GCF_049974585.1 Streptomyces sp. UG1 | reverse complement strand
ACCACCGTCACCGGCCCCCAGGTACAGCCGCCGTCGAGGGACCGTCTGAGGACGACATCGATGTCACCGGAGTCGCCCGCGCCGTCGTGCCGGCCCTCGGCGAAGGCCAGCACCGTGCCACGCGGGGTCGTGATCGTCGCCGGGATGCGGTACGTGTCGTAGCCGCCCTCGCCCGAGACGTACGGGATGGAGGACATACAGGCGGCGGTGCCTGCCGAGGCGTCGCCCGCGGAAGCGATCGGTGTGGTGAGGAATGCTGCGGTGATGAGGAACGTATGGCTGAGTGTGCGGCTCAGGGTGGCCATCGGGCTCCCTTGACGGAGGGTCAGACGTTCACCTGTCCGTCACAGGTTCCCCGGTGTCACCATCCCCGACTCATACGCCACGATGACGAGCTGTGCCCGGTCCCGCGCCCCCAGCTTGCCCATGATGCGGCTGACGTGGGTCTTGGCCGTGAGCGGGCTGAGTCCCAACGACTCCGCCACTTCCGTGTTGTTGAGCCCGCGCGCGACCAGGGTCAGCACTTCGCGTTCACGTTCGGACAGGCATTCGGGCCCGCCGGCCATGGGCGCACAGGGACTGCGCAGGAACCGCTCGATCAGCCGTGCGGTCGGGCCCGGCGACAGCAGCGACTCGCCCGCGGCCACCGTGCGGATCGCGTCCAGCAGCTCGGCCGGGCGGGTGTCCTTGACCAGGAAGCCCGAGGCGCCGGCCCGCAGCGCGTCCACGATGTTCTCGTCGGTGTCGTAGGTGGTCAGGACCAGCACCCGCACCCCGGCCAGGTCCTCGTCCGCCGCGATCAGCCGGGTCGCCTCGATGCCGTCGAGGTCGGGCATGCGGATGTCCATCACGACGAGTTCGGCGCGGGCGCTGCGGGCCAGCTCCGCGGCTTCCCGGCCGGTGGCCGCCTGGCCGACGACCTCCATGTCGGGCGCCGACTCGACCAGCATGGCGAACGCCTCCCGGACGAGCGTCTGGTCGTCCGCGAGCAGCACGCGGATCATCGGTCCCCCTCCCGGTCCGTTCCGGTGGGCAGTACGGCCCGCACCTCGAAACCCCCCTCGCGTCGTGGCCCGGCGTCGAGTGTGCCACCCACGCTGCGGGCCCGCTCACGCATGCCGGCGAGGCCGTAGCCGGGGTTCGGCGAGACCTCGGCCCGGCAGGTGCCGTCGTTGGTCACCGACAGGTGCAGGGCGCCGCGCTCCTCGTGCAGCGCGACCCGTACGGCCGGTTCGGGGCCCGCGTGCCGTACGACGTTCGTCAGCGCCTCCTGCACGATCCGGTACGCGGCCGCGCCCACGGCGGGCGACGCCTGCCGCACCCGTACCGCCGACTCCACCCGCGCCCCGGCCAGTCGCGCCGCGGCCACCAGGTCCGGCACTCCGTCCAGCCCGGGCAGCGGGCCGCGCGCCTCGCCCACCGCGCCCTGTTCGCGCAGGACGTCCAGCGTCGTACGCAACTCGCCGCGCGCCGTACGGCAGGTCTCGGCGATGTCGTCGAGGGACTTGGCCATGGTCTCGCGATCCAGCCGCTCCGGGTCCGCGGCCAGTACGTGCGCGGCCACCGAGGTCTGCACGCCGATGAGGGTGATGCTGTGGGCGAGCAGGTCGTGCAGGTCGCGGGCGATGCGCAGGCGTTCCTCGGCGACCCGGCGGCGGGCCTCCTCCTCGCGGGTGCGTTCGGCGCGCTCGGCGCGTTCGACGATGGCGGCGACGTACTGGCGGTAGTAGCGGACGTCGATGCCGCAGAAGAGGACCGCGATGACCCAGCCGGAGATCCGCAGCACCTCGATGACCGTGTCGGGGTTGGTGAGGGCGTTGATGGTCAGCGTCACGCCGAGGACGGCGGCGCCGATGAGCAGCGTGCGGCGCACCGTGCCGGTCGCCGCGACCGTGTACAGGACCACCAGGGTGACCGGGATCGGCGCGACGTGGTTGTTGTCGAGGGCGTGGTACGGCGCGATACAGGCCAGCACGGCGAGCAGCACCAGCACGGGACGGCGGCGCCGCCAGCCGACGGGCACATGGGCGATGAGCAGCAGGGCCCAGCCGAGTGCGTCCGGCGGGAGGCCCTCGGTGTCGAGCAGCGCCATGGTGGTGGCGAGGGCGGCCAGCGCCACGGCCAGCAGCGCGTCGTTGCGGGTGCCGTGCGGGGCGGTGCGGGGGTCACGGTTGACCGCCGCCATCACCCGCTCGCCCACTCGGGGCCTGCCCGCCGCTCTCATCGTCTCCCGCACCGGCCCATCCTCCGCCACGCGGGCGCCCCTCCGGGAGGGGAGGGACGCCCTGACGGTGCGTGGGACGCTCACACCGGCTCCGGCTGGCGTTCCTGCGGTACCGGGGGCCGCGGCGCCCGGGACAGCCCGCCCGGCCACCACATCTTGCGCCCCAGCGCGACGCTCGCGCTGGTCACCAGGTAGGTGCGCACCAGGAAGGTGTCGAGCAGCACGCCCACCGCGATGACGAAGCCCAGCTCGACGAGGGGCACCAGCGGCATGCTGGTGAGCACCGCGAAGGTGGCGGCGAGGACCAGCCCGGCGGAGGCGATGACACCGCCGGTCGTGCGCAGCGCGGTGAGCGCGGCCGACTCCGGTTCTGCGCCGGCGAGGCACTCCTCGCGCATCCGGTGCATCAGGAAGATGCCGTAGTCGACGCCGAGGGCCACCAGGAACACGAAGGACAGCAGCCCGAGCCCGGGATCGGTGCCCTCGAAGCCGAAGAGCGACTCGAAGACGAGCCCGCCGATGCCGAGCGCCGCGCCCCACACCGCGACCACGGCCGCCACCAGGATCAGCGGCGCGACGATCGAGCGCAGCAGGGCGATCAGGATCAGCAGCACGGAGAGCAGCACGATCGGCACGACGACCATGCGGTCGCGGGCGTTGGTGTCCTTCAGGTCGATCTGCTGGGCGCTCGCCCCGCCGACGTAGGAGCCGTCGAGCTTGTCGCGCAGGGCCTCGATGGTGGCGGTCTCCCCGGCGGACTGGGGCGGTGCGGTGGCCAGGACGGAGATCTCGGTCCAGCCGTCCGCGGTACGGCCCTCCTGGGCGCTGTCGACGCCGCGGGTGGAGCGGATCGACGCGAGGGTCGCCTCGGCCCGCTCCTGCGGCGTGATGACGCTGATGGGCTGGGTGCCGCGCTCGGGGTAGGCCTCGGCGAGGGTCTCCATGGCGGCGACCGCGTCGGGCTTGCTGGTGAAGGAGTCCTCCTGCTTGAGGTTGCCGGGCAGGTTCAGGGCGCCGAGCGCGAGCGCGCCGAGCAGGACGGCGCCGCCCGCGAGGACGGTCAGGGGCCGGCGTCCGGCGGAGCTGCCCATCGCCGTGAACAGGGACCGGCGGGCCTTGGGCGTGCTGCCGTAGCGCGGCACCAGCGGCCAGAACACGCGCCGGCCGAGCAGCACGAGGATCGCCGGCAGCAGCGTCAGCATCGCGGCGAGCGCGCACAGCACGCCGACGGTGCCGAGCGGGCCCATGCCGCGGCTGGAGTTGAGGTCGGCGGCGAGCAGGCACAGCAGTCCGGCGGCGACGGTGCCCGAGGAGGCGAGCACGGCGGGCCCGCAGCCCCGGAGCGCGGCGACCATGGCGTCGTACGGCCGCTCGATGCGCCGCAGTTCCTCCCGGTACCGGGAGACGAGCAGCAGCGCGTAGTCGGTCCCCGCCCCGAACACCAGAATGGTCATGATCCCGGAGCTCTGGCCGGAGACGGACGTCCCGAACCCCTGGTTGAGCCCGTAGGCGACGCCCATCGACAGATAGTCGGCCATGCCCGCGACGGCGAGCGGCACCAGCCACAGGAACGGGCTGCGGTAGATGAGGATCAGCAGCAGCGCGACGACCGAGGCGGTGGTGTAGAGCAGCGGTCCGTCGAGGGAGTTGTAGACCTCGCTGGCATCGGTGGCGAGGGCGCCCGACCCGCCGACGTCGACGCTGAGCCCGTCGCCGCCGTGCGCGATGTCCCGCACGTCGTTGACGAGCGCGTCACGGGCCTTCTCGTCCTGCCCCGGCTCGGTGCTGGCGACCGGGTACATGAGGGTGGTCCCGTCCTGGGACGGGATGCCCTGCGGCCGGCCGGTGAGCCGGTGCGCGTCGGCGATCCGCTCGATCTGCTCGGCCGCCCTCGCCCTGTCCCCGGCGGTCAGCCCGCCGTCCCGGTGATAGACGACGACCATCTCGGTGGCCTCGCCGCCCGGCAGCCTGTCCTGGATCTTCGCGACCTGCGTGGAGTCGGCGCTGGCCGGCAGATAGTCGACGGCACGGTCGCGCTGGACGTCCCCGAGCTTCGCGGCGAACGGCGAGGCGAGCGCGAGCACGCCGATCCACAGCGCGAGCACCAGCCAGGGCACGGCCCGCCGTCGTCGCGTGCTTGTCCTTGCGGCCCCCATGAGACGGGCCTCCCTCCGCATCGGATGTCCGGGTCGGTTCCAGACTTCCGGCGCGCGGGGGCGGTTTCGTCGGACGGGAGGTCGAGTTGGCGACTACTGCCGGGGGCGGCGGAATGGCGCGATTACTCCCTGGGGAGTACTGAGGGGTAGCGGGGGCTGCGCGGAACGCCGATACGGCTGCCGCCCGGCGCCGGGACTACGACGGCGTCCGTGCCGCCGCGGCCAGCAGCCGTGTCACGTCCTCGGCGCAGATGGTGAGCGCGGCGCCGACCGTCGCCAGGGCGTCCCGTTCGGCGGGGGTGTAGGGGCCGTCGGCCAGGGCGATACGGGCTCCCTGGAGGAGGATCGACTCGCGGCCGGCGGGGGCCAGGTGCGGGGCGAGCGGGTCCAGGGCCTCGTGGAGCTCTATGGCCAGCCCGGCACCGCAGGGCTCGGAGAAGACCCGCCCGGTGTCGGCCGCCAGCGCCTCGACCAGGGCGCCGAGCTGTTCCTGAGTGCAGTCGTCGAAGCCGGCGGCGCGCACGGTGGCCGCGGCGGTCTCCAGGGACGTACGGGCACAGGTGCCGCCCGCCGCCAGCACCGCGAGGGCGACGGTGTGGACGGCGTCGCGGAGCATCGCGGAGAAGCGGGTGGTGGTCGGATGGTCGAGGACGTCGGTGCCGAAGTGACGCCGGCAGGCCGCGCACTCCACGACGGGCGCGCTCTCGCCGCGCGGCAGCACGGGCACGCCGAGCAGGGTGAAGCGGCGATGCCCGGTGAGCCGCTGGTAGTTGCGGTCGCCTCCGCAGCCGGGGCAGAAGAACTCCCCGTCACCCACGGCCGACCACGCGGTGCGGGTGCCCAGAATGCGCGCAAACCTGGCGGCACGGCCGTCTCGTCCCCGTCCTGGCAGCACGTCGCACCTCCGTAACGCCGCGGCAACATCGCCGCGCTTGCGTGATGTTAGCCACATCACGGACGCACAGTCAGCACCCCGGACGAGACCTTTCCGTGACCTGCACAGGTCGATGGCCGGAAATGGACGGCTCCGCCCGCCGCTGATACGGCAGACGGAGCCTCTGAACGCCGGGCGCGCGATCGCCCTAGAGGGGCGCGGGGAACTGCGCGAGCAACCACGATGGCGCCGCACCCACCCACTCCCCCGTGGACCCACGGCGAGAGCGAACCATCAACGAGCAGCCCTGTTGACGGCCGACACAACCGCCTTCAGCGACGCCCGCGTCGTGTTCGCGTCGATACCGATCCCCCACAGCACCTTGCCGTCGATCGCGCACTCGATGTACGACGCGGCCTGCGCGGACGCACCCTCGCTCATCGTGTGCTCCTGGTAGTCCAGCAGCCGCGCGTCCACGCCCACGGCGGCCAGCGCGTCGAAGAAGGCCGAGATCGGACCGTTGCCGGTACCGGCCAGCACGGTGTCGACGCCGTCGACGGTGGCCTCCACCTTGAGCGTGTCCACGCCGTCCGTGTCGGTCGTCGACTGGCCGTTCTTGACCTGGATCCGCCCCCACGGGTTCTCGGGGTTCGGCAGGTACTCGTCCTGGAAGACCGCCCAGATGTCGGAGCCGGTGACCTCGCCGCCCTCGGCGTCCGTCTTCGCCTGGATGATCTTCGAGAACTCGATCTGCATCCGGCGCGGCAGGTCCAGCTTGTGGTCGTTCTTCAGGACGTAGGCGATACCGCCCTTGCCGGACTGCGAGTTGACCCGGATGACCGCCTCGTAGGAGCGGCCGACGTCCTTGGGGTCGATCGGCAGGTACGGCACGGCCCATTCGATGTCGTCGACCGTGACCCCCTTCGCCGCCGCGTCGGTCTCCATCGCGTCGAAGCCCTTCTTGATGGCGTCCTGGTGGGAGCCGGAGAAGGACGTGTAGACCAGGTCGCCCACGTACGGGTGGCGCGGGTGGACCTCCATCTGGTTGCAGTACTCCCACACCCGGCGGATCTCGTCGATGTCGGAGAAGTCGATCTGCGGGTCGACGCCCTGGGAGAACAGGTTCATGCCCAGGGTGACCAGGTCGACGTTGCCGGTGCGCTCGCCCTGTCCGAACAGGCAGCCCTCGATGCGGTCGGCGCCGGCCATCAGCGCCAGCTCGGCCGCCGCGACGGCCGTACCGCGGTCGTTGTGCGGGTGGACCGACAGGCAGACGTGCTCGCGGCGGGACAGGTTGCGGCCCATCCACTCGAAGCGGTCCGCGTGCGTCGACGGCGTCGAACGCTCCACCGTGGCGGGCAGGTTGAGGATGATCTCGCGGCCGGGGCCCGGCTGCCAGACGTCCATGACCGCCTCGCAGACCTCCAGCGCGAAGTCCAGCTCGGTGTCGGTGAAGATCTCGGGGCTGTACTGGTAGCCGAACTCCGTCTCCGGGCCCAGCAGCTTCTCGGCGTACTCGACCACCAGGCGGGTGCCGTCCACGGCGATCTGCTTGATGTCGTCCTTGGAGCCGCGGAAGACCACGCGGCGGAAGACGGGCGCGGTGGCGTTGTACAGGTGGACGGTCGCCCGCTTGGCGCCCTTCAGGGACTCCACCGTGCGCTCGATCAGGTCCTCGCGGGCCTGGGTCAGTACGGAGATGGTGACGTCGTCGGGGATCGCGCCCGGCTCCTCGATGATGGAGCGCACGAAGTCGAAGTCCGTCTGGCCGGACGCCGGGAAGCCGACCTCGATCTCCTTGTAGCCCATCTTGACCAGCTGGTCGAACATCCGGCGCTTGCGCTCGGGCGACATGGGGTCGATCAGGGCCTGGTTGCCGTCGCGCAGGTCTGTGGAGAGCCAGCGGGGGGCGACGGTGACCCGGTTGTCCGGCCAGGTCCGGTCGGGGATGTCGACCTGCTCGTAGCGGCCGTACTTATGGATCGGCATGGTGCTGGGCTGCTGGCGGTTCGCCATGATTGCGGGGCTCCTCAAGGTGTCCGAAAGGACGGCCGACGACGCAACGCGAAGCTCCGCGGGGAGGGAGTCGACCTGGACTACAGGCCCTCGCCGCGGCAGCTAAGAAGAAGCAGCCCGAAACGCATGATGCGAAGCATGCTAGCCGAGGCTCTTCGGATGCGGGGCGCCGTATCAGTATGCGGGACCCGGAGGACGTATGGGGCAAAACGTGCGCCATACCACTTCGTCACGGAGCGTGCGGCTCGCTGTCCGCAT
This sequence comes from Streptomyces sp. UG1, assembly GCF_049974585.1. Classification (NCBI taxonomy): domain Bacteria; kingdom Bacillati; phylum Actinomycetota; class Actinomycetes; order Kitasatosporales; family Streptomycetaceae; genus Streptomyces; species Streptomyces sp. UG1. The sequence continues at coordinate 106,480 of NZ_JBNGGG010000044.1, read as the reverse complement.
ATTTCACCAATCATGGTTGCGACTAGTGACAGCCATCTAACGCAGTGCGATGGTGCCGCACATGACGACAAACGGGGGCTTCGAGCCCGTCTTCTGCACCGTCGTTCCGCCACACGTCCTCGACAAACTGGCCCGCAACGACGACCCCGCACTCTCCGGCCCGGCTCGCCGGACCCTCATGCGCGACAGCGAGCTGCGCGGCAAACGCCGCGTGACCACCGAGTTCGCCCTCGCGGCCGCCCCGACGGCGAAGGCACCGTCGGACCAGCCGCTGCGCACCATCCACGACGCCGAGCACAAGACCGCCCTGCCCGGGAAGAAGGTCCGCGGCGAGGGCGACGAGCCCGGCCCGGACGCCACGGTCAACCGCGCCTACGCCGGCCTCGGCGCCACCTTCGAGCTGTTCCTCAAGGCCTACTCCCGCCACTCCATCGACGGCGACGGCCTGCCCCTGGACGCCACCGTCCACTACGACGAGAACTACAACAACGCCTTCTGGAACGGCGAGCAGATGGTGTTCGGCGACGGTGACGGCGAGATCTTCCTCGACTTCACCATCCCGATCGACGTCATCGGCCACGAGCTCACCCACGGCGTCACCCAGTACACGGCCAACCTCACCTACTACGGCCAGCCCGGCGCGCTGAACGAGTCCATGTCGGATGTCTTCGGCGCCCTCATCAAGCAGTACACGCTCGGCCAGACCGCCGCCGAGGCCGACTGGCTGATCGGGGCGGGACTCCTCGCCCCCAGCGTCTCGGGCAAGGCGCTGCGCTCGATGAAGGAGCCGGGCAGCGCGTACGACGACGACGTCCTCGGCAAGGACCCGCAGCCCGCGACGATGGACGAGTACGTCCGCACCGGCCGCGACAACGGCGGCGTCCACATCAACTCCGGCATCCCCAACCACGCCTTCTACCTCGCCGCGACCGCACTCGGCGGCCACGCCTGGGAGAAGGCCGGCCAGATCTGGTACGACGTCCTGACCGGCGGCGAGCTGTCGGACCGGGCGATGTTCACCGACTTCGCCAAGCTGACGGTCAAGTGCGCGCGCGAGCGCTTCGGGGACGGCGGCGAGGAGCTGCAGGCCGTGGAGAAGGCGTGGGAGCAAGTCGGGGTGCGGATCCCGTAAGTCCGTACTAGACAGGGACCCATGCGTATTTTGGTACGTCGCACGGGAGGATTCGCGGGCATCGAGCGGCACGCCGAGGTGGACACCTCGGGGCGGCCCGACGCCCAGGACTGGCACGCCCTGGCCGAGCGCGCGGTCGCGTCCGGCCGGGGCACGCCCCCGATCGGGGTTCCGGACGGCTTCAGCTACCAGATCACCGTGGACGAGAAGACGGTGTACTGCTCGGATCCCCGGCTCACCGACGAGCAGCGCAAGCTGATCTCCAGGGTGCTCAAGGAAGGAGCGTAACCGGTTCTTCACGCCCGGCCGTTGACTTCTGTTACCGCCGGTACGGATGATCCGGCGCATGGCGACTGATGCGCGCGGCGCGACGAACCCGATACCGCGGTTCCCGGACGGCTTCCTGTGGGGCGTCTCGACCTCGGCCCACCAGATCGAGGGAGCGGCTCACGAGCGTGAGCCGTCCGTGTGGGACACCTTCACGGCCGAGCCGGGAAGGGTGAAGGACGGCTCCACGGCGGCGGTGGCCTGCGACCACTACCACCGCTACCGCGAGGACGTCGCGCTCCTGGCCGACCTGGGCGTGGGCGCGTACCGCTTCTCGATCTCCTGGCCCCGGGTGAACGCGCCGAAGGGCCTGGACTTCTACGACCGGCTGGTGGACGAGCTGTGCGCGGCGGGCGTACGGCCGGTGCCGACCCTCTTCCACTGGGACCTGCCGGTCGCGCTGGACTGGCTGGACCGGGACACGGCGTCCCGTTTCGCCGAGTACGTCTCCGCGGTCGCCGAGCGCCTGGGCGACCGCGTGCAGAAGTGGATCACGATCAACGAGCCCGCCGAGCACACCCTGCTGGGCCACGCCCTCGGCACCCACGCGCCTGGCAAGCGCCTGCTGTTCGACGCCCTCCCCGTCGCCCACCACCAGCTCCTGGCCCACGGCCTGGCCGTACGGGCGCTGCGCGCGGCCGGCGCGACGGACATCGGCATCGCCAACTCGCACGGCCCGACCTGGCCGGCGTCGCGGGAGCAGGCGGATGTGGAGGCGGCGGACTTCTACGACCTCCTCCTCAACCGCCTGTTCGCCGACCCGCTGCTGCTCGGCCAGTACCCGGAGGGCATCGGCGAGTTGATGCCGGGGGATGTTCAGTCGGACCTCGAGGTCATGGCGGAACCCCTCGACTTCTACGGCGTCAACTACTACGCCCCGACCCGCGTGGGCGCCCCGCAGGGCACCGAGATCGAGTTCGGCGGGGTGCGCATGCCGGCCGAACTGCCCTTCTCGGTCAGGGAGATCGAGGGCGTGCCGACGACCGACTTCGGCTGGCCGGTGGTCCCCGAAGGCCTGACGGAACTCCTCACCGGCTTCCGGGAGCGCTACGGCGACCGGCTCCCGCCGATCGTCATCACCGAGAACGGCTGCTCGTACGAGGGCGTCGACGACCAGCGGCGGATCGCCTACCTGGACGGCCACCTGCGCGCGCTGCACCGGGCGGTTCAGGCGGGGGTGGACGTACGGGGCTACTTCGTCTGGTCGCTGCTGGACAACTTCGAGTGGGCGGAGGGGTACGCGCGCCGGTTCGGACTCGTCCACGTGGACTTCGAGGATTCGGCGGCGCTGACGCGGACGCCCAAGGCGTCCTACCGCTGGCTGCGGGACGTGCTGCGGACGCAGGGATGACGGCCAAGGCCCTCGCCGAGCCCACGGTCCGGGTCGGCGGGGGCTGGACCGCCACGCTGTCGCTGGCCAACGTGGCGATCTGGGTGGGCTGGTACGGCCCGCTGCAGATCCTGCTGGCCCAGCAGGCGGAGGACTTCACGCCCGGCACCGGGATGTCGAAGGAGACGCTGCTGGCCTGGGTGACGGGCGTGGGCGCGGCCGTGTCGCTGCTGGCCAACCCGTTCTTCGGCGCGCTGTCGGACCGCACCGCGGCCCGCTGGGGCCGGCGTACGCCCTGGATCGTGGCCGGGGCGGCGGGCGGTGCGCTGTCGCTGCTGCTGCTCGCCGGGGCCGACGGGCTGTGGGTGATGGCGGTCGGCTGGTGCCTGGTCCAGCTCACCCTGAACGCGGCGTTCGCGGCGGTGACGGCGGCGGTGCCGGACCGGGTGCCGCGGCTCCAGCGGGGCGCGGTGGGCGGCTGGCTGGGGGCGGCGCAGATACTCGGGGCGGTCGCCGGGACGGGGCTGGCGACGGCGGCGGGCGGGATCGCGGCGGGGTATGCGGCGTGCGCGGTGTTCGTGGTGGCGGGGGTGCTGCCGTATGTGCTCCGGTACCGGGATCTGCGGCTGGGGGCCGCGGACCGGCCGGCGTGGTCCTGGCAGTCCTTCGTCCGCGGCTTCTGGCTGAGCCCGCGCCGCTACCCGGACTTCGGCTGGGCCTGGCTGACCCGCTTCCTGATCAACCTCAGCAACGCGCTGGTGCTTCTCTACCTGCTCTACTACCTGCGCGACCGCCTGCACCACGACGACCCCGAGCAGGGCGTGCTGATCCTCACCGCGGTCGACAGCGTGGCGCTGCTGGCCACGGTCGTGGTGGGCGGCATCTGGTCGGACCGGGTGGGGCGCCGCAAGCCCTTCGTGAAGTGGTCCGGGGTGCTGATGGCGGCGGCCACCGCCCTGCTGGCCGCCTGGCAGACCTGGGCGGGTGCGCTCGTCGTGGCAGCGTTGCTGGGCGTGGCCCTCGGGGTGTTCATGTCGGTCGACTTCGCGCTGATGACCGACGTCCTGCCGAAGGCCATGGACCGGGGCAAGGACCTCGGGGTGATCAACGTCGCCAACGCCCTGCCCCAGGTGGCGGCGCCCGCCCTCGCCGCGCCGATCGTGACGCATCTGGGCGGCTACCGGATGCTGTACGCCGTGGCTGCCGTGATCGGGTTGGCGGGGGCGGTGCTGGTGGGGCGTATTCGAGGGGTGGACTAGGCCGAGAGGTGGGCTAGAGCGCCCCGGCGTCCCGGGCCGTGTAGACCGACGGGTACACCGGCCGGTACCCCAGCTCCCGGCGGATCCGCTCGGTGGACGTGATCTGGACCCACGGGTCGGGGTCGGTGCGGGTGTACAGCTCCTCGGGGATCTCGACCCCGTTGAGCTGGTGCAGCTCGACCGCCGTGACGGGGGCGTCGTCGGCGATGTTGTAGATCCGGCCCGCGATGCCCGGTGCGTGCAGGATGCGCAGCAGGCCCTGGGCGACGTCCACGTGGTGGCCCATGTGCAGGCGCTGGGTCGCCGCCCAGTCGCGGGCCCACATCAGGGACTGGGCGAGGTGCGGGTCGCCCTCGCCATAGACGAAGGGGAGCCGGGCCACGCGTACGTCCATGCCGTCCAGGGCGAGCAGTTCCCGCTCGGCCTGCGCCTTGGACTCGGGGTAGGCGCCCCACATCGCCCCGCCGGGCCGGCTCTCGTCGTCCTCGGTGAGCGGGCGGCCGCGTCCGGTGCCGTACACCAGCCCCGTGCTGACCTGCACGAACCTCCGCACACCGGCCGTCTGCGCGGCCCGGCCCAGCGCCACGGCCGCGTCCCGGTTGACGGCCCACGCCTCCTCGTCGGGCACCCCGCGGAAGGAGGCCGCGACGTTCACGACCGCGTCCACCCCGGCGACCGCCTTGCCGAGCACCTCGGCGTCCCGCAGATCGCCGACCACGACCTCGGCGCCCAGCTCCGCGAACGGCTCGCCCCGCGCCGAGTCCCGCACCAGCACCCGCACCCGCTCGTCCGCCCGGGCCTGCGCCAGCAGCCTCGGTGCGAAGCGCCGGCCGACCTGTCCCGTCGTACCCGTCACCAACGTCAGCATGATCTGCTCCTCTCGTCACCGACCAGCCTCGGACGGGGCCGCCGCGGACGGGAGAGACCCGTCGATCAGGGGATCGGCAGTCCCTGGATAAGCCGGGCGGGCTCCCGCAGTCTGGAGAGGTGAACCGAGCCGAACTCGCCGACTTCCTGCGCCGCGGCCGCGCCCGGCTGACCCCGTCGGACGTGGGCCTGACGCCCGGCTCCCGGCGCCGCACGCCGGGCCTGCGCCGCGAGGAGGTGGCGCAGCTCGCGGGCATGTCGGTGGACTACTACATCCGCCTCGAACAGTCCCGCGGCCCGCGCCCGTCCCGCCAGATGCTGACCGCGCTGGGCCGGGCGCTGCGCCTGAGCGCCGACGAGCGTGACCATCTGTTCCACCTGGTCGGCGAGGAGCCGCCGCGCCGCGAGACGGCGTCGAGGCATGTCCCGCCCGGCCTGATGCTGGTCCTGGACCGGCTGCACGACACACCGGCGCAGGTGGTGACGGACTGCGGCGAGGTGCTGGCGCAGAACGCGATGGCGAGGGCGCTGACCCACGATGTGCTGTCCCGCCCGCCGGGCGAGCGCAACCTCCTGCGCCTCTACTTCCTGGACCCCGAGGCGCGCGCCCTGTTCCCGGAGGAGGACCGGCAGGAGCACGCCCGCGCTCACGTCGCCAGTCTGCGCGCGGTGGCCACGGCCCGCCCCGACGACCCGGAACCGGCCGCCCTGGTGGCGGAACTCCGCTCATCGAGCGAGGAGTTCGCTCGTCTCTGGGACGAACACGAGGTGGCCCTGCGCCACCGGGCCACCAAACGCTTCCAGCACCCCCTGGTCGGCCTGCTCGACCTCGACTGCGAGGTCCTGCTCAGCCACGAACACCATCAGATGCTGGTCATCCACACCGCCCGCCCGGGCACTCAGACTCACGAACGCCTCCAACTCCTGCGCGTGGTGGGCCTGCAGGACATGTCGGCGAGCGGACTATGACGCTCCAGGTCCCGGATCGGCCGCACCGACCCAGCGGCGATAGGCGTCCATGTCGACGTTGCCGCCGCACACGATGGTGACCACGTGCCGGCCGGCGAAGCGGTCGCGGTCCTCGAGGATCGCGGCGATGCCGAGAGCGGCCGACGGTTCCACGACGAGGCCGGCGTGGTCGAGGAGCATCCGCATACCGGCGACGATCGACGCCTCCTGGACCAGGACGGCGTCGTCGGCGACCAGGAGGAGGTCGTCCAGGACGGCCGGGATGGGACGCCGGCCGGCGACACCGTCGGCGATGGTGTCGGTCGAGTCGGTGGTGACGACACGTCGCCTGCGCCACGAGTGTGTCATCGCCGGTGCGCCCAGCGGCTGGACGCAGATCACCTGGGCTGCGGGCGCCATGGTCTTCACCACATGCCCCACACCGGTGGCCAGCGCCCCACCGCCGAGCGCGATCAGGACGGCGTCGAACGACGGAGCCTTGTCCGCCAGTTCCAGGCCGATGGTCGCCGCGCCCTCGCAGGTCTCGATGTCCAGGCTGTCCTCGACCAGCCGGATGCCGTCGCGGCGCGCGATGGCCGCGGCCCGCTCGCGCGCCATCTCGTGGTCGCCGTCGACCAGTTCCAGCCTGGCGTCCAGTGCGCGGATGCGGTCGAGCTTGGCCGCGGTCGCGAAGCGGGACGCCACGACGGTGACGTCCAGCCCCCGGCCGCGGCCGGACCAGGCGAGGGCCTGGCCGAGGTTGCCCGCGCTGGCGCACACCACGGACCGCGGGCCATGGGCGGCGAGCCGGCTCGCGACGACCTCGGTGCCGCGGGCCTTGAAGCTGCGCACCGGGTTCGCCGTTTCGAGCTTGATGCTCACCGCGCACCCGAGAACGGGCTCCAGCGCCTCGCAGCGGTACAGCGGAGTGTCGAGAAAGACCGGGTCGATCACCCGGCGAGCGGCCCGGATCCGAGCGGTGTCGAGGCGCGTCTGCTGCATGACACCGCAGCGTAGAGCCCGGCCTGTGGAGCGGGTCGCCTGTGGGGCGGGTCGCTCAGAAACCCAGCCTCCGCAGCTGCTTCGGGTCGCGTTGCCAGTCCTTCGCGACCTTCACGTGCAGGTCCAGGAAGACCGGCGTCCCCAGCAGCGCCTCGATGTGCTTGCGGCTCTTGATACCGACCTCTTTCAGGCGCTTGCCCTTGGGGCCGATGATGATGCCCTTCTGGCTGGGGCGTTCGATGTAGACGTTGGCATGGATGTCCAGCAGGGGCTTGTCCGCGGGGCGGTCCTCGCGCGGGAGCATCTCCTCCACCACGACCGCGATGGAGTGGGGCAGCTCGTCCCGGACGCCCTCCAGCGCCGCCTCGCGGATCAGCTCGGCCACCATGACCTGCTCGGGCTCGTCCGTCAGGTCGCCCTCGGGGTAGAGGGCCGGGCCCTCGGGGAGGAGCGGGATCAGCAGGTCGGCCAGGAGCGCCACCTGCTTGTCGCCCACCGCCGACACCGGCACGATCTCGGCCCACTCGATGCCGAGCTCCTTGCCCAGCCGGTCGATCGCGATGAGCTGCTCGGCCAGTGCCTTGGAGTCCACCAGGTCGGTCTTGGTGACGATCGCGACCTTGGGGGTCTTGCGGATCCCCGCCAGCTCCTTGGCGATGAAGCGGTCTCCGGGGCCGATCTTCTGGTCCGCGGGCAGGCAGAAGCCGATCACGTCGACCTCGGCCCAGGTGGTCCGTACGACGTCGTTCAGCCGCTCACCCAGCAGCGTGCGCGGCTTGTGCAGCCCGGGGGTGTCGACCAGGATCAACTGGGCGTCCTCCCGGTGCACGATCCCGCGCACCGTGTGCCGCGTCGTCTGCGGCCGGTTCGAGGTGATCGCCACCTTCTGCCCGACCAGCGCGTTCGTCAGGGTGGACTTGCCCGCGTTGGGGCGGCCCACGAAGCAGGCGAAGCCGGCGCGGTGGACGGCCTCGGCCGACTGCTCGGATGACTGGGTGCGAACGCTCATGGCGCCCATTCTCCCTGATCGCCGAAGCCCCGCCGCACACGCGTAGGCCTGGACCTTACGGAGGGCGCCGAGAGCGCCTACGATCACGGGGTCCTGGGGCCCGGCGCCCCGGCCGGCTCGTCCCTCTCCCCCCGTCTCCTCCGTCCCCCCGCCCAGAAGGTCAAGAAGCAGGCATGAAGCTCATCACCGCGATCGTCAAGCCGTACCGGCTCGACGAGGTCAAGACCGCTCTCCAGGAGATCGGCGTGCACGGCCTGACCGTGACCGAGTCCGGCGGCTACGGCCGTCAGCGCGGCCACACCGAGGTGTACCGGGGCGCGGAGTACCAGGTCGACCTGGTGCCGAAGGTCCGCATCGAGGTCGTCGTCGAGGACGCGGCCGCCGACGAGGTCATGGACGCCGTGGTGAAGGCCGCCCGGACCGGCAAGATCGGCGACGGCAAGGTCTGGGCGCTGCCGGTCGAGACGGTCGTACGGGTGCGTACGGGCGAGCGCGGCCCCGACGCGCTGTAGCAGCGCCGGGTGCCGGGACCGCGCCCCGTCAGCGCGTCACGCGCCTCAGTCGAACACGAACGGGCCCGGCGACTGCGGCCCTGTCGCCGTGCAGGTGATGGTGATGCCGAAGACGGTCATCTCCAGCGAGCCGCCGAAGGCCTCCAGGCTGTCCCCGGAGGCGACGGTGCCGCTGAGCGGGCCGACCTGGACGGGGTCACCGGCGGCCATCGCCGGGTTCTCGGTGCCGGAGAAGGAGGCGGTGCCGCCACTCGCCTTCACCATGGTGAGCGTCGAGGAGATCGAGTCCTCCGAGAGCGCGATCGGCGCGGTGATCGCGGAGGAGTTGACGGTGATGGTGGCGGACGTGCCGTCCTGGGTGGCGGTGAGCGTGGCCTCGCCGCCACCGAAGCTGCCGCAGTCGGCGGTGATCGTCGCGGTGGCGGGGGTGACGGCGAGGGCGGCCGGCGCGAATGCCAGACCGGTGACCGCGAGGGCCCCGGCCATCAGGGCCGCACCTGCTCCGATGCGCGTACGTCTCATGGGGAATCGCTCCCTTTCGGGGTGGGGGAATTCGGTGTGTGTGGGGGGTGGCCCGGCAGGTGGGTGCGAACACGCTGCGCGGAGACCGAATCTGACGGTCCGTCGGAAACCGTCGGGTTCCATTGATGCGCGTGGGGCGAAGGTCGGCAAGGGTGATTTCCGGCCTCAACTACCGGCGAGTCAACTACCCGGCGCGACGCGGCGCAGCGTCACGTGATCGGCACTGGCCGTGAGCGGCCACGTCCACGCCGAACCGCGCCGTTGAAAAGCCCTACGGCGTTGTCAGTCCCCCGGCGTACCCTGGAAATCGCCAGGCCGCCCTTGAGGCGGGCGAGTCGTATCGAGGAGGACGAGCAAGGCCTACGAGCCGGCCCATGACTCAGACACCCACAGCTCACACACCCGCGCAGGGGCAGGCGAGAGCACAGTTCACCGTCCCCGCCCAGCACCCCATGGTGACCGTGCTGGGGTCCGGCGACTCCCTTCTGCGCGTGATCGAGACGGCCTTCCCGGCGACCGACATCCACGTCCGGGGCAATGAGATCAGCGCCGTGGGCGACCCAGCGGAAGTCGCCCTCATACAGCGCCTGTTCGACGAGATGATGCTGGTGCTCCGCACCGGGCAACCGATGACGGAGGACGCGGTGGAACGCTCGATCGCCATGCTCAGAGCGAGTGAGAACGGGGAGGGGCCGGAGGAGACCCCGGCCGAGGTGCTCACCCAGAACATCCTCTCCTCCCGCGGTCGCACGATCCGCCCCAAGACCCTCAACCAGAAGCGCTACGTCGACGCCATCGACAAGCACACGGTCGTCTTCGGCATCGGCCCCGCCGGTACCGGCAAGACCTACCTGGCCATGGCCAAGGCGGTGCAGGCCCTGCAGTCCAAGCAGGTCAACCGCATCATCCTGACCCGGCCGGCGGTGGAGGCGGGCGAGCGGCTGGGGTTCCTGCCGGGGACGCTGTACGAGAAGATCGACCCGTACCTGCGGCCGCTGTACGACGCGCTGCACGACATGCTGGACCCGGACTCGATTCCGCGATTGATGGCGGCAGGGACTATCGAGGTGGCCCCCCTAGCATATATGCGGGGTCGTGCGCAACCTGTGTTCACTAACGTCCTGACGCCCGACGGCTGGCGCCCCATCGGCGACCTCCAGGTCGGTGACCTGGTCATCGGCTCCAATGGTGAGCCGACCCCGGTCCTCGGTGTCTACCCGCAGGGCGAGAAGGACATCTACCGCGTCACCGCCCAGGATGGCTCCTGGACACTGTGCTGCGGCGAGCACTTGTGGATCGTCCGCACAGCCGCCGACAAACGTCGCAACAAGCCGTGGCGGGTCCTGGAGACGCAGGAGATGATCGGCAACCTGCGAGCGGCTCATGCTCGCCGGTACGAGCTGCCGCTGCTCACCGCGCCGGTGTGCCTCGCGGAGCGTGAGGTCCCGATGGATCCGTATGCACTGGGCCTGCTTCTGGGCGATGGTTGCCTCACAGGTTCGACCACTCCGTCCTTCGCCACAGAGGATCAAGAGCTGGCCGTGGCGTTGGAAGCCGCGCTGCCCAGCATCGAACTGCGGCACAAGGGCGGTCCCGACCACGTCCTCAACCGGATCAAGTCACCTGGCGACGTGGTCACCCTTGAGAACCCGGTAACGAGGGTTCTTCGAGAACTGGACCTGCTGCGCACACGCTCGCACACCAAGTTCATCCCGGACGACTACCTGTACAACTCCGCCGACGTACGGCTGGCAGTCCTGCAGGGCCTGCTCGACTCCGACGGAGGGCCGGTCACCCAGGCGGATCGCACCTGCCGGATTCAGTACACGACAACGTCGATCCTCCTTCGGGACAACGTGATGTCGTTGGTTCAGTCGCTGGGAGGCGTCGCCTACACCCGGCGTCGCATGGCCGAGGGGCGTAATCAGAGCACCGCAAGGGCAGCCCACCGACGCGACGCCCACGTCATCGACATCCGCCTCCCCGAGGGCATAGAGCCCTTCCGCCTTCCCCGCAAGCGAGACAAGTACCACGCGGCCGGAGGCGGCGGACGCCCGATGCGGTTCATCGACTCGATCGAACCCGCAGGCAGGGAGGAGACTGTCTGCATCCAGGTGGCCGCCGAGGACTCCCTCTACGTCACCCAGGACTACCTGCTGACGCACAACACGCTCAACGACGCCTTCATCATCCTGGACGAGGCCCAGAACACCAGCCCCGAACAGATGAAGATGTTCCTCACCCGCCTCGGCTTCGACTCGAAGATAGTCATCACCGGTGACGTGACCCAGGTCGACCTCCCGGACGGCACCAAGTCCGGTCTGCGGCAGGTGCGGGAGATCCTGGAGGGCGTGGACGACGTCCACTTCTCCCTGCTGTCCTCCCACGATGTCGTACGGCACAAGCTGGTCGGCCGTATCGTCGACGCCTACGAGAAGTACGACAGCAAGCACGGCACCCAGAACGGCACCCACAAGGGCCGGGGCGGCAAGGCCGGGCACAAGGGGAAGTAGAGAACCGGCACCACCATGTCGATCGACGTCAACAACGAGTCCGGCACCGATGTCGATGAGCAGGCGATCCTCGACATCGCCCGCTACGCGCTCGCGCGGATGCGCATCCACCCGCTCTCCGAGCTCTCGGTGATCGTCGTGGACGCCGACGCCATGGAGCAGCTTCACATCCAGTGGATGGACCTGCCGGGGCCGACCGATGTCATGTCCTTCCCGATGGACGAGCTGCGGCCGCCGTCGAAGGACGACGACGAGCCGCCGCAGGGGCTGCTCGGCGACATCGTGCTCTGCCCCGAGGTCGCCGCCAAGCAGGGGGCCGAGGCGCCCACGCAGCACACCATGGACGAGGAGCTCCAGCTCCTGACCGTCCACGGTGTGCTGCACCTTCTCGGGTACGACCACGAGGAGCCCGACGAGAAGGCCGAGATGTTCGGTCTGCAGGCCGCCATCGTGGACGGCTGGCGTGCGGAGAAGGGCCTGACGGGTCCGTCGCCGGCCCCGACCGTGTCATGAGCCTCCCCCTGGTCGCCGGCGCCATCGCCCTCGTGGTCGTGGCCTGGCTCGCGGCCTGCGCGGAGGCGGGCCTGGCGCGCGTCTCCAGCTTCCGCGCCGAGGAGGCCGTACGCGGCGGGCGGCGCGGCAGCCAGAAGCTCGCGCTGGTCGCCGCCGACCCGACGCGCTATCTGAACGTGGCGCTGCTGGTGCGCGTGGCCTGCGAGATGGCGGCGGCCTCGCTGGTCACCTACGCCTGCCTGCGGGAGTTCGACAGCACCACCGAGGCCCTGCTGGTCGCCATAGCGGTCATGGTGCTGGTGTCGTACGTCGCCGTCGGGGTCTCCCCGCGCACCATCGGCCGCCAGCATCCGCTGAACACGGCCACGGCGGCGGCGTACATCCTGCTGCCGCTCGCGCGGATCATGGGCCCGGTCCCGTATCTGCTGATCCTCATCGGCAACGCCCTCACGCCCGGCAAGGGCTTCCGCCGCGGCCCCTTCGCCTCCGAGGCGGAGCTGCGGGCGCTGGTCGACCTCGCCGAGAAGGAGCAACTGATCGAGGACGAGGAGCGCCGTATGGTGCACTCGGTCTTCGAGCTGGGCGACACGCTGGTGCGGGAGGTGATGGTGCCGAGGACCGACCTCGTCGTCATCGAGCGGTACAAGACCATCCGCCAGGCCCTCACCCTCGCCCTGCGCTCGGGTTTCTCGCGCATCCCGGTGGTCGGGGAGAGCGAGGACGACGTGGTGGGGATGGTGTATCTGAAGGACCTGGCCCGCAAGACGCACATTTCCCGGGACGCGGAGAGCGAGCTGGTGTCGACCGCGATGCGGCCCGCGGTGTTCGTGCCCGACACCAAGAACGCCGGTGATCTGCTGCGCGAGATGCAGAAGGAGCGCAACCACGTCGCCGTCGTGATCGACGAGTACGGCGGCACCGCCGGCATCGTCACCATCGAGGACATCCTCGAGGAGATCGTCGGCGAGATCACCGACGAGTACGACCGTGAGCTGCCGCCGGTGGAGGACCTGGGCGAGGACCGCTATCGCGTCACCGCCCGCCTGGACATCACCGACCTGGGCGAGCTGTACGGCCTCGACGAGTACGACGACGAGGACGTGGAGACCGTCGGCGGGCTGCTGGCGAAGGCGCTGGGCCGGGTCCCGATCGCCGGGGCGTCCTCGCGGGTCGAGCTGCCCGACGGCCGTGAACTGCGGCTGACGGCGGAGGCGGCGGCCGGCCGCCGGAACAAGATCGTGACCGTGCTCGTGGAGCCGATGGGCCCCGCCGTGCCCTCGGTGGGGGACAAGGAGTCCGCGTGACACCACAGGAACTGCGCACCTTCTGCCTCTCCTTCAACGAGGCCGTCGAGGACTTCCCCTTCAGTCCCGAGATCTCCGTCTTCAAGGTCCTCGGCAAGATGTTCGCGCTGAGCTGGCTGGACCAGCGCCCCCTGACGGTCAACCTCAAGTGCGACCCGGAGGACGCGGTACGGCTGCGCGCCGATCACCCCGGCCTGATCGTCCCCGGCTATCACATGAACAAGCGGCACTGGAACACGGTCACCGTGGACGGCGAGCTTCCGGACCGCCTCGTCCGGGAGCTCGTCGAGGACTCCTACGACCTGGTCGTGGCCGGTCTGCCGAGGGCCGAGCGGCTGCGGCTCGACCGGCCCTGAGGGGCGTGGGGCGCGTCATCGTGGTTCCAGGGCGCCCAGCTCGCGCAGGCGCGCGTGGACGGCGAGGACCGCTTCCGGTTCCAGCTCGGTCAGTGCCGGCAGGGCGTCGCTCCAGCAGGTGCCGGCGAGGGCCGTCCTGGCGCAGCGGCGGGCGAGCGGGCGCAGGGCGGGGTCACCGGGGCGTCTCGGGTCACCGAGAAGCGCCTCGGCCAGTTCGTCCATGAGCCAGGACAAGGAGTCGTCCTCAAGCATGTGCCGCGCCGCTTCGGCGGCCAGGGCGGGCGCGGTCACGGCCAGTACGGCGACCCGGTCGGGCGACTGGAACTCCTCGCGGTGCGCGGGCGGCACCGGGCCTCGGGGCTGTCGGCGTTGCAGCGCACCCGCAGCGCCGCCGCCGCGGCGATCACGTGGGCGGCGGTCAGCACGGTGCCGCCGGTGACCCGGTAGCCGGAGCCCCGGCGGCCGGGGCCTTCGGCGGACTCGACGATGATCTCCACCGCCCGGGTGGCGTCCGGCCCTTCGGCGGTTCTGGTCACCGGCCTGCCCGGGCGTCTCGGGGCGACGGGATGTGGACGCCGTCCTCGGTTCCCGGGCCGCCCGGGTCGGCTCGATCAGTCACACGGGGACTTTAGGGCTTCTCACGGCCGTCGACCCATGGGTCGGCCGGATCCGGCCGGGATGCGGCGGTTCGCCGTCCCGCCCGCAGCCCGATCCCCACCAGTACGGCGGCGGCCAGCACGATGGCGGCGTCGAGCGCCATCACCAGGCGGGTGCCGGACATCAGGTCGCCGGAGGTCGTGGCGAGGACGCCGAGCAGCGGAATGCCGATCGTGATGCCGACCTGCTGGGTGGAGGTGACCAGGCCGGTGGCCAGGCCCTGTTCCCCGTCGGGGACGCCGGAGGTGACCGTCAGGCCGTAGGAGATGATCGCGCCGAGGTGGAACATGCTCGACAGCGACACGGCGGCCGTGGCGAGCCAGACGGACCAGCCGTCGGTGCCGAGGAACAGCAGGGCCGCGATGAAGGCGCCCTGGCCCGTGAGCGAGACCACCAGGGTGCGGCGGGCGCCGAGGCGGCTGACGAACCTCGGGGTGAGCGAGCCCGCGATCACCGACAGCACGCCCTGGACGCCGAAGACCAGGCCCGTCTCCCAGGCCGACAGGCGCAGGACCTCCTGGAGGTACAGGGTGAGGACGAAGACCACCGTCGACATCATCGAGAAGGTGACCAGACCGCCCAGGTTGCCCCAGGCCACCGTGCGGCGGCGCAGCATCGGCAGGGAGACCAGGGGTGCCGCGGTGCGGGACTCGACGATCACGAAGGCCGTGAGCAGCGCGAGGCCGGCGATCAGGGTCGCGATGACGTCGGCGCGGGCGAAGCCGTGGTCGGCGGCCGTCGTCAGGGCGTAGATCAGGGACAGCAGGCCGCCGGTGACGGTGATCGCGCCGGGCACGTCCAGGTGGGGGCGGTCCGGGGTGCGGGACTCGGGCAGCAGGCCGGGGGCGAGCGGCAGTACGACCAGGGCGAAGACCGTGAGCAGGCCCATGGTGGAGCGCCAGCCGAACGCGTCGGTCAGGACGCCGCCCGCGACCATGCCGATGGTGAAGCCGAGGGACATCAGCGTCCCGGAGATGCCGAGGGCGCGGTCGCGGGCGGGCCCCTCGTGGAAGGTGGTCGTCAGCAGGGACATGCCCGTCGGGACGATGACCGCGGCGCCGAGGCCCTGCAGGGCGCGTCCGGCGAGGAAGGACGCCGGGTCCCAGGCGAACGTCGCGAGCGCCGAGGCCGCGGCGAACACGGCGAGGCCGGTCAGGAACAGCTTGCGGCGGCCGTACAGGTCGCCGATACGGCCGAACAGGAGCAGGAAGCCGCCGGACGGCAGCGCGAACGCCGTGACCGCCCACTGCAGCGCCGACTGGCTCATGCCGAGATCGGCGCCGAGGACGGGGAGCGCGACGTTCAGGACGGAGAAGTCGAGCGCGACCATGAACTGGGCGGCGCACAGGACGAACAGGACGAGCTTGTCGCGCGTCGACAGGCGGGGGGTGTCGAGCGGTGGGGACGAAGGGTGGGTGAGGTCGGTGTCGATCGCCATGGGCAAGAGACTGCTGGCGTCGGAATAGCCGTGGGGAGCGGGGAGTTGTGCTGGTGGTGGCACCACCAGGCAACGGAATGAGGGGGATCCGTACGTGTCCGAGGGCGCGCTGAAGAGCCATCGGCGGCGCGAGCTGCGCGAGTTCCTGATGAGCAGGCGGGCCCGGGTGACGCCGGGCGAGGCGGGGTTGCCGGACGGTGGGGCGCGGCGCCGTACGCCGGGGTTGCGGCGCGAGGAGGTCGCGGTGCTCGCCGGGGTGGGTGCCTCCTGGTACCAGTGGCTGGAGCAGGGGCGGGACATCTCCGTATCGCCCCAGGTGCTGGACTCCGTCGCCCGGGTGCTGCGGCTGAGCAACGCCGAGCGCCGGCATCTGTATCTGCTGGCCGGGCTGAATCCGCCGGTGGCCGAAGTGGCGCCCGAGAAGCAGCAGATGTGCGACGGGCTGCGGCGGCTGATCGACGCGTGGATGCCGTTTCCGGCGCACATCATGGACCGGTACTACAACGGCGTGATGCACAACGACGCCGCCGCGACGGTGCTGGGCATGCGGGCCGGCGAGCGGTGGAACTGCCTGATCGACTTCTTCACCGACCCGATGTACCGGTCGCGGTCGAGGAACTGGGAGGCGAACGCGGCCACGGTCGTGGCGCAGTTCCGGGCGCTGTGCTCGGCCTCGCCCGACGACGAGGGGTTCCAGGCGGTGCTGGCCGAGGCGAAGGCGTCGAGTGCGGAGTTCAACGAGCTGTGGGAGCGGCGGGACATCGAGGACGCCGGGCAGATCCGCAAGGAGCTGGAGCATCCGCTGGTCGGGGTGTTGTGCCTGGAGTCGAGCGTGATGCAGATGCCGGTGCGGCCCGATCTGTCGATCGTGCTGCACACTCCGCTGGACGAGGCGAACACGGCGGCGAAGCTTCAGTGGCTGGCGTCGCCGGAGGGGCGCCGCGGGGCGATGTACCCCGTGGCCGGGTAGGCCGCGCGGCGCTACGTATGCTCAGGTCATGACCGACAACAGCGCGCTTGACCCCGAGGACCGCAAGATCGTCACCCTGGCCCGTTCGGCCCGGGCCCGCAACGGGGTGCCCGAGGGGGCGGCCGTACGGGACGAGACGGGCCGTACGTATGTCGCCGGGACCGTCGCCCTGGACTCGCTGAAGCTGAGTGCGCTGCGGACGGCGGTGGCGATGGCGGTGGCGTCGGGGGCGACGTCGTTGGAGGCGGCGGCGGTGGTGACGGAGGCGGAGGGTGCCTCGGCGGAGGACCGGGCCGCGGTGCGGGATCTCGGCGGGCCGGGGACGCCGGTTCTGGTGGCGGGGCCGGACGGGGCGGTGCGGGCGACGGTCACGGCGGGCTGAGGCTCGGGGCGAGGCAGCCCACGGCGGTCCGACGGGCGATTGTCAGTGCCCGGTGTCAGGCTGAGGGGACAGCGGATCGGCGGAAGGGAATCCTCATGATCACCACTGACCAGGCTCCCGGCTCCCCCTGTTGGCTCGACCTCGGCGCTCCCGATGTGCGGGCCGCCGCGGCCTTCTACGGCGCGGTGCTCGGCTGGGAGTTCGAGTCCATGGGCGAGGCGGAGGACTTCGAAGGCGGGATGTTCAAGAAGGACGGCAAGACCGTCGCCGGGCTCGGCAAGCTCACCGAGGAGGGGGCGCGCTCGGCCTGGATGATCTACTTCGCCGTCACCGACGCGGACGCCACGACGCAGGCGGTGCGCGGCGCGGGCGGCACCGTGCGGGTCGAGCCGATGGACCTCGACGACTGGGGTCGGATGGCGCAGTTCAGCGACCCGCTGGGCGGCCAGTTCGCCGTCTGGCAGCCGGGGAAGCAGGCCGGCTTCGAGCAGGCGGACGAGCCGGGCTCGCTGTCGTGGACCGAGCTGTACACGAGCGACGCCGCGGGCGCGAAGGAGTTCTACGGCGGGGTCTTCGGCTGGCAGTACGGCGACATGGAACTGCCGGGCGGCGGGGGCACCTACACGCTCATCACGCCCGCCGGGCTGCCCGAGGAGCGCATGCAGGGCGGGCTGATGGAGCTGCCGGAGGAGAACCTCGCGCTGGCGAACGGGCGGCCGTACTGGCATCCGGTCTTCAACGTCGACGACTGTGACGCGGCGGTCGCCAAGGTCACCGAGAACGGCGGCAGTGTGCAGATGGGGCCGGAGGACGCGGAGGGCGTCGGGCGGCTGGCCGTGTGCCTCGACCCGGCGAACGCGGACTTCGTGGTGCTGAAGCCGGCGCCGCCGAGCTGAACCCCGCCGGCCGGCGCTGTCACGCGGACCGTCGGAATCCGATCGTCGGCACCGCCCGCCGCAGCGGCCAGGGGCTCGCCGCCTCCTTGGGCACCAGGTCCGCCAGGAACGCGTACCGGCGCAGCGCCTCGGGGTCCTGCCGGTCGAGGGACTGGACCTGGCGCCACCAGGCGCCGATCTCCGCCCAGCCGGGTGCGGACAGGGACCCCCCGAACTCCTGGACGGAGAGCGCGGCGGTCAGGCCCGCGAAGGCCAGCCGGTCGGCCAGCGGCCAGTCGGCCAGGGTGCCGGTGACGAAGCCGGCGACGAAGACGTCACCGGCACCGGTGGGGTCGAGGGCCTCGACGGCGATGGCGGGGACGACCGCCGTCTCCCCCGTTCTGCCGTCCACCGCGTACGCGCCTTCCGCGCCGAGGGTGACGACCGCCAGCGGGACGTACTCGGTCAGGGCGTGGGCCGCCTCGCGCGGGCACTCGGTGCCGGTGTACCGCATCGCCTCCTGCGCGTTCGGCAGGAAGGCCTCGCAGTGCTCCAGGTCCGCCAGCCCCGCCAGGTCCCACGCCCCGGTGTCGTCCCAGCCGACGTCGCCGAAGATCCGGGCGCCCTTGCTCGCGGCCTGCGCGATCCACGGCGCCCGGGTGCCCGGCACCAGGGAGGCCACGGCGGCACGCGCGCGCGGCGGGCAGTCCGGCGCGGGCTCCTCCGGGGGCGGCTCATGGCCGTGGGAGACCATCGTGCGCTCCCCCTCGTACGCCATGGAGACCGTCACCGGCGAGTGCCAGCCCGGCACCGTGCGCGACGGCGACAGGTCGATGCCCTCGCCCTTCTCCAGCGCGTCCCAGCAGTAGTCGCCGTAGTGGTCGTCGCCGAAGGCCGCCGCGAGGGAGGTCTTCAGGCCGAGGCGGGCCAGGGCGGTGGCCATGTTGGCGACGCCGCCGGGGCTGGAGCCCATCCCGCGCGCCCAGGACTCCGTGCCGCGCACCGGCGCCGAGTCGAGGCCGGTGAAGATGATGTCCAGGAACACCGTGCCCGTGAGGTACACGTCCCAGGGCGGGTCGGCGGGCCCGCGCAGGCCGGCGAGCGGGTCGACCTGGGTCCGGCGGTACGGCCCCGCCGCCATGGCCGACGGCCGCTGCGGCGGGGATCCCTTTCCGATGGGCCCGGTGGGCGCGGTGGGCGTGGTCACGGTGCGCTCCCTGACGTGGTGCTGATCTGGCCAGTGTGCACCACGCCACTGACAACGCCACCGCGATCTTCCTCGATCCCCCTGCGAGGGCTACCAGCGAGGCACCGAAGGCGTGACCCACGCCGGTTCGGCGACCCGCATCGCCGCCGCGTCGTCGCGGTCCCGCAGCGCGCCGTCGTCATCCAGCCACCGCTGGTGCAGCAGCCGTAGCCGATCGTGGTCGAGTGCCACGCCGAGGCCGGGCGCGTCCGGCACGGCGACCTTGCCGCCGTCGAAGGCGAGGCGCTCGGTGAGGACATCCTCGGACTGCCAGGGGTAGTGGGAGTCGCAGGCGTGGTGGAGGTCGGGCACGGTCGACGCCACGTGGGTCATCGCGGCCAGGGAGATGCCGAGGTGGGTGTTGGAGTGCATGGACACCCCGACGCCGAAGGTGCGGCAGATCGCGGCCAGTTGCCGGGTGTTGCGCAGCCCGCCCCAGTAGTGGTGGTCGGAGAGGACCACCTGGACGGCGTCCGACGTGAACGCCTCCTTGATCTCGGCGAACGTCGTCACGCACATGTTGGTCGCCAGCGGCACCCCGGCCCGCGCGGCGACCTGCGCCATGCCGGCCGTGCCGAGGGTCGGGTCCTCCAGGTACTCCAGGACGTCCCCGAGTTCCCGCGCCACCCTCAGCGAGGTCTGAACGGACCAGGCGCCGTTGGGGTCGAGTCGCAGCGGGTGCCCGGGGAAGGCCTCCGCGAGCGCCCGTACGGCCGCGATCTCCTCGTCCGGCGGAAAGACCCCGCCCTTGAGCTTGAAGGACGTGAACCCGTACCGCTCCTTGAACCGCCGCGCCTGCTCGACGACCCCGGCCGGGTCGACGGCGGCCCCCCACTCGTCCTTCTCCGCCCGCACGCCCTCCGGGTGGCCGGCCCACTTGTAGAACAGGTAGGCGCTGTACTCGACCGCGTCGCGCACCTTGCCGCCGAGCAGCGCGTGCACCGGCAGCCCGAGCGCCTTGCCGAGGGCGTCGAGGCAGGCGACCTCGAAGCCGGAGACGACGGACAGCCGCAGCTTGTCGGCGGTCTGGACGCCGCGCAGTCCGCCGACGTCGACCTGGCCGGAGACCTGGGCCTGGTCGACGGCCACGTCGTCGGCGAGGGCGAACAGCCCGTTCAGGTCGCCCACCTGACGCCCGACCAGTTTCCGCGCGAACGGCCGTGCCAGCTCCAGGTACTTGGTGTCGCCGTAGGTCTCACCGACGCCGACGATCCCGCCCGCCGTCTCGACCTCCACGATCAGCCGGGGTGTGTACGGCTGGTGGACGCCCTGGGTGTTCAGCAGGGGCGGGTCGGCGACCAGGATGGGGGTCAGGCGTACGTCCGTGATGGTGGGGTTCACCAGGAACCTCCCAGGGTGACCGGCCCTTCGGGGCGGGCGGGAATCGGATTTCTGCGGGACAGGACAGGGAACGGGATGCGGCCTTCGGGGCGAAAGGCCGCCTGACCATCTCCTGATGTAGACAGCATCCACGCATGAGAATGCAGATTAGATACCCGAATCAGGACCGTCAACGGCGCTGTCGGTCCCCATTTACGATCGGCCCATGTCGGAGACAGGCGGCGTCCGCGAGGTGAAGTCGGCGGCGCGCACGGTGGAGCTGCTGGAGCTGCTCGCCGCGCGCGGCGACCGTCCCGCACGCCTGCAGGAGCTGGCGGACGAGCTCGAGGTGCCGCGCAGCTCGATGTACGCGCTGCTGCAGACCCTGATCTCGCGCGGCTGGGTCCGCACCGATGTCACCGGCTCCCTCTACGGCATCGGCATCCACGCCCTGCTCACCGGCACCGGCTACCTCGACTCCGACCCGCGGGTGCGCCTGGTGCGCCCGTATCTCGACGAGGCCTCCGAGGCGCTGGGCGAGACGATCCACATGGCGCGGCTGGACGGCCGGGACGTGGCGTATCTGGCGACGCGCGAGTCGCACGAGTACCTGAGGACGATCAGCCGCGTCGGCCGGCGCCTGCCCGCGCACGTCGGCGCCCTGGGCAAGGCGCTGCTCGCCGAACGCACCGACGGCGAGCTTCCCGAGGGCCCGTACCAGGCCCTCACCCCCAACTCCCACACCACCCGCGCCGCCCTCGCCGCGGACCTCGCCGGGGTGCGGGCGCGCGGCTGGTCGGTCGACCGCGAGGAGGGCGTCCTCGGCATCGTCGGCTTCGGCTTCGCGCTGCGCTACGACTCCCCGGCCCAGGACGCGATCAGTTGCTCGGTGCCGGTGGCCCGGCTGTCGGCGGAGCACGAGAAGCGGATCGTCGCGGTGATGCGGGAGATCAGGTCGAAGATCGAGGCGACGGTTCCGGGCGGGGCCGGGGCGGTGCACTGGCGCAGGTGAAGACACCTGCGGGGGCCGACGCGGCGATCTCTGGTACCCCCCTTTCCTCATCCCAAACAGAACGTGCCTTAGATCACACCATCTCCACTTCTTCACGCCTCCCCTCACTTGATACAAATTGCCCGCGCGTTCCTGTCCATCGACGGCCTGCGCCCCACCCCCTTTTTCTGTGCCGCTCCTTTCGCATGCCCTGGGAACGCCCGTGTTCGCCCCCCGCACCACCCCCTGGCCCCTCGTCGCCCTTTTCACGGCCGGGTACCTCGCCCCGTATCTGCTGCCGACCGTCGTCGGCAGGCTCGATTCCGGACTTCCGCTCTCCCCCACCCAGGCCGGCGCCGTCGGCAGCACGCTGCTGCTCGGCTCGGCGGCCGCCGGCTTCCTGCTGGCATCGCGCGTCGAGCGCGTCGGCGCCCGCAGGCTGGCCCGCACCGGCCTCGCCCTGGCCCTCCTCGGCTACGGCGGCGCGGCCCTGACGCACGCCGTACCGGCCGTCGTCCTCGGCGTGCTGATCGGCGGCCTCGGATCCGGTACGGCCACCGCGGTCGCCGCCACCCGCATCGCCGCGCAGCCCGACCCGCACCGGGTCACCACGGTCGGCCTGCTCAGCGTCTCCGCCCTCGCGGGCACCGCCTACCTGACCGTGCCGCACCTCGGGGCGGGCCACGGCCAACCGCTGGCCGCGATCGCCCTCACCGCACTCGCCGTATGGCCGACGACGAGCCGGCTGCCGTCGGACGCCGCGCCGCATCCACAGACCACCCGCGCCGCCACCCCGCTCCCCCATCGCCGCGCCGGCCTGACCCTCGCCGCCTGCATGCTGTGCTGGTCCCTCGCCCAGAACTCCCTGTGGGGCGTCAGCGGCCGGATCGGCCTGACGCAGGCGCATCTGCCCGAGGCCACCGTCGGCGCGGTGTTCGCGGTGGGGCTCGGCGCCGGGCTGCTCGGCGTGACCGGGGCCGGTGCGCTCGGCCCGCGCCTGGGTCGCGCGCTGCCCATCGGCGGCGGGACGGTCCTGATAGCGGCCTGCATCGTGCTCAGCGCCTCCGCGACCGACCTGCCGACCTTCGCGACCGGCGAGATCGCCTGGAACACCCTCTACCCGGTCGTCCTGTTGTACGTCATCGGCCTGGCCGCCTCCCTCGACCCGCGCGGCCGCTGGGCGGTGCTGGTCGGCTCGGCGTCGGCGCTGGGCACGGCGGCGGGCCCGCTGGTCGGGAGCTTGCTGTCGGCGCGGGCGGGGTTCGAAGTCATGGGCGCGGTGCTGGCGGTCGGGCTGCTTCTGCTCGCCCTGCCGATGACGGCGGTGGCACGGGGCGGGCGGACGCGCAAGCCCGTGGAACCGGTCGAGATGGCCGAGGTCGTCGAGGTCGTCGAGATCCCCCTGGACACCGCGACCGCGACCGACCGCCTCGCCCCGGCTACCTGAACTCGTACGCCTCCACCTCGGCCAGATACCGCGCCCGCAGCTCCTCGTCGTCCTCCAGGAAGGAGGCGAGGAAGGAGTTGCGGGCGAGCTCCCGCAGCCGTTCCCGGTCAAGGCCCAGCGCCGAGCGCACCGCGTCGAAGTTGTCGCCGGCGTACCCGCCGAAGTAGGCCGGGTCGTCGGAGTTGACCGTGCACATCAGCCCGGCGTCGAGCATCGCGGGCAGGGGATGCCCGGCGAGGGTGTCGACGGTCCGCAGCCGCACGTTCGACAGCGGGCACAGCGTCAGCGGCACCCGCTCCCGCGCCAGCCGCGCCACCAGGTCGGCGTCCTCCATGCAGCGCAGCCCGTGGTCGACCCGCTCGACGCCCAGGACGTCCAGGGCCTCGGTGATGTAGGCGGCCGGCCCCTCCTCGCCGGCGTGCGCGACGCGCCGCAGCCCGAGCGCGGCGGCGGCCTCGTACACCTCGCGGAACTTCACCGGCGGGTGCCCGACCTCGGCCGAGTCGAGGCCGATGCCGGTGATCCGGTCGAGGTACGGCTCGGCGGCGCGCAGCGTCTCCATGGCCGACTCGGCGGAGTCGTCGCGCAGGAAGCACATGATGAGCCGGGTCGAGACCCCGTGCTCGGCCTCGCTCCGCTCCAGCGCCCGCCACAGCCCCTCGACGACCGTGCCCAGTTCGAGTCCCCGCTTGGTGTGCGCCTGCGGGTCGAAGAAGATCTCCGCGTGCCGCACGCCCTGGGCGGCGGCGCGGGCGAGATAGGCGTGCGCGAGATCCGCGAAGTCCCGCTCGGTGCGCAGGACGGCCATCAGCTCGTAGTACAGGTTCAGGAATGACTGCAGATCCTCGAACCGGTAGGCCTCGCGCAGCTCTTCGGTGTCGCCGTAAGGCAGTGTGACGCCGTTGCGGGCGGCCAGTTCGAAGGCCAGCTCGGGTTCCAGGGTGCCTTCGATATGGAGGTGCAGTTCTGCTTTCGGGAGGGGCATCAAAGAATCGTACGGCCGTATCACCGACGTTTCGGAACCGGTACCCGCAGCAGGTCGTGCGCCACCGTCAGCTCCCCCGCGAAGCCGGCGTCCCGCGCCTGCCGCTCGAACTCGTCGGGGTCGGTGTAGCGCTGGCTGAAGTGGGTGAGCACGAGATGCCGTACGCCGCAGTCGCGGGCGACGCGGGCGGCCTGACCGGCGGTCAGATGACCGTGCTCGGCGGCGAGTCCGGCGTCCTCGTCCAGGAAGGTGGACTCGATGACGAGCATGTCGCAGCCGTCGGCGAGGGTGTACACCCCGTCGCACAGCCGGGTGTCCATGACGAACGCGAACCGCTGGCCGCGCCGGACCTCGCTCACGTCGTCGAGCGAGACCCCGCCGAGCGTCCCCTCCCGCTGGAGCCGCCCCACGTCGGGCCCCTGGATGCCGTGCGCGGCGAGCCGTTCGGGCAGCATGCGGCGGCCGTCGGGCTCGACGAGGCGATAGCCGTAGGACTCGACGGGGTGCGAGAGCCGGGCGGCGTGGAGGGTGTAGCCACCGGTGTCGGCGATGACGCCGTCGATGTTGATCGGGTCCTGCGCGAGGTCGACGGTCTCGCGGTAGGCGGTGGCGTACCGCAGCCGGTCGAAGAAGCGCTGCCCGGAGCGCGGGTAGTGCGCGGTGACGGGGTGCGGGACCTTGTCGAGGTTGATCCGCTGGATCACCCCGGCGAGTCCGAGGGAGTGGTCGCCGTGGAAGTGGGTGACACAGATCCGGTTCAGGTCGTGGGCGGCGACCCCGGCCCGCAGCATCTGCCGCTGGGTGCCCTCGCCCGGGTCGAAGAGGATGCCCTCCCCGTCCCACCGCAGCAGGTACCCGTTGTGGTTCCGGTGCCGGGTGGGAACCTGGCTCGCCGTCCCCAGGACGACCAACTCACGTACGGACACGACGACTTCGGCCTAGCCGGGGGGCCACTGCATGCCACGGCCGCCGAGGATGTGGGCGTGCGCGTGGAAGACGGTCTGGCCGGCGCCGGGGCCGGTGTTGAAGACGATGCGGTAGCTCTCCAGCTTGTCCTCGTCGGCGACGCCTTGCGCCTCCCGCAGGACGTCCGCGGCGAGGGTGGGATCACCGGCGGCGAGGGCGGCGGCGTCCCGGTAGTGCGCCTTGGGGATCACCAGGACATGAGTGGGCGCCTGGGGGTTTATATCCCGGAACGCGACGGTCGTCTCCGTCTCCCGCACGATCGTCGCCGGCACGTGCCCTTCGACGATCTTGCAGAACAGGCAGTCGTCCTGCGGCTCCCCTGCCATGCGTGTGCCTCCTCACGCCGTGTGATCCCATTCCGAGGCATGCTATCCCCGCCCCCCACTTTCCTCGCCCCCGCCGCCCCTACCCATTCCCGTCCCCTGGGGGCTGCCGCCCCCAGACCCCCGCTTCGGCCCCGAAAGGGCCTCGTCCTCAAACGCCGGACGGGCTGGAAAATCCAGCCCCTCCGGCGTTTGAGGAGCGGGGGTCCAGGGGGCAGAGCCCCCTGGGATGGGACGGGTAGGGGCGGCGGGGGCGAAACAAACCGCTCAGTGATCCGGCAGGGTCGGTGGTGACTTCGCCGGGTGTTCCTCCAGACCCGCCAGTGCCAGCCGCACCGCCTCGTCCAGCTGTGCGTCCCGCCCCGCCGCCCAGTCCTGCGGGCGCTGGACCACCTCCACGTCCGGGTCGACGCCGTGGTTCTCGACGTCCCACCCGTACCCCTCCAGCCAGATCGCGTACTTCGGCTGGGTGATCAGCGTCCCGTCGACCAGCCGGTACCGGCTGTCGATCCCGATCACGCCGCCCCATGTCCGGGTGCCCACCACCGGCCCCAGCCCCAGCGCCTTGATCGCGGCGTTCACGATGTCCCCGTCCGAGCCGGAGAACTCGTCCGCCACCGCGACCACAGGGCCCCGCGGAGCGTCCTGCGGATAGCTGAACGGCCGCATCCCGCGCGGCAGTTCCCAGCCCACGATCCGCCGCGCCAGCTTCTCCACGACCAGTTGGGAGGTGTGCCCGCCGCCGTTCTCCCGCACGTCCACGACGAGCCCTTCCCGCGCCACCTCCACCCGCAGGTCGCGATGGATCTGGGCCCACCCCGGCGCCTGCATGTCCGGGACGTGCAGATAGCCGAGCCGCCCGCCGGACTTCTCGTGGACGTACGCCCGCCGGTCCGCGACCCACGCGTGGTAGCGCAGCGGCTGCTCGTCCGCGATGGGCACGACCACCGCGTGCCGTACGTCCCCGCCGCCGGCCGGCGAGATCGTCAGCTCCACCGCCTTGCCCGCCGTGCCGACGAGCAGCGGTCCGGGCCCGGCCACCGGGTCCACCGGCACCCCGGCCACCGCCACGATCGCGTCCCCGGCCCGCACCGCGACGCCGGGCGCGGCCAGCGGCGCCCGGGCCTCGGGGTCGGAGGTCTCCGACGGCAGGATGCGGTCGATGCGCCAGCTGCCGTCCGGGTGCCGGGAGATGTCGGCGCCGAGCAGACCCTGCCGGGCACCGCTGCCGTATCCGCCGCGCGGGGTGACGTAGGCGTGCGAGGTGCCCAGCTCGCCCTGGACCTCCCACAGCAGGTCGATCAGGTCGTCATGGGTGGCCACCCGCTCGAGCAGGGGACGGTAGCGGTCCAGTACGGCCGTCCAGTCCACGCCGCTCATGTCCGGCCGCCAGAAGTGGTCGCGCATGATGCGGCCTGCCTCGTCGAACATCTGCCGCCACTCGGCCGCGGGGTCGA
The DNA here is from genome assembly GCF_049974585.1 of Streptomyces sp. UG1. Classification (NCBI taxonomy): domain Bacteria; kingdom Bacillati; phylum Actinomycetota; class Actinomycetes; order Kitasatosporales; family Streptomycetaceae; genus Streptomyces; species Streptomyces sp. UG1. The sequence continues at coordinate 79,829 of NZ_JBNGGG010000044.1, read as the reverse complement.
CGGTCTGCCGTACGCGCGTCAGATCGACGGTGATGTTCGAGTCGCCGTCCTCCTCGCCCGAGGCCCGCCGGTCGCTCGGCACCACCTTGAGCCGGCCGTCGGTCCACAGCAGCACCCGCTTGCCGTCGCCGCTGACCTCGAAGTCGTCGGCGTCGTCGGCGAGATGTTCCACGCGCCGCTGGGCGAGGTCGTAGCGCTCGAGCTCGTTCTTGGGCTCGGGGTCCTCGGGCGTGGCCCGGGAGGAGCCGAGGGCGCCGCGCACGGGGTGCCGCAGCCACAGCACGCCGTCCTTGGCGGCCCGCAGGTTGGTGTAGCGGGCGGCCTCGACCGGGAACGGCACGATCCGGTCGGCGAGCCCTTCGAGGTCGATACGGGTGGCCGGGGCGCCCTCGCTGTCGGGCGTCTCGTCCTTGTCGGGCGCGTCGAAGGGGCGGCCGTGGCGCTGCGGGCCGAAGGGGGACGGGGTGGTGGCGGCGAGGGTGATCAGGTGCGGGCGGGAGCCGACCACGAAGGCGAGGTCGAAGACGTGCTCGTCGTAGACCGGGTCGAAGGCCCGCGTCGAGAGGAACACCAGGTGCTTGCCGTCCTGGGTGAAGGCGGGCGCGTAGTCCTGGAAGCGCAGCGGGGTCGCCTCGGAGACGGACAGGTCGGTGGTGTTGGCGAGCTTGAGCTGGCTGAGCGGGCGCGGGCCGGGGTGCGACCAGGCGAGCCAGGCCGAGTCGGGCGAGAAGACCAGCCCGGAGACGTCCCCGTCCGCGCTGCGGTCGACCTCGCGCACCTCGCCGCTCTCCCGTTCGACGAGCAGCAGCCGCCCGTCGTGCGCGGCGACCGCGGCCCGGCTTCCGTCGGGCGCCATGGCGAGCTCCAGCACCCGCCCGAGCTGCCCGGCGGCCAGCCTGCGCGGGGTGGCCCCGGGCGCGAGGCCGGTCGCGGGGGCGAACTCCAGCGCGTCGTCGCCCTCGGCGTCCGTGACCCATACGACCCACTCCTCGCCCTCCGCCCGGAAGGTGCGCGGCAGCCGGGCCCGTACGCCGGGCTCGGCGGCGAGCGCGCGGGCGGGACCGGAGCGGTGGGTGACCCAGTGCACGGCGCCCCGGACGCAGACGGCGCTGCCGCGCGCGGTGTGGTCGGGCGCGGCCTCCCCGAAGGCGCGGGCGGCGTTCAGCGGGTACGGCTGCCGGTCGGTGCGCTGCCCGCCGAGCCGGATGTCGAGCCTGCGCGGCTCGGTGCCGTCGAGGTCGTCCAGGAGCCAGAGTTCACCGGCGCAGGCGTGGACGACGCGGGTGCCGTCGCTCGCGGCGTGCCGGGCGTAGAAGCCGTCGACGGGCGTGTGGCGCCGCAGGTCGGACCCGTCGGCGAGGGAGGAGTACACCGCCCCCACGCCCTCGTGGTCGGAGAGGAACGCCAGCCGCTCCCCCACCCACACGGGGTCCTCCAGGTTGCCGTCCAGCTCCGCATGCAGCCGTACGAACTCGCCGTCCCCCTCACGGTCGATCCACAACTTGCCCGCGGTACCGCCCCGGTACCGCTTCCACCGCGCGGCCTCAAGACCCATCGGCGCGGAGGCGAGGACCAGGTGCGGGCCGTGCACGACGTCGCCGACGGGGCCGTACGGCAGGGTGGTGGCGGGTCCGCCGTCGAGCGGGACCGTGTGGGCCCAGGTGCGGCGGTTGCCCGCCTGGCCCCGGGTGCTGATCGCCAGGACCTGGCCGTCCGGGGTCCAGCCGCGCACCCGGGTCTGCCAACTGCCCCAGTGTGTCAGGCGCTTGGAGGGTCCGCCCGCGACCGGGGCGATGTGCACCTCGGGGGCGCCGTCACGCGTGGAGGTCCACGCCACGGTCGTGCCGTCGGGCGAGATGCGCGGCCGGGAGACCGGCACGTTGTCGGCGCTGACCCGCCAGGCCCGGCCGCCGTCGAGGGGGGCGAGCCATACGTCGTCCTCGGCGGTGAAGGCGACCAGGTCGCCGTGGAGATGCGGATACCGGAGATACGAAGACGATCCGGGCGTCGCTGACTGAGTCACCCGATCACCATAGGCAGGGGCGGCGTCCGGGGACAGGCCTTTGGATCACTTGCCCGAACTCCCGCCGGAAAGCGCTCACTTGCCCTCCGGCCAGCAGTTCGGGTGCTCCTTGCAGTAGACGGTCTTGGTGACGGTCACCGTGACGGTGGGGCCGGGCTGCTGTCCGTTGCCGGGCGGGTTGACCGGCGAGGGCGTGGCGTTGCAGTTGCCCAGCCCGTTCACGTGGAACCACTCCTTGCCGTCGATCTTGGCGACGAGGTCCCCCCGCACACAGGCACCGCTGACCGCGCGGGTGATCCGGCCGGTGACGGTGATGTCCTTGCCGTCGGAGGTCTCGCCCTCGCAGTCGACCTTGACGACGGTGTTCTCAGTGGCCGTCGCCGAGCTGTTGCCGCCGCCGTTGCCGTTGCCGTCGTTGTCGTACGAGCCGGTGCAGTTGAGCCACTGCACGTCGGCCTTCTGCCGCTCCAGCTCGGCGGTCACGGTCTGGTCGGTCGTGAACGCCACGGTCGCGGTGTTCAGCCCACCGGGATCGCAGGCCGCCACCCCGCCGACGGCGAGCACCGCCACGCCCGCCGCACCGGCCACCCGCACCCCACGCGCGCGCCGCCCCGAGCGGCCCCAAACCCTCCTGAAAGCCCCCATGAGAGGGCAGCCTGCCACTGTCCCGGCCACCGCGGTAGAGCACATACGGCCACACCCGGCGCTCGCACGTCACAGGTGCCCCAGGACCCGGCCCCGGCTCAGGTGCGCAGCAGCAGCCACTCCTGCAGCTCCACCAGGTTGCCCTCCGGGTCCTTGAGGTGGGCGACGCGCATGCGGTCGGTCATGGGGGCGGGGCCGTGCAGGAGGGTGGCGCCGCGTTCGGTGATCTGCGCGCAGTAGGCGTCCAGGTCGTCCACCCGCAGCACGACCAGTGAGCGGTGGCCGCTGGCGTCGTCGCCGAGTTCGCCCAGCACCTCGGCCATCATCGCCCGGTCCTGCAGGGCGATGCCCGCCGAGCCGGTGGCGGGGCTGAACTTCTCGTACGGCCCTTCGGTCGCGCCGGACTGCGGCTTGAGGCCGAGGACGTCGGCGTAGAAGCGGTAACAGGCGGCGAAGTCACTGACCAGCAGTCTCACTTGGGCGAGTTCCACGGCGGACGTCCCTCCCCGGATCAGGACCAGCGGCCGGTGCGGCCGAGGAGCAGTGCCGTCGCCGCGGTTCCGGCGGTGGAGGTGCGCAGGACGGTACGGCCCAGACGGTACGCCTTCGCCCCCGCCTCCTCGAAGAGGGCCAGCTCCTCGGGGGACACCCCGCCCTCGGGGCCGACGACGAGTACGATCTCGCCCTCGGCGGGCAGCTCGGCCGTCGCCAGCGGCTCGCTGCCGTAGTCGCGTTCCTCGTGCAGTACGGCGGCGAAGTCGGCCCGCGCGAGCAGCGCCGCGACCTGCTTGGTCGTCGCCGCCTCCGCGACCTCGGGGAAGCGCACCCGGCGCGACTGCTTGCCGGCCTCGCGCGCGGTGGCCCGCCACTTGCCGAGGGCCTTGGCGCCCCGCTCGCCCTTCCACTGCGTGATGCACCGGGCGGCCGCCCACGGCACGATCGCGTCGACGCCGGTCTCGGTCATGGTCTCGACGGCGAGCTCGCCGCGGTCGCCCTTGGGAAGCGCTTGGACGACGGTGATACGGGGCCGCTCCTCCGGTTCCTCGGCCACGGCGCCGAGCTCCACCACGAGCCGGTCCTTGCCCTCGGCCGCCTTGACGACACCCTCGGCCCAGCGCCCGTGCCCGTCGGTCAGGACGACGTCCTCGCCGGGCCGCAGCCGCTTCACCGAGACGGCGTGCCGCCCCTCGGGCCCGTCGAGCACGTACTCGCCGCCGGCGGAACCGATGGTCCCGTCCAGCGACTCGACGACGAAGACCGGCGCGGTCATCGGCCGGCACCGCCTCGCGGGAACGCCGACAACGCTGTCAGGGCCGCGTCCAGTTCGGCGGCCAGCACCTCCACCAGTTGCCCGGCGGGCAGCTCGCGGGCCATGCGGTGCCCCTGCCCCGCCCACAGGGCCATGCCCTGCGGGTCGCCGGAGGCGGCGGCCTTCTTGCGCAGCGGCGAGGTGAGGTGGTGGATCTCGGGGTAGGCGGCGGGGGCGTACGGCCCGTGCTCGCGCATGAAGCGGTTGACGAGGCCGCGCGCGGGGCGACCGGAGAAGGCGCGGGTCAGCTCGGTCCGTACGAACAGGGGGTTGGTCAGCGCCTGCTTGTGCAGGGCGTTGGCGCCGGACTCCTGGGTGGCGAGGAAGGCGGTGCCGAGCTGGGCGGCGCTGGCACCGGCCGCGAGGGCGGCGGCGATCTGGCTGCCGCGCATGATGCCGCCGGCGGCGACGAGCGGCAGGCTCACGGTCTCGCGGACCTGGGCGACGAGGGAGAGCAGTCCGATGCCGGCGCCCTCGTTCTCGGGGTTGTCACGATGGGTGCCCTGGTGGCCGCCGGCCTCGACGCCCTGCACGATCACCGCGTCGGCGCCGGCCCGCTGCACGGCGAGGGCCTCGTCCGGGGTGGTGGCGGTGACGAGGGTGACGGTGCCGGCGCGGCGCAGGGACTCCAGGACGTCGCCGCTGGGCACGCCGAAGTGGAAGGAGACCACCGGCACCGGGTTGTCGAGCAGTACGGCGAGCTTGGCGTCGTAGCCGTCGTCGCGTCCGCTGTCGGGGTCCCCCAGCTCGACCTCGTACCAGGCGGCCTCACCGGCCAGTTGGTGTGAGTAGACATCGACGGCGGCGGCGTCGGCGTGCTCGGGCTGCGGCATGAACAGGTTGACGCCGAAGGGACGCTGGGTCAGCCCTCGCAACTGCTTGATCTCCTGGTACATCCCGTCGGCGGTCTTGTACCCGGCAGCGAGAAACCCCAGCCCACCGGAGTCGGACACCGCGGCGGCGAGCTGCGGCACGGAGACGCCGCCTGCCATGGGGGCCTGCACGATCGGATGGGGGAAGAGATCGGTCAGTGCGGAGGACATGACGGCATGTTGTCACGTCCTCCGAACAAGTCCGAATCGGGTGCACCGCTTGGTATGTGCCAGCAACAATCAGCCCGTCCGGCGTTTGAGGACGAGGCCCGTTCAGGGCCGAAGCGGGGGTCCGGGGGCGCAGCCCCCGGCTACGGCGAGCGACCCCCACCCACGGTCAGCGCCCGTTGAACGCGTCCTTCAGCCTGGAGAACAACCCTTGCTGCCCCGGCTGGAACTGCCCCTGCGGACGCTCCTCGCCGCGCAGCTTGGCCAGCTCGCGCAGCAGGCGCTCCTGCTCGGGGTCCAGCTTGGTCGGGGTCGTGACCTCGACGTGGACGACGAGATCGCCCCGGCCGCCGCCGCGCAGGTGGGTGACGCCCCGGCCGTGCAGCGGGATCGACTGGCCGGACTGGGTGCCCGGGCGGATGTCGACCTCCTCCAGGCCGTCCAGGGTCTCCAGCGGGACCTTCGTGCCGAGCGCCGCCGCCGTCATCGGGATCGTCACCGTGCAGTGCAGATCGTCGCCACGCCGCTGGAAGGTCGGGTGGGGCAGCTCATGGATCTCTACGTACAGGTCACCGGCGGGACCGCCACCGGGCCCGACCTCGCCCTCACCGGCGAGCTGGATCCGCGTGCCGTTGTCGACACCGGCCGGGATCTTGACGGTCAGGGTGCGACGGGAGCGTACCCGCCCGTCGCCGGCGCACTCGGGGCACGGCGTGGGCACCACGGTCCCGAAGCCCTGGCACTGCGGGCACGGCCGCGAGGTCATGACCTGGCCCAGGAAGGACCGCGTCACCTGCGACACCTCACCGCGACCGCGGCACATGTCACACGTCTGCGCGGAGGTGCCGGGCGCGGCCCCCTCACCGTTGCAGGTGTTGCAGACGACGGCCGTGTCGACCTGGATGTCCTTCGTCGTGCCGAAGGCCGCCTCGTCGAGTTCGACCTCCAGCCGGATCATCGCGTCCTGGCCGCGCCGGGTGCGCGAGCGCGGTCCGCGCTGGGACGCCGTACCGAAGAACGCGTCCATGATGTCCGAGAAGTTCCCGAACCCACCGGCCCCGAAGCCGCCCGCGCCGCCACCGGCGCCCTGCTGCGAGAGCGGGTCGCCGCCGAGGTCGTAGACCTGCTTCTTCTGCGGATCCGACAACACCTCGTAGGCGGCGTTGATCTCCTTGAACCGCTCCTGGGTCTTCGGATCCGGGTTGACGTCCGGGTGCAGCTCGCGCGCGAGCCGCCGGAAGGCCTTCTTGATCTCTTCCTGCGACGCGTCGCGACGCACGCCGAGCACGGCGTAGTAGTCCGTGGCCACTTACGACTCCGCCAGGATCTGTCCGACGTAACGTGCCACTGCGCGTACCGCTCCCATCGTTCCCGGGTAATCCATGCGGGTCGGTCCGACCACGCCGAGCTTGGCGACTGCCTCGCCGCCCGAACCGTAGCCCACCGACACGACGGACGTGGAGTTGAGTCCTTCGTAGGCGTTCTCGTGCCCGATGCGCACGGTCATGCCCGAATCCCCGGCCTCACCAAGCAACTTGAGGAGCACGACCTGCTCCTCCAGCGCCTCCAGGACAGGCCGGATGGTGAGGGGGAAGTCATGCCCGAAGCGGGTGAGATTGGCGGTGCCGCCGATCATCAGCCGCTCCTCGTTCTCCTCGACGAGCGTCTCCAGGAGGGTGGAGAGCACGGTCGAGACGGTGCCGCGGTCCTCGACGTCGAAGGCCTCGGCGAGGTCCTCGACGAGGCGCGGCACATCGGTGAAGCGCCGCCCCGCGACCTTGCTGTTGAGCCGTGCGCGCAGATCCGCGAGGGAGGCCTCGCCGAAGGGCGCCGGGCAGTCGACCATCCGCTGCTCGACCCGGCCGGTGTCCGTGATCAGTACGAGCATCACGCGCGCGGGCGCGAGCGAGAGCAGCTCGACATGGCGGACGGTGGACCGGGTCAGGGACGGGTACTGCACGACGGCGACCTGCCGGGTGAGCTGCGCGAGCAGCCGCACGGTCCGCGCCACCACGTCATCGAGGTCCACGGCGCCGTCGAGGAAGTTCTGGATGGCGCGCCGCTCGGGCGGGGTCATCGGCTTGACGGCGGCGAGCTTGTCGACGAACAGCCGGTAGCCCTTGTCGGTCGGGATGCGCCCGGCGCTGGTGTGCGGCTGGGCGATGAAGCCCTCGTCCTCCAGGGCCGCCATGTCGTTGCGCACGGTGGCCGGGGAGACACCGAGGTTGTGCCGCTCGGTCAGGGCCTTCGAGCCGACCGGCTCCTCGGTCCCGACGTAGTCCTGGACGATGGCGCGCAGTACCTGAAGCCTGCGTTCACTCAGCATCCCGCGCACACCTCCAGAACTCGTTCCCCTTGGCGCGTTTCCTGGCACTCTGTCCATCCGAGTGCCAGCCGTCCCCGGCCAGTGTACGGCGGTGGGGTACACCCCGGGCAAGGCCGGGCAGCACCGCCGTGCCCGACGGTGGTGTCCCAGCTAGCGTCGCCGTATGACGGTGACTTGGGAAGAGCTCGGGTGGGAGCGGCTGGCGGCCGGGGTGGGGCGGTGCCGGCTTCCGGGCTGGGACTGCACGGCGGGGCTGGTCGTCGGGGACGGCACCGCGCTGGTCGTGGACGCCGGGTCGAGCCTCGCGGAGGGCGCGAGGCTGCGTACACAGGCGCAGTGGCTCTCGGGTCGCCGTGTGACTCATCTCGCGCTGACGCATCCCCATTTCGATCACGTCTTCGGCGCGGCCGCCTTCGCGGGGGCGGAGGTGTACGGCCCGGTGGGCATGGACACGGTGCTGGAGGGCCGGCACGCGCGCGACGAGCTGCGCGGGGAGGCGGTGCGCGAGGGCCTGGACCCGACGGCGGCGGAGGAGGCGGTGGACGCCCTGGTCAGCCCCCACCACCAGGTCAGCGGCGAGTGGACCCTCGACCTGGGCGGCGGCCGGCAGGTCCTGCTGGCGAACGTGGGCCCGGCGCACACGGCTCACGACCTGGTCGTGCTGGTGCCGGGCGACCCCGAGGTCGTCTTCTGCGGGGACCTCGTGGAGGAGTCCGGCGAACCCCAGGCGGGCCCCGACGCCGTACCGTCGCACTGGCCGGCCGCCCTGGACCGCCTGCTGGACCTGGGCGGCGAGGACGCGCTGTACGTGCCCGGTCACGGAGCGGTGGTGGACGCGGCGTTCGTACGACGCCAGCGCGAGGAGCTGGCGTCCAGATTCGGCGTGTCGCAGTGACCGCGGGCGCGCTTCTCCTATCGTCGTCCGAATGCGCCAGTACTCCCCGGACCTGACCCCGCCCTGGAAGAAGCCCAAGCCCGTCCCCGAGGTACCGGCGGAGCCCGGCCTGGTCGTCGAGGAGCCCGGCACGGGGTTCTGCGGCGCGGTGATCCGCTGCGAGGCCGGCACGGTGACCCTGGAGGACCGCTTCGGCAAGCACCGGGTGTTCCCGCTGGAGCCGCGCGGGTTCCTGCTGGAGGGCAAGGCGGTGACCCTGGTCCGGCCGTCGGGCGCGGCTCCGGTACGTCCCACCCGTACGGCATCCGGTTCGGTGGCCGTCCCCGGCGCACGCGCGCGCGTGGCCCGCGCCGGCCGGATCTACGTGGAGGGCCGCCACGACGCCGAGCTGGTCGAGAAGGTGTGGGGCGACGACCTGCGCATCGAGGGCGTGGTGGTGGAGTACCTGGAGGGCGTCGACGACCTGCCGTCGATCGTGGCGGACTTCGCGCCGGGTCCCGATGCGCGGCTGGGGGTCCTGGTGGACCACTTGGTGCCGGGCACGAAGGAGTGGCGCATCGCCGAGTCGGTGACCAGCGAGCACGCCCTGGTGGTGGGCCACCCGTACATCGACATCTGGGAGGCGGTGAAGCCGTCGTCGCTGGGCATCGAGGCGTGGCCGCGGGTGCCGCGCGGGCAGGACTGGAAGACGGGGGTGTGCCGGGCGCTGGGGTGGCCGTCGGAGAACACCGGGGCGGTGTGGCAGGCGATTCTGGGGCGGGTGGGGTCTTACAGGGACCTTGAGCCGGAGTTGTTGGGGCGGGTGGAGGAGCTGATCGACTTCGTTACGGAAAGCGGTGGGGCCTGACGCCCTGGTAGGTACCGAACTCGCTGGTGTCCAGCTCGATTCCGAGGGGTTCCAAGGGCGTGAGATCTCCGAACTTGGTGATGCGCTGCCGTCGATAGTCCGCGTCCTCGCCGCTGCCCGTGGGCTCGGTCAGGAGAACAACCTGGGCCATGACGGGGTCGATGATCAGATAGGAGGGCACCTTTGCCGCCGCGTAGATCGAGCGCTTCACCCCGTAGTCGCGGTGAACACTGGTCTTGGAGACGACCTCCACCAACATGGTGATGACCTCGGACGGCATCAGCCTCCCGTGGTCCGGACCAGCGCCGCGCTCGATCACCACAAGGTCCGGCTGCGGCTCACTGGTCTCTTGGAGCATCGCGATGTCCTGAGTCTGAAGTCGGCTCCAGCGCCGCCGGGGAATCTGGTCCTGGACCGTCTCCACGATGTAGTTGTGGACCACGTCCGGCCCCGCCATCATCACGATTTCCCCCCGGAGGAGCTCCACTTTGAAGCCGTCGGGAACCTCAAGGTTCTCGAAGATCTTCACGATGCCGGTGGCCATCGGTCGGTCGTCCACAGCGGTCATCTCCGCAGTCCTCCGGTTTTCCGCCACCGTGTGCTTACGGCGGCAGCCTACGAACCAGGTTAGGGACCGAACCGTCGTTCCGCACCGATTCACTCGCCCGAGTGATCAATCCACCAAATCCCTGACCACCGCATCCGCCAGCAACCGCCCCCGAAGCGTCAGCACCGCGCGCCCCTCCTCGTACGGCCCGGCCTCCAGCAACCCCTCCCCCAGCGCCCGTCGAGAAGCCGCCAGCCCCTCCTCCCGCAGCAACTCCAGCCGCACCCCCTCCCGCAACCGCAGCTCCAGCAGGATCCGCTCGACCCTCCGGTCCTCCTCCGACAGCAGCTCCCGCCCCGCCCCCGGCGACCGCCCCGCCGCCAGCGCCGCCGCGTACGCGCCCGGATGCTTCACGTTCCACCAGCGCACCCCGCCCACGTGCGAGTGGGCTCCCGGACCCGCGCCCCACCAGTCGGCGCCCCGCCAGTACAGCTCGTTGTGCAGGCACCGCCCCGCCTGCGAGGTCGCCCAGTTGGAGACCTCGTACCAGTCGAAGCCCGCCTCGGCCAGCACCGACTCCGCGATCAGGTACCGGTCGGCGTGGACGTCGTCGTCGGTCATCGGGACCTCGCCCCGGCGGATGCGGCGGGCGAGCTGGGTGCCCTCCTCGACGATCAGGGCGTACGCGCTGATGTGGTCGGGACCGGCGCCGATCGCCGCCTGGAGCGAGGTCCGCCAGTCGTCGTCCGACTCGCCCGGGGTGCCGTAGATCAGGTCCAGGTTCACGTGCTCGAAGCCCGCCGCGCGGGCCTCCGCAACGCACGCCTGTGGACGTCCCGGTGTGTGGGTGCGGTCCAGGACCTTCAGCACATGCCGCTTGGCGCTCTGCATGCCGAAGGAGATCCGGTTGAAGCCACCGTCCCGCAGTGTGGAGAGATATTCCGGGTCCACCGACTCCGGGTTCGCCTCCGTCGTGATCTCCGCGTCCGGCGCCAGTGAGAACTCGTCACGGATCGCCCCCAGCATCCGTACGAGATCGTCGGCGGCCAGCAGCGTCGGCGTACCGCCGCCGACGAAGACCGTGCGGACCGGGCGCGGATCGTCGCCGAGGACCTTGCGCGCCAGGCGGATCTCGTCGATCAGCGTCTCGGCGTAGTTGTCGCGGGACGCCAGCACCCCGCCCGTGCCGCGCAGCTCGGTCGCCGTGTAGGTGTTGAAGTCGCAGTAGCCGCAGCGGGTCGCGCAGTACGGGACGTGCAGGTAGAAGCCGAGGGGGCGGTCGGCCGCGCCGGCGAGCGCGGTCGGCGGGAGCGCGCCGTCGGCCGGGACGGGCTCGCCGTCGGGGAGTGCGGAGGGCATGGGTTCTATTGTCCCGTACCTCATCCCGTACCTCGTCCCATACCTCGCGGGTCACTCGGCCTGCAGCACCAGCAGCGCCAGGTCGTCCTCGGGCGGACGCCCGCCGAACTCGTGCACCAGCCTGCGGATGCGTTCCGCGATGAGCTGGGCGTTCAGGCCCGCGCACCCGGCGAGCGCCGCCGCGAGGCCGTCGCCGTCGTCGAACTGGCGGGAGCCGCTGCGCCGCTCCGTCACCCCGTCCGTCACGCACAGCAGGGTGTCGCCGGAGCGCAGCTCGAAGGTCTCGCTGGTGTACGTCACGTCCTCGACGACCCCGAGGAGGGTCTGCGGCTGCGCGGCCGTGTGGACCTCGCCGTCCTCGCCGAGCAGCAGCGGCAGGGGGTGGCCGGCGGAGGCGAGGGTGCAGCGGATGCCGCCGTCGAAGGGGGTCAGTTCGCCGTAGAGCAGGGAGAGGAAGCGGGTCTGCGGGCCGTCGCCGGGGGCCGCCGGGCCGGCCAGGGCGCGGGCGGCGGCGTCGGCGGCCTCGGTGGCGTCGTCGAGGAGGAGCTGGTTGAGGCGGTCGAGGACGTCGGCGACGCGGTAGCCCTCGCGGGCGAGCAGCCGCAGCCAGGGCCGGGCGATGCCGATCACCACCGCGGCTTCCGGGCCCTTGCCCTGGACGTCCCCGATGGCGAAGCACCAGCGGCCGTCGCCGGCCGGGAACAGGTCGTAGAAGTCGCCGCTCGGGCCGCCCTTGTCGTACGGCTCGTAGACGAGGGCGCTGGCCACCCCGGGGATCTCCGCGACGGCGCCGGGCAGCAGTCCGCGTTGCAGGACCCGGCTGATGGTGGCCTGGCGGGCGTACTGGCGGGCCGCGCCGATGGCGAGGGCCACCCGGCGGCTGAGGTCCTCGACGAGTCCGGTGACCTCGTCGGGGAAGCGCACGAGGTCGGCCCGCCCGATGACGAGGGTGCCCAGCGGATGGCCGCCGGCGACCAGGCGGTAGGCGAGCGCGGTGCCGTGCGCCTGGCGGGCGCCGAGCGCCTCGCCGGGCCAGGGGTAGGGGACGGGCCCGGTGCGCTGGTTGTCGGGCGGCAGCGGCGGCTCCTTCTCCAGGGCGCGGCGCAGTTCCTCGATGAGGCTCTCCGAGCCGTGCCAGACGCGGGCGAGCCGGGGCCCGGTGCCCGCCGTGCCGTCCACGGCCCAGCCCGCCCCGCCCTGTGTGTCACCGGATCGGGGGTATCCCCAGCGCCCGGCGACCTCGTCCTCCAGCCACACCGCGCACCAGTCCGCCAGCCGCGGCACGATGAGCTGGCCGGCGAGCGCGGCGACAAGGTTCTCGTCGAGCTGCCCGGCGAGCAGGTCGGAGGCCTCGGCGAGGAAGGACAGGGCGCCCCGGTTGAGCCAGTCCCGGTCCCGCTCGGCGCGCTGGGGCTCCGGCGCGAGGATCTCGGCGACGCGCAGCCCGCGCTCCAGGGCGCGTTCCTCGGCGTAGGCCTCGATGTCGTCCTTGGCCGCCACCGGGTCCTCGGCGGGCAGCCGCGCCCACACGGTCTTGGCGCCGGTGCGGTAGGTGACGCCCCAGGACTCCGCGAGCCGGGACACCAGCCGCAGCCCGCGCCCGTACTCCGGTGTCTCGTACGGCGCCTCCAGCCCGCCGTCGCGCGGGGAGCGCGAGGGGTGGTGGTCCAGGACCTCGACGACCAGGGCGCCGTCGTCCTCCAGCCGGCAGGACAGCTCGACCTCGGTGCCGGCGTGCACGACGGCGTTGGTGACCAGTTCGCTGACGGCCACGACGGCGTCGTCGACGAGGCGGTCGGTGACGTGCTCGGTGCCGGGGAGTCCGGAGGCGGCCCAGTCGGCGAGGGCGGCGCGCACGAGGGTGCGGGCGGAGCCCGGGGAGAGCGGGCTGCCGGGCAGGGTGGTGCGGGCCTGCACGTGCCCGCCGTCCCGCGCAGGCGCATCACAGGCACGGGTGACGGTCTCCCGTTGCGCCGGAATGGCCCCCATGTACAGCTCCCCGAACGGTTCGGACGAATACGCCTCAGTCGACGCCGACAGAGTGACAGACTGGCCACGCCCATAAGCACCGAGTTACCGAAGTGGGCCGCCATGAGTGAGAACCGTGCTACGCGTGTGCTCGAAGAAGGACAGAAAGACGGTCAAATTCGAGCATCGGCGCTGCGCCCACTGCTGGCCGCGATGACGGCGGCCCGTGACGGCGACTTCCGCAGGCTCCCGGAGACGGGGGAGCCGGTCGTGGCCGAGCTGACCGCGGTCTTCAACCAGATCATGGACCGCAGCACCCACTTCAGCGGGGAAGTGCAACGCGTCAAAAGGGAGTTGATCCGGCACGGCAGGCTCGACGAGCGGCTTTCGGCGAGCCCGGGCCAGGGCATGTGGACGACCCGCGTCAACGACGTCAACCAGTTGCTCGACGCCCTGGCGGCCCCGGCGGCGAACGCGACGCGCGTGCTGGACGCGGTGGCCGGCGGCGACCTGACCCAGCGCGTCGATCTGCACGACGGCACCCGCCAGTTGCGCGGCGACCTGCGCCGCCTCGGCCGGGCCGTGAACAGGATGGTCGACCAGCTCTCCCTGTTCACCGGCGAGGTGACGAGGGTGGCCCGCGAGGTGGGCACCGAGGGCCGGCTCGGCGGCCGTGCCAAGGTGCGGGGGCTGTCGGGCAGTTGGCGGGACGTGACCGAGGCGGTCAACGCGATGGCGTCCCGGCTGACGGCCCAGGTGCGGGACATCGCGGCGGTGACGACGGCCGTGGCCCGCGGCGACCTCACCCGCACGGTCACCGTCGAGGCGACCGGCGAGCTGCTCGAACTGAAGCTGACCGTGAACACGATGGTCGACCAGCTCTCCGCCTTCGCCGACGAGGTGACGCGGGTCGCCCGCGAGGTCGGCACGGAAGGGCAACTGGGCGGGCGGGCCCAGGTGCGGGGCGTCAGCGGCGTATGGAAGGACCTGACCGACAACGTCAACTTCATGGCGTCGAACCTGACTTCGCAGGTCCGCAACATCGCCCAGGTCACCACCGCCGTCGCCAACGGCGACCTGAGCCAGAAGATCACCGTCGACGCCCGCGGCGAGATCCTCGAACTCAAGTCGACCGTCAACACGATGGTGGACCAGCTCTCCGCCTTCGCCGACGAGGTCACCAGGGTCGCCCGCGAGGTCGGCACCGAGGGAAACCTCGGCGGCCGGGCTCAGGTGCGAGGTGTGTCGGGGGTCTGGAAGGACCTCACCGACAACGTCAACTTCATGGCGGACAACCTCACCTCGCAGGTCCGCAACATCGCCCTCGTCTCCACCGCCGTCGCCCAGGGCGATCTCGGCAAGAAGATCACGGTCGAGGCGAAGGGCGAGATCCTGGAGCTGAAGTCGACCATCAACACCATGGTCGACCAGCTCTCGGCCTTCGCCGACGAGGTGACCAGGGTCGCCCGCGAGGTCGGCACCGACGGACGGCTCGGCGGCCAGGCCCAGGTGCGGGGCGTCTCGGGGGTCTGGAAGGACCTCACCGACAACGTCAACTACATGGCCGACAACCTCACCTCACAGGTCCGCAACATCGCCCAGGTCACCACCGCCGTCGCCAACGGCGACCTCTCCAAGAAGATCACGGTCGACGCCCGCGGCGAGATCCTCGAGCTGAAGGACACCGTCAACACGATGGTGCAGCAGCTGCGCGCCTTCGCCGACGAGGTGACGCGGGTCGCCCGCGAGGTCGGCACCGACGGCCGGCTGGGCGGCCGTGCGCAGGTGCGGGGCGTCTCGGGGGTCTGGAAGGACCTCACCGACAACGTCAACTACATGGCCGACAACCTCACCTCGCAGGTCCGCAACATCGCCCAGGTCACCACCGCCGTCGCCAACGGCGATCTCTCCAAGAAGATCGACGTGGACGCCCGCGGCGAGATCCTGGAGCTGAAGACCGCCATCAACACGATGGTCGACACCCTCTCCTCCTTCTCCTCCGAGGTCACCCGCGTGGCCCGCGAGGTCGGCAGCGAAGGCCAGCTCGGCGGCCAGGCGAGGGTCGAGGGCGTCTACGGCACCTGGAAGCGCCTGACGACCAACGTGAACGAACTCGCCCTCAATCTGACCACCCAGGTCCGCGCGATCGCCGAGGTCGCCTCCGCCGTGGCCCAGGGCGACATGTCCCGCTCGATCACGGTCGAGGCGCGCGGCGAGGTCGCCGAGCTGAAGGACAACATCAACCTGATGGTGGCCAACCTGCGCGAGACGACCCGCGCCAAGGACTGGCTGGAGTCCAACCTGACCCGCCTCGCCGCCCTGATGCAGGGCCACCGGGACCTGATGGAGGTCGCCGACCTGCTGCTGCGCGAGCTGACGCCGCTGGTGAACGCCCAGTACGGCGCGTTCTTCCTGGCCGACCCGGACGCCGAACACACCGCGGAGCCCTCGCTCCTGCCCGGCAAGGGGCTCGCGTTCATCGCCGGATACGGCTCGGCGGAGGCCTCCGTCGTCGAGGCGCCGGACAGCCCGGGGCACACCCTGATCCGCCAGGCCGCCCTGGAGAAGAAGCGGATCCTGGTGGAGGAGGTGCCGCCCGACTACGTCAAGATCGCCTCCGGGCTCGGGGCGGCGACGCCCGCGAGTGTCGTCATCATCCCGGTCCTCTTCGAGGACCGGCTCCTCGGCGTGATCGAGCTGGCGTCGTTCTCCGGCTTCTCCGACGTGCACCTGGCGTTCTTCGACCAGTTCGTGAACACCATCGCCGTCGCGATCAACACGATCATCGCCAACTCCCGTACGGAGTCCCTGCTCGGCGAGTCCCAGCGCCTGGCCAGGCAGCTCCAGGAGCGCTCGGACGAACTCCAGATGCAGCAGGCGGAGCTGCGGCGCTCCAACGCCGAGCTGGAGGAGAAGGCGGCGCTGCTGGCGACCAGCTCCCAGTACAAGTCGGAGTTCCTGGCGAACATGTCGCACGAGCTGCGCACGCCCCTGAACTCGTTGCTGATCCTGGCCCGTCTGCTCTCCGACAACCCGGACGGCCGCCTCTCCGACCAGGAGGTCCAGTTCGCGACGACGATCCACCGCTCGGGCTCGGACCTGCTGCAACTGATCAACGACATCCTGGACCTGTCGAAGATCGAGGCGGGCCGGATGGACGTACGCCCCAAGCGGCTGCCGCTGATCAAGCTCCTGGACTACGTCCACGCCACGTTCCGCCCGCTCACCCTGGACCGGGGGCTCGCCTTCGAGGTGTCGGTCGGCGAGGGCGTGCCGCGCGAGATGTACTCCGACGAGCAGCGCCTCCAGCAGATCCTGCGCAACCTCCTGTCCAACGCGATCAAGTTCACCGCGAAGGGCCGGGTCGAGCTGCGGGTGAGCCGGCTCCACGAGAGCGGCGAGGTGATCGCCTTCGCGGTGTCCGACACCGGCATCGGCATCGCCGCGGAGAAACTCCCCGTGATCTTCGAGGCGTTCCAGCAGGCCGACGGCACGACCAACCGCAAGTACGGCGGCACGGGCCTGGGCCTGTCCATCAGCCGGGAGATCGCGGGCCTGCTGGGCGGCCGTATCGTCGCCGAGAGCGAACTCGGCCAGGGCTCCACGTTCACGCTGTACGTCCCGGTCGTCAGCCCCGGTCACGCGGCGACCGGCCCGGCCTCCGAGAGCCGTCCGCTGCCGATGCCGCAGCAGCGGCCGGCCGAGCCGCCCCCGGCCGCCCAGGACGCGGAGGAGACCTGGCCGACGCCGACCAAGCTGGAGGCCTGGCAGACCGGCCGGGCCGGACGGGTGCTGCCGGGCCGGCGGGTGCTGATCGTGGACGACGACATCCGCAACGTCTTCGCGCTCACCCATGTGCTGGGCCGGGTCGGCATGCCGGTGCTGTACGCGGAGAACGGCCGCGAGGGCATCGAGATGCTGGAGCGCAACCCGGACGTGGAACTCGTCCTGATGGACATCATGATGCCGGAGATGGACGGCTACGAGACGATTTCCGTCATCCGCCGCACCCCGCGCTGGGCGCACCTGCCCATCGTCGCCCTGACCGCGAAGGCGATGCCCGCGGACCGGGAGAAGTCCATCGCGCGGGGCGCCAACGGCTACGTACCGAAGCCGGTGGACGTGGATCAACTGCTCACCGTCGTCCGCGACCTCCTGGACCCCGAGGGCGCGGACGGCACCCGAGAAGACGGGGCGACGGACGCCACCGAGGAGACGGCGCCGCGCCGAGGACTGAATGAGGCCGAATCACCATGATCGCTGAGGCAACGACCGACGAGCGTGCCGGCATCCTCCTGGTCGACGACATGGAGGACAACCTGATCGCGCTGGAGGCCGTCCTGGGGTCCCTCAACGAGCCGCTCGTCCGCGCGCGTTCGGGCGAGCAGGCCATGAAGGCGCTGCTGCGGCAACGCTTCGCCCTGGTCCTGCTCGACGTCCGGATGCCGGGCATGGACGGCTTCGAGACCGCCACGAACATCAAACGGCTCGACCAGACCAAGGACGTGCCGATCATCTTCCTGACCGGCGCGGACGACGACCCCGGCTACGCGTTCCGCGGTTACTCCACCGGGGCCGCCGACTATCTGACCAAGCCGTTCGATCCATGGGTGCTGCGCGCGAAGGTGACCGTGTTCCTGGACCTGTACCGCAAGAACAGGCAGCTCGAGCGCTTGCTGAGCCGCGAGCACAGCCACGGCAGGGAACTGAGCACCCGACTGGCGGCCCTGGAGGAACAGCTCTCCGAGGACACGCCCCCGAACCTGACGGACCTACGCGCGAGGGTGCACGAGATACGCCGTCTTGTCGGGTGAGGGTGCTCCTCCCGGCCCCACCCGGCCTACGCTTCGCGCGTACCCGCGTACATCTCCTCGATCAGATCCTTGTACTCCCGCTCCACCACGGGCCGCTTCAGCTTCAGGCTCGGCGTGATCTCACCGTGCTCGACATCGAGATCCCGGGGCAGCAGCCGGAACTTCTTGATGGTCTGCCACTTCTGCAGGCCCTCGTTGAGCTGCTTGACGTACCCCTCCACCATCGCCACGGTCGCCGGCGCGGCCACCACGTCGGCGTACGACTTGCCGCCGAGCCCGTTCTCCTCGGCCCATCCGAGGATCGCGGCCTCGTCCAGGGCGATGAGCGCGGTGCAGAAGTTCCGGTCGGCCCCGTGCACCAGGATGTTGGAGACGTACGGGCACACCGCCTTGAACTGGCCCTCGACCTCGGCGGGCGCGATGTACTTGCCGCCGGACGTCTTGATGAGGTCCTTCTTGCGGTCGGTGATGCGCAGGTAGCCGTCCGGGGACAGCTCGCCGATGTCACCGGTGTGGAACCAGCCGTCGGCCTCCAGCACCTCGGCGGTCTTGTCCGGCAGCCCGTGGTAGCCCTCCATGATGCCGGGACCCCGCAGCAGGATCTCCCCGTCATCGGCGATACGGACCTCCGTGCCGGGCAGCGGCTTGCCGACCGTGCCGGTGCGGTAGGCCTCGCCGGGGTTCACGAAGGAGGCGGCCGAGGACTCGGTCAGGCCGTAGCCCTCCAGGATGTGGATGCCGGCGCCGGCGAAGAAGTAGCCGATCTCCGGGGCGAGCGCGGCACTGCCGGACACGCACGCGCGCAGGTTGCCGCCGAAGGCCTCGCGGATCTTGGCGTACACCAGCGCGTCGGCGACCTTGTGCTTGGCGCCGAGGCCGAACGGCACGGAGTGGGTGCCGGTGCGCCGGAAGTTGTCCTGGGAGACCTTGGCGTACTCGCGGGCGACCCCGGCGGCCCACTGGAAGATCTTGTACTTGGCGCCGCCGCCCGCGCGGGCCTTGGCGGCGACCCCGTTGTAGACCTTCTCGAAGATGCGCGGGACGGCCGCCATGTACGTCGGCTGCACGACCGGCAGATTCTCGATGATCTTGTCGACACGGCCGTCGACGGCGGTGACGTGCCCGACCTCGATCTGGCCGGAGGTGAGCACCTTGCCGAAGACGTGCGCGAGCGGCAGCCACAGGTACTGCACGTCCTCGGCGCCGACCAGCCCGGTGGCGGCGATCGCCTTGGCCATGTACGCCCAGTTGTCGTGCGGCAGGCGCACGCCCTTGGGGCGGCCGGTGGTGCCGGAGGTGTAGATGAGGGTGGCGAGCTGGTCCTTGGTGATCGCGCCGACCCGCTCCTTGATCAGGTCGGCGTCCTTCTCCAGCCGGGCAGCGCCGCGCTTCTCCAGCTCGTCGAGGGTGAGGATCCAGTCGGCGGTCTCGACGCCGGCCGGGTCGATGACGACGACATGCGTGAGGTTCGGCAGCTCGGCGCGCTTCTCCCGCGCCTTGGCGAGCTGCGCCGCGTCCTCGGCGATCAGCACCCGGCTCTCGGAGTCGGAGAGGATGAACGCCGACTCCTCGGCGTTGGTCTGCGGATAGACGGTGGTCGTCGCGGCGCCGGCGCACATGATGCCCAGGTCGGCGAGGATCCACTCGATCCGGGTCGAGGAGGCGAGGGCGACGCGCTGCTCGGGCTGCACGCCCAGCTCGATGAGTCCGGCCGCGATGGCATGGACCCGCTCGGCGGCCTGCGCCCAGCTCAGCGACTTCCAGTCGTCCGGACCCGCACCGGAGGCCGCGGGCACCGGATAGCGGTAGGCCTCGGCGTCCGGCGTGGCGGTCACGCGGTCCAGGAAGAGGGTCGCCACGCTCGGCGGACGGTTCTCGATCAGTGTCTGTGTCTCGCTCACGACATCCTCCGGGGGCCCGCGACAGTGCGGCTGGCTCAATTGCGGCTGGCTTCACGCAGTAGCGTTTGTTTAACTCACGAGTAACTATCGAGCAGGGATCAGGGTAGAGCCCGACCGGCCGCCGCGTAAGGGGCTGCGGCCTGTTACTTCCTACAGAGAGCGACGCTACGCACGCGTAGGGGCCCACCGCACTTTGTACGGCGGGCCCCTGGTTGCGGCGATTTGCCGGGCAACGCTCCGTTACCGGCGGTTACTTCTTGCCCTTGCCCGACCCCGCGCTGTCATCACTGCTCAGTACGGCGATGAAGGCCTCCTGCGGAACCTCCACGGAACCCACCATCTTCATCCGCTTCTTGCCTTCCTTCTGCTTCTCCAGCAGCTTGCGCTTACGGGAGATGTCACCGCCGTAGCACTTGGCGAGGACGTCCTTGCGGATGGCGCGGATGGTCTCGCGGGCGATCACCCGGGAGCCGATGGCGGCCTGCACCGGCACCTCGAAGTTCTGCCTCGGGATCAGCTCCTTCAGCTTGGCGACGAGCCGCACGCCGTACGCGTACGCCTGCTCCTTGTGGGTGATCGCCGAGAAGGCGTCGACCTTGTCGCCGTGCAGCAGGATGTCGACCTTGACGAGGGAGCTGGACTGCTCGCCCGTGGGCTCGTAGTCCAGGGAGGCGTAGCCGCGCGTCTTGGACTTGAGCTGGTCGAAGAAGTCGAAGACGATCTCGGCGAGGGGGAGCGTGTAGCGGATCTCCACGCGGTCCTCGGAGAGGTAGTCCATGCCGAGCAGGGTGCCGCGGCGGGTCTGGCACAGCTCCATGATCGCGCCGATGAACTCGGTGGGCGCGAGGATCGTGGCCCGCACGACCGGCTCGTACACCTCTGCGATCTTCCCCTCGGGGAACTCGCTCGGGTTGGTGACGGTGACCTCCTCGCCGTCCTCCATGATCACGCGATAGACCACGTTGGGGGCGGTGGCGATCAGGTCGAGCCCGAACTCGCGCTCCAGGCGCTCGCGGATCACGTCGAGGTGGAGCAGGCCGAGGAAGCCGACACGGAAGCCGAAGCCGAGGGCGGCGGAGGTCTCCGGCTCGTAGACCAGCGCGGCGTCGTTGAGCTGGAGCTTGTCGAGGGCCTCGCGCAGCTCCGGGTAGTCGGAGCCGTCCAGCGGATACAGGCCGGAGAAGACCATCGGCTTGGGGTCCTTGTAGCCGCCGAGCGGCTCCGTGGCGCCCTTGTGCTGGCTGGTGACGGTGTCACCGACCTTGGACTGGCGGACGTCCTTCACACCGGTGATCAGATAGCCCACCTCGCCGACGCCGAGGCCGTCGGCCGGCAGCATCTCCGGCGAGTTCGTCCCGATCTCCAGCAGCTCGTGGGTGGCGCCTGTCGACATCATCCTGATGCGCTCGCGCTTGTTGAGCTGTCCGTCGATGACACGCACGTACGTCACGACACCGCGGTAGGAGTCGTAGACGGAGTCGAAGATCATCGCGCGGGCGGGGGCGTCCTTGACGCCGACCGGGGCCGGGATCTCGGCGACGACTTTGTCGAGCAGCGCCTCGACACCGAGTCCGGTCTTGGCGGAGACCTTGAGCACGTCGTCGGGGTCGCAGCCGACGAGGTTGGCGAGCTCCTCGGCGAACTTCTCGGGCTGCGCGGCCGGCAGGTCGATCTTGTTCAGTACGGGGATGATCGTGAGGTCGTTCTCCATCGCCAGGTAGAGGTTGGCGAGGGTCTGGGCCTCGATGCCCTGGGCGGCGTCGACGAGGAGGATGGTGCCCTCGCAGGCGGCGAGCGACCGTGAGACCTCGTAGGTGAAGTCGACGTGCCCCGGGGTGTCGATCATGTTGAGGATGTGCGTGGTGCCGGGGTCGTGGGTCGGAGCCCACGGCAGACGCACCGCCTGGGACTTGATCGTGATGCCGCGCTCACGCTCGATGTCCATCCGGTCGAGGTACTGAGCACGCATCTGCCGCTGCTCGACCACACCGGTGAGCTGGAGCATCCGGTCGGCGAGCGTGGACTTGCCGTGGTCGATGTGCGCGATGATGCAGAAATTGCGGATCCGAGCCGGGTCGGTACGGCTCGGCTCGGGCACATTGTTAGGGGTCGCGGGCACGCAGGGTCCTGTCTCTTGAGGCGCCTTATGCCTCGGGTCGGATCGATACGTAGCTTCCATGGTCCCATGGGCGGCGACCGGGGACCGTTTTGGGCCGTCGGCCGGGCCGCTGGTAGTCTGGGTGGCTGTGCCTCATGCCCTCTCAGGCGAGGCGCACCCCGAAGAAATCACCCGGTACAGGTCCCGTGCGGCTCCCGTGCGGCCCGGTGCCAGAACCTGAAAAGGCTCAATCAGTGGCGAACATCAAGTCCCAGATCAAGCGGATCAAGACCAACGAGAAGGCCCGGCTGCGCAACAAGGCCGTCAAGTCCTCCCTGAAGACCGCGATCCGCAAGGCCCGTGAGGCCGCTGCCGCGGGTGACGTCGAGAAGGCCACCGAGTACCAGCGCGCTGCCGCGCGTCAGCTCGACAAGGCCGTCTCCAAGGGCGTCATCCACAAGAACCAGGCCGCCAACAAGAAGTCGGCGCTCGCTTCGAAGGTCGCGTCCCTCAAGGGCTGACACCCTGTCGATCTGATCGCCGGAAGGACCCAGGGCGGGCCCTCTCTCATCCGCTCCCGACCGGCACCCCCGAGCCTGTACGCGGCCTGCGTTCGCCACGCGGGTACGGGCTCAGCAGCCTGAACCGAAGGCCCCGGCACCCTGCCCTTCCCCAGGGCGGGTGCCGGGGCCTTCGGCGTGCGGCGGTGTCAGCTCCAGAAGTCGTTGCTCTGGTCGACGTCCTCGATGCACTCATCGATGTCGGTCATCTTGTCCCCGACGATCCGGAAGACGAGGGCTTCGGTCTCGTCGAGATGCTTGCCGCCTCGATCGGCCTGGAAGCGGTGCACGGCGACCGCGTGCCCGCGACCGTCGACGAGGATGTCACGCAGGTCGACCTGGATCGTGTTGTCGGTCTCCTCGTAGAGCCGGCGGTACATGTCGATACACGCGTCCTGCCCCTTGAAGTCGCCCGACAGCGGGTGGCTTCCGGGCACATGGTGCGTGCAGTCCCCTGTCATCAGCCCGCGCAGGGCGTCCATGTCACCCCGCGTGAAGGCTTCGTAGCCCTTGCGGACGAGAGTTGCGTGCGGGTGCTCAGCCATGACCGATCGCCACCTTCCCTGCTGTCCGGCGATATGCGGCTGATACGCCCGATTCTCCTCTCTCGCCCCTAGCCGCGCCCCCTGGAGCGGGCCGCCCGCGCGATCGTCACGACCGCCTTCTCCAGGGCGTACTCCGGATCGTCCCCGCCGCCCTTCACCCCGGCGTCGGCCGCGGCGACCGCCCGCAGCGCGACCGCGACCCCGTCGGGCGTCCAGCCGCGCATCTGCTGGCGGACCCGGTCGATCTTCCACGGCGGCATGCCCAGCTCGCGCGCCAGGTCGGCGGGGCGCCCGCCGCGCGCGGAGGACAGCTTGCCGATGGCCCGCACGCCCTGGGCGAGCGCGCTGGTGATCAGGACGGGCGCCACGCCCGTCGCCAGCGACCACCTCAGCGCCTCCAGCGCCTCCGCCGTCCGTCCCTCGACCGCGCGGTCGGCGACGGTGAAGCTGGACGCCTCGGCGCGGCCGGTGTAGTACCGCCCGACGACGGCCTCGTCGATGGTCCCCTCGACGTCGGCGACCAACTGGCTCACCGCGGACGCCAGCTCGCGCAGATCGCTCCCGATGGCGTCCACCAGCGCCTGGCAGGCCTCGGGCGTCGCGGAGCGGCCGGTCGTGCGGAACTCGCTCCTGACGAACGCCAGCCGGTCCGCCGGCTTGGTCATCTTCGGGCACGCCACCTCCCGCGCCCCCGCCTTGCGCGCGGCGTCGAGCAGCTTCTTGCCCTTGGCCCCGCCGGCGTGCACCAGCACCAGCGTGATCTCCTCGGCGGGCGAGGCGAGATACGCCGTCACGTCCTTGACCGTGTCGGCCGCCAGGTCCTGCGCCGCCCGTACGACCACGACCTTGCGCTCCGCGAACAGCGAGGGGCTGGTCAACTCGGCCAGCGTGCCCGGCTGCAACTGGTCCGGGGTCAGCTCCCGCACATCCGTGTCGGCGTCGGCGGCCCTGGCGGCGACCACCACCTCCCGCACGGCACGGTCGAGCAGCAGCTCCTCCTGACCCACGGCGAGGGTCACGGGGGCTAGGGGATCGTCGTTCGCACTCTTCCTGGCCATCGCGACAAGCATGGCACGCGCCACTGACAACCCCAGCCGGCGCCGGAACTCCCCAGCCCTGTCGGCGCCCCAACCCCTGTCGGCGCCCCGAGGCCTATCGGGTTACGGCTCCTCCCGCCACCCGTCCCACTCCCCCGCGAACTCGTCCAGCTCCGCCGGATCCAGCCGCTCCTGCTCGTCCCGCAGCACGACGAGCCACTGCGCGTCCTCGGCGTCGTCCTCGCCGGCCAGGGCGTCCCGCACCAGACGCGGCTCCTCGTCGATACCGAACCGCTCCCCGAGCGCCTCCGCGGCCTCCTGAGCCGCGTCGCGGTCGGGCAGCACCAGCACATGTCTCACATCGCTCACGGAGCCATTCTCGGGCACCCGCCGAGACACGAATCGCGGGGTCAGCCCTTCCGCACGAGCTGCACATCCAGGTCCACCTGGATACTCGGCCCCACCACCGCGATGCCCCGCGCCAGCATCGTCTGCCAGCTCACCGTGAAGTCGTCCCGGTGCAGCTCGGTCGTGGCCCGGCACGCCGCCCGCACCTCGCCCTCCATGCCGTTGCCGAGCCCCAGGTACTCCATGTCGAGCACCACCGTCCGCGTCACGCCGTGCAGCGACAGCGCCCCCGTCACGGTCCACCGGATGCCGCCCTTGTGCACGAACCGGTCGCTGTAGAACTCCAGCGTCGGAAAGGTCGCCACGTCCAGGAAGTCCGCCGACCGCAGATGGTCGTCCCGCATCCGCACACCCGTGTCGATGGAGGCCGCGTCGATCACCACGTGCATCGCCGACCGCTCGACGGGGTCGGTGACCCGCACCACCCCGGCGAACGAGTTGAACCGACCGTGGATCCGGGCCAGCCCGATGTGCCGCGCGGTGAACCCGATCGAGGTGTGCGCCGGCTCGATCTCCCAGTCGCCCGGTTCCGGCGGTTCCGGCGGCTGGGCGATCTGGAGGGCCACGTCACCGAGCGAGACGAGCGCGTTCTCCCCGACCGTCACGGTCGTCCGATACGGCGTGTACCCCTCGGCCGACACCGCGAGCCGGTACTCCCCCGCCGGCACCGTGGTCACGAACGACCCGAAGGGATCCATCCCGCCGCTGACCACCGGCCGCCCCATGGTGTCGCTGACCGTGAACTCCGCGTGCCGCACGGGCTCGTTGACCGGATCGAGCACCCGGCAGCTCAGCACTCCGGCACTCGGCGGAGTCTCCAGGGCCGCCAGCGGGCTCGTCCGTTGCTCCCGGTTCGTTCGGCTTCCCAGCCAGCGACCGATCATCCACGACACCCCTGTACGCCTCGACATCAACCGTTGCCGAAGGAGCATTCGACCACCGTCGAGTTTTTCGGGGCAACATGGGATCACATCGTGGGAAACCGGCACATGCGCTGGTTCTACGCACGAGTAGCACACCGGGTGCGGCCGGTGGAATCAACCGTCCCGGTCGGGTCTTCGCACCGTCGGCACCCGGTCCAGCTCGACCCCGAACCGCTCCCGGTACACCCTCAGCACCTCCTCGTCCGTGCCCAACTCCCGCTCCTCACGTGTCCCGTCCGCCGCCGTCGACTTGAACGTGCGGCCGCTGAGCGTGATCCGCCCTCCGTCCTCCGTCACCCGCGAGCACACCAACGACTGCGTGAAGTGCGACAGCGGCGAGGTGCTGTGCCACCACGCCCCGGCCACGAAGTCGCCGAGCGCCCGCGCCCGCCGGTCCAGCCGGTACCGCGCGCTGCCGTCCATGACGACGTCCAGGTCCGCCGCCTGAGCCACGTCGGGCCCGCCGCGCACCCCGGCCGCGTCCGGCCCGGCCTCGACGACCCGGAACACACCCGCCGGGTCCCGCTGCTCCCCCCTCGCCTCGAACGCCAGCGGATAGTGGCTGTGCGCCCCGAAGCCGACGTCCGCCAGCCACGCGCCCCCGTCCACCGTCCCCACCTTCAGCGCCATGTGGTCGTAGGGAATCCCGAGCCGCCCCTCGCCGCCGTAGACCCGCGCCGCGAGCAGCGTCACATCGAAGCCCAGCGCCCCGAGCAACGCCGCGAACGCGCCGTTCAGTTCGTAGCAGAACCCGCCCCGCCGGGCGCCCACCACCTTGTCCAGCAGCCGCTTCTCCTCCAGCACGATCTCCTCGCCGAGGTGGATCGACAGGTTCTCGAACGGCACGGTCCGCAGATGGCGAAGCTGCAGCTCGCGCAGCACGTCCACGGTGGGCCACGCCGGGTGCTCCGCTCCCAGTCGCCGGAGATAGGCATCAACCTCTTCGGAATCCATGACCTCAGTCTCCCGCCACCCGCAGCTCCGCGCCCGTGCCCGCGACCGCCAGCGCCCCGTCCACGTCCGTCCGCAGCACCACCGCGCCCTGCGCCCGCAGCGCCGCGAGGGTGCTGGGAGCCGGGTGACCATACGGGTTGTCCTCACCGCAGGAGATCAACGCCAGCCTCGGCGCCGCCCGGCGTATGAGTTCCGGGTCCTGATATGCCGAGCCGTGGTGGGCGACCTTCAGCACGTCCACGCCGCCCAGGAGTGCCGCCGCCGGCGATCTCGACAGCGCCCGCTGGGCCGGGGGTTCGAGATCCCCGAGCAGCAGGAGCCGCAGCCCGGCCGACCGGACCAGCAGGGTGACGCTGGAGTCGTTCGGGCCCTCCGGTGCCGGCGCCGGGTGCGGCGGCGGCCACAGCACCCGCCAGCTCAGCGCCCCGGTACGCCGCTCCTCCCCGGCGGCGGCCCGCGTCACGGGGATGCGCCGGGCGGCCGCCTCTCTCCGTACGAACTCCACCTGGTCCACGGGGGCTTCGTGCCCCGTCGTCTCGATGGCGCCCACCGCACGCCCGCGCAGGACGCCGGGCAGGCCCGCCACATGGTCGGCGTGGAAGTGGGTGAGCACGACCAGCGGGATCCTGGTGATGCCGAGTCTGCTCAGACAGCGGTCGACCAGCGTCGGATCGGGGCCGGCGTCCACGACCACCCCCGTCCCCGCGCCCGCCGCGAGCACCGTCGCGTCGCCCTGCCCCACGTCGCACATCGCGAACCGCCACCCCGGCGGCGGCCACCCCGTGACCACCCTGGTCAGCGGCGGCGGCTGCACCACCGCCAGCAGAAGCAGCGCCCCGCAGGCACCGCACCACCAGGGGTGCCGCAGCAGCCGCCGGCCGGCCGACAGCACGACCACCGTGGCGAGGGCGAGCAGCGCCGCCCCCGCCCAGCTGCCGGGCCAGTCCACGCCCGCGCCGGGCAGTGCGGCTCCCGTCCGGGCAACGTCCGCGATCCACCCGGCCGGCCAACTCGCGCACCACGCCAGGGCCTTGGCCACCGGCATCGCCATCGGTGCCGCGGCCAGCGCCGCGAAACCCAGCACCGTGGCCGGCGCGATCGCGAACTCCGCGAGCAGATTGCACGGCACCGCCACCAGGCTCACCCGGGCCGACAGCACCGCCACCACCGGCGCGCACACCGCCTGCGCGGCAGCCGCGGCCGCCAGCGCCTCGGCCGGCCGCGGCGGCACCCGGCGGCTGCGCAACGCCGCGCTCCAGCGGGGCGCGAGAGTGAGCAGGGCGCCCGTGGCCAGCACGGAGAGCACAAAGCCGTAGCTGCGGGCCAGCCAGGGGTCGTACAGCACCAGCAGCAGTACGGCCGTCGCCAGCGCCGGGATCAGCGATCTGCGGCGTCCGGTCGCCAGGGCGAGCAGTGCGACCGCGCCGCAGGCCGCGGCCCGCAGCACGCTCGGGTCCGGCCGGCACACGACGACGAACGCGAGGGTGAGCGCTCCGCCGAGCAGCGCGGTCGTGCGCAGGGAGATCCCGAGGCGCGGCGCGAGCCCACGGCGCTCGACCAGTTGTGCCGTCCCGGGCGGGCCGATGAGCAGGGCCAGGATGATCGTGAGGTTGCTGCCGGAGACGGCGAGGGTGTGCGCGAGGTCGGTCTCCTTGAACGCCTCGTCCAGCTCCGGTGTGATCCGCGAGGTGTCGCCCACGACCAGCCCCGGCAACAGCGCCCGCGCGTCCGCCGGCAGTCCGTCGGTCGCCTCCCGCAGCCCCGCCCGCAGTCGCCCCGCCAGCCGCTGCGCCGCCGACGGCTCCCCGACGACCTCCGGCTCAGCCGCGTCCCGCACCCGCAGCACGGCCGCGATCCGGTCTGCGCCGGCCAGGGCGGGCGCGAGCCCGGCGGTCACCCGCAGCCGCGTGGAGGGGAGCAGGCTCAGCCAGGGCGAGGGCCGGTCGGCGGAGGAGGGCTGCGAGGGCCGTAGCTGCTGAGAGGGCCGCGGCTGCTCGTCGGCGCCGTCCGAGGACCCCCGGCCCGCGTCGACGATCATCAGCACCGGCGCCCGTGTCACCACCGCGGTGCCGTCCGCCTCCTCGACGCGTCGCACGTCCGCGTTGATCAGCACGGAGGTCGGCGCCATGTGATTCCCCTTGACGCGGGGCCGGGTGAGCCGGGGGTCGGAGGTGACCTCGACCTCGGCGGTCACCGTCGCGTACTCCCGCGCCAGCCCCGGCACCGGCCCACGTCGCAGATCGGCGCCGTGCAGCCCGGCGGAGACGGCGGCCGCGGCGACGCAGAGCAGTACGGCGGCGACCGAGGTGCGGGGCCAGGCGGGGCGCATGTCCTTCAGGCCCCGCATGGCTGTTCCGCCTCGCCGCACCAGCAGCAGTACGCCCGCCGTGAGCAGGCAGACCACCGCCGTACCGCACACCCATTCCGGCGGGGTGTCCAGCATCAGCGCCGCCGTCGCCCAGGCCGCGAGCGCGGGTGGGACGAGCCGTAGGTCGGTCGGTCCCTCCTGCCGGGGGTGTGCGGCGCCGAGGCGGCGTCCGGACGCCGCGTGGACGGCGGCCCGGGCGGGTGCGGGGCCGGGTGAGCCCAGGTCGTGGTTCATGGCCGCACGAGATTTCGCAGATCGGCGAACCGGCGGTCGCCGATGCCGTTGACCTCGCGCAGTTCGTCCACCGAGCGGAAGCCGCCGTGCCGGGTGCGGTAGTCGATGATGTGCTGGGCCAGCACCGGGCCGACGCCCGGGAGGGTGTCGAGCTGTTCCACGGTGGCCGTGTTGAGGGCGATCGGTGTGGCGGGTGCCGCACCGGGAACGGCCGCGCCGCCCGAGCCGGCACCCGGGGCGGCACCGGGCACGGCGGCCGGAGCGCCGACGATCACCTGCTCTCCGTCCATGAGGAACCGGGCCCGGTTCAGCCCGTCGGTGTTCGTGCCGGGCCGCACCCCACCGGCCGCGCGCAGGGCGTCGGCGACGCGCGACCCCGCCGGCAGGCGATGGATCCCCGGTTCACGCACCTTGCCGCTGACGTCCACCACGATCTCGGCGGCGGGCGTACCGACGGCTCCTGGCGCCTCGCCCGCCCAGGCACCGGTCGCCGCGGCTCCTGCCCCGGCCGCGGCGTCCTGCTCCCCTCTCGCGGCCTCTCCACCGCCGTACTGGGCCGCCGCCCGCACCACCTCAGGGGCCCGCACCGACTGCGCCCGCCCGGCCCAGAAGTGCTGCACCGCGAAACCGGCGGCGACGACGAGCACCACGGTGAGCGCGACCACGCCCCGCCGCTCCAGCCCACACCGCGCCTGCAACCACACCGGCATGCGCTCCCGCAACGCCAGCCCGGCCCGCGAACGCCACCGCCCCGCACGTTCATCGGCGCCCGTGTCCCCAGCACCGCCGTCGGAATCCGCGTCGGCGTGCAACTCAGCGCCCCCAGCACCGTCCCCGGCGTCGGCGCGCAACTCCGCGTCCCGGCGCCGGTCCACAGCCGCCGCTTCCGGGGCACGCTCCGCCCCATCCGGTGGCCCCGCCCCCGACTCCCGCCACTCCTCAGCGCGTTCGGCGAAGATCACCTCCGCCCGGCGCCGCAACTCCTGCGCCGACGCATGGCGCTGCCTCGCCCTCCCCTGGACGTGCGCGCCTCGTCGTCGGCGGGCGCGGCCGTCGGAGTACGGACCGCGTCCCGGGCCGCTGGTCACCGCCGGGCGGCGGGTGGGGGTGCCTGTATCTGTGCGTGATCGAAGTGCCATGCGACGAGGATCGGGTACCTCGCCACATCCGCGATGATCTTGCTCAATTCCCGGGGATTACCGCCCGGTTGTGGATAACTCCGCCACCCACAGGAGTGACTCACCCGCACCCGAAGGGGGTGTCACCGAGGCGAGACCACGACCCCCAGCAGCCCGGGCCCGGTATGCGCCCCGATGACCGCCCCGACCTCGCTGACATGCAGATCCGCCAGCCCTGGCACCCGTGCCCGCAGACGGTCGGCCAGCGCCGCCGCCCGGTCGGGAGCGGAGAGGTGGTGGACCGCGATGTCGACTTGAGCGCTGCCTGCCCGGTCGGCGGCGATCTCCTCGAGGCGGGCGATGGCCTTGGAGGCCGTCCGTACCTTCTCCAGCGGGCCGATCCGGCCGTCGTCGAGCTGGAGCAGCGGCTTCACCGCGAGCGCGGAGCCCAGCAGGGCCTGCGCGGCGCCGATGCGGCCGCCACGGCGCAGATAGTCGAGGGTGTCGACGTAGAAGTAGGCGGCCGTGCCTGCGGCCCGTTTCTCGGCGGCGGTGACGGCCTCGTCCACCGTGCCGCCCGACTCCGCCGCCTCGGCCGCCGCCAGCGCGCAGAACCCGAGCGCCATGGCCACCATGCCGGTGTCCACCACCCGCACCGGCACCGGAGCCTCGCGCGCCGCAAGGACCGCCGCGTCGTAGGTGCCGGAGAGTTCGGCGGAAAGGTGCAGGGAGACGATGCCGGTGGCGCCGGACTCGGCGACCTTGCGGTAGTGCTCGGCGAAGACCTGAGGGCTGGGGCGCGAGGTGGTGACGGGGCGTCGCTTCTGCAACGCCTGGGCGAGAGAACGGGTCGAGATCTCGGTGCCCTCGTCCAGCGCCTGGCCGCCGACGACCACGGTCAGAGGCACCGCTGTGATGTCATGACGCTCCATCGTCCGGGGCGGCAGGTAGGCCGTTGAATCGGTGACGATCGCGACATGGCGGGACATGAGCTGGAGGTTACCTGCCGTAGCGCCCGGGCGGCAGTCCGACCCCGCTGAGCCGGTCAAGCCTTGACCGAAGCGGCTGGTGGTCGTGCGGGCTCAAGTCGTGCTCTCGGGGCGGGGTTTCTTCTCCCAGGGGAACGTCGGTCGAGGCCCGGGCGGGTTGATGGCGGGCCGCGTGGGCTCCTCGGCCCGCGGGGTGTCCGGCCAGGTCTGCTCGGTCGTCGCACCGGAGCCGGCCGTGGGCGCCTCGGGCCACGGGGGCGGCGCCGAAGATCCCGTGGTGGCCGATTCGGCCGCCGAGGATCCGCTCGACGACGGTTCCGTCGTCTGCCAGTGCCGCAGCGCCCCGGTCTCCACGTCGATCTGGGCGCTGAGGGTGTCCAGGTCGTCGTCGGCGAAGCGGCGGGCCCGGTCGCGGGCCGCCCAGCGCAGCGAGTCCGCCGCCTGCACGATGCGCTCGGTGCGTTCGCGCAGGCCGGGCAGTCGCTCGGCGAGCGTGGAGCGGTCGGGCTCGGACTCCAGGCGCCGCAGCTCGCCGTCCAGCTCGTGCCCATGGGCGCTCAGGCGCTGGAAGAGGCCGAGGGACTCCTTGAGGGACTCGTCCTCGGCCGCGCCGGCGTGCAGCGCGTCCTGGGTGGCCCGCATGGAGGTGCGCAGCTTCAGCCGTAGTTCGGCGAGCTCGCCGACCGCGCCCGGCTGGGCGAAGGACTTGGCCCGCAGGGTGTGGTCCTCGACCGTGCGGCGGGCCTGGGTGATGGTGTGGTCCACGCGGCGCTTGGCGGCGCCGACGACCTTCACCGTGGCGTAGGCGCCGAGGGCTATGAAGAGCACGAAGAGCAGGGCGAAGACTGCGATCACTGCATTCACGATGCTCCTCCTACGTCCGGGCGCGACGCACGCCCGCATCGCTCTTCAACGGTAAACGCTACGGGCAGGCCCGGAGTTCCAGCAGAACCCCGAACCTGCCCGTAGGGGATCACCCCGAGCGGTCCGCCGGAGGCTTACGCCGGAACGATGTTCACCAGCTTCGGCGCCCGCACGATCACCTTGCGGATCCCGGCCCCGTCCAGCGCCGCCACGACCTTCTCGTCGGACAGCGCGGCCTTCTCCAGGTCCTCCTCGGAGATGGCCGGCGAGACCTCCAGGCGTGCCTTGACCTTGCCCTTGATCTGCACGACGCAGGTCACGGTCTCGTCGACCACGTACGCGGGGTCGGCGACCGGGAAGTCCCGGTGCACCACCGAGTCCGTGTGCCCCAGCTTGCGCCACAGCTCCTCGGCGATGTGCGGGGCCAGCGGCGCGGTCATCAGCACCAGCGCCTCGGCTACCGAGCGCGGCACGGCGCCGCCCGCCTTGGTCAGGTGGTTGTTCAGCTCGGTGACCTTGGCGATCGCGGTGTTGAACCGCATGCCCTCCAGGTCCCCGCGCACCCCGTCGATCGCCTTGTGCAGGGCGCGCAGCGTGTCCTCGTCGGGCTCGGCGTCCACGACCGTCACGGCACCGGTCGTCTCGTCGACGACGTTGCGCCACAGCCGCTGCAGCAGCCGGAACTGGCCGACCACCGCGCGCGTGTCCCACGGCCGGGAGACGTCCAGCGGGCCCATCGCCATCTCGTACAGCCGCAGCGTGTCGGCGCCGTACTCGGCGGCGATCTCGTCCGGAGTGACCGCGTTCTTCAGGGACTTGCCCATCTTGCCCAGCAGCCGGGAGACCTTCTCGCCCTGGTAGTAGTAGGTGCCGTCGCGCTCCTCCACCTCGGCGGCCGGCACCGCGATGCCGCGGCTGTCGCGGTAGACGTAGGCCTGGATCATGCCCTGGTTGAACAGTTTGTGGAACGGCTCCGCGGAGGAGACGTGCCCCAGGTCGAACAGCACCTTGGACCAGAAGCGCGCGTACAGCAGGTGCAGCACGGCGTGCTCGGCGCCGCCGACGTACAGGTCGACGCCGCCGTGCGGCCGGCCCTCGCGCGGGCCCATCCAGTACCGCTCGATCTCGGGGTCGACCAGCTGCTCGCTGTTGTGCGGGTCCAGGTAGCGCAGCTCGTACCAGCAGGAACCGGCCCAGTTGGGCATGGTGTTGGTCTCACGCCGGTACTGCTTGGGGCCGTCGCCCAGGTCCAGCGTGACGTTGACCCACTCCTCGTTGCGCGACAGCGGCGTCTCGGGCTGGGTGTTCGCGTCGTCCGGGTCGAAGGTGCGCGGCGAGTAGTCCTCGACCTCGGGCAGCTCCAGCGGCAGCATCGACTCGGGCAGCGCGTGGGCGATGCCGTCCTCGTCGTAGACGATCGGGAAGGGCTCGCCCCAGTAGCGCTGGCGGCTGAACAGCCAGTCGCGCAGCCGGAAGTTGACGGTGCCCTCGCCGATGCCCTCGCGCTCCAGCCACTCGGTGATGCGCGCCTTGGCCTCGCCGACGCCCAGGCCGTCCAGCGAGACACCCGCACCGGCGGAGTTGACGATCTTCGCGTCGTACGACACGAAGGCGTCCTCCCATGTCGAGGTGTCGGTGCCCCTGCCGTCGGTCGGCTCCACGACGCAGCGGATCGGCAGTTCGAAGGCGCGCGCGAAGGCGAAGTCGCGCGTGTCGTGGGCCGGGACGGCCATGATGGCGCCGGTGCCGTAGCCCATCAGGACGTAGTCGGCGATGAAGACCGGGATCTGCTCGCCGTTGACCGGGTTGGTGGCGTACGCGCCGGTGAAGACGCCGGTCTTGTCCTTGGCCTCGGCCTGGCGCTCGACGTCGGACTTGGAGGCGGCCTGCGCGCGGTAGGCGGCGACGGCCTCGGCCGGGGTGGCGTAGCCGCCGGTCCACACCTCGTGGGTGCCCTCCGGCCAGGCGGCCGGGGTGAACTTCTCGACCAGCGGATGCTCGGGCGCCAGCACCATGTAGGTCGCGCCGAACAGGGTGTCCTGGCGCGTGGTGAAGATCGTGATCTGCTCGCCGTCGATCGGGAAGTCGACGCGGGCGCCCTCGGAGCGGCCGATCCAGTTGCGCTGCTGCAGCTTGATGGCCTCGGGCCAGTCCAGCTCGTTCAGGTCCTCCAGCAGCCGGTCGGCGTAGGCGGTGATCCGCATGTTCCACTGGCGCAGCTTGGCCTTGAAGACCGGGAAGTTGCCGCGCTCGGAGCGGCCGTCGGCGGTGACCTCCTCGTTGGCCAGCACGGTGCCCAGGCCGGGGCACCAGTTGACCGGCGCGTCGGAAGCGTAGGCCAGCCGGTACTCGCCCAGGACGTCGGCGCGCTCGGCGGCGCTCAGCTCGCTCCAAGCGCGCGTGTGCCCCGGTACGGCACGCTCACCGGACTCGAAGGCGGCGACCAGCTCGGCGATCGGCCGGGCCTTCTTCGCCTCGTCGTCGTACCAGGAGTTGAAGATCTGCAGGAAGATCCACTGGGTCCACTTATAGTAGTCCGGGTCGATGGTGGCGAACGACCGGCGCTTGTCGTGGCCCAGGCCCAGCCGGCGCAGTTGGGCCGTCATGTTCTCGATGTTGGCCTCGGTGGAGACACGCGGGTGCGTGCCGGTCTGCACGGCGTACTGCTCGGCGGGCAGGCCGAAGGCGTCGAAGCCCAGGGTGTGCAGGACGTTGTGGCCGGTCATGCGCTGGAAGCGCGCGAAGACGTCGGTGGCGATGTAGCCCAGGGGGTGGCCGACGTGCAGGCCCGCACCGGAGGGGTACGGGAACATGTCCATGATGAACTTCTTGGGCCGGGCGACGACCTCGGGGTCGCCCGCCAGGTCACCCTTCGGGTTCGGCGCGGCGTACGTGCCCTCGGCGTCCCAGAAGTCCTGCCAGCGTGCCTCGATCTCGGCCGCCAGGGCGGCCGTGTAGCGGTGCGGCGCGACCACCTCGGCGGTGGCAGCGGGGTTCGTCTCGCTCATGATCCTCAAAGCTCCATCGATCGTCTCTGCCAGCGGCTGCGATTCTCAAGAAACGAAAAATCCCCTCGCACAGGAGGGGACGCCGCGCCGATTCCGACCATCCGATTCGCCCGGCGGTCGGGACTGATCAGCGCGGCTCGCTAAGCAGAAGGCGTACGGCACGCATGGCGTCAGGGTACCGCAGCGCCGGAGCGGGTCGCGACGGGCTTCCGGCGGGGGTCGCACATAAGCGTCGCGTATGAACAACGGCGCCCTCGGCTCCGTACCTAAAAGTTGTGAAGACCTCGAAAAGCTGAACAATGTTCAACTGTTACCTGGCGTAACAGTCGCTAAGGGACATCACCCGCCCCTCCCCGTCCGTGGATAACAACGCAATAACTCAAACGCCGTACCCATCGGTATGGAGCCACTTAGAGTGCGGCAGCGGGACCGCTTTCCCGAACCGTTCGGAGTTGCCCCCATGAACCCTCGTCCTCACAGCAGCCCGCCGCCCAGGCCCGGCCCGCCGGCCGCCGGGACGGTGGCCGCTGCCACTCTGCCGTCCATACCCGCCTGCACTTCGACGGGAGGCATGTCGTGACGACGGAACCGTTCGATCCGGACGACGGCGTGATGGACGACGCGTTCCTGGAGTTCCTCAACTTCGGCGCGGGCGTCCTGTCCCTCGTCCTGCTCACCTGCTCGGTGATCTGGGGGCTCGTCGCCCAGGACCGGATGATCCTCAACACCCGCCAGCGGATGACCGCGCAGGCCGTTCACCGGGTGACCGCGGTCGCCTCCATCGCCTTCCTCCTCGTGCACATCGTGGCCAAGCTGGCGCTGGAGCACACCAGCTGGATCGCCGCGTTCATCCCCTTCGGGCTGCTCATCTCGGGCGGCGACCAGTTCACGGGCACCGCGTTCCTGATCGGCCTGGGCACCCTGGCGGGGATGCTCATGATCTTCGTGGGCATCACCGGCGCGCTGCGCAACCGCTTCGCGTCCTCGGCGCCGGTCGCGGCGCGCTGGCGGGCGATGCACATGCTGGCCTACCCGGCCTGGTGTGCGGCGCTGATCCACGGCCTGTTCGCCGGCCGCCCGGCGAAGACGTTCTCCATGGTGTCGTACGAGCTGTGCGTGGTGGCGGTCGGCGCGGCACTCGCCCTGCGCGCCGCGCCACGCCCCTTCAAGCGCAAGGTCGCCGACCGGCTCACCCAACTCCTCGGCAACGGCGAACCGGGCGGCCGCGAGGACCTCGAGGCCAGCCGGGCCAGGGCTGCGGAGTCCGCGCTGCCGGGCTACGAGGAACCGCGGTCGCGGCGACGCGCGCGTGAGGAGCCGCCGACGGGTCCGCTGCCCGGCACGACGGGCCCGCTGCCCGGCATGCGCTCCCCGTCCGCCGCGGAGACCACGGGCGGCTTCTCCGCCGCCTACCGCGCCGTCTCGCCACCCGCGCGCGAGCGGCGGCAGCACCTCGCGGCCGACCAGACCTCCTCCTTCGACCTACCCATGGACATGCAGCCCACCGAGGCCATCCCCCGCATCGACGGCGGAGGCAGCACCTCGGGGAACTGGCCGATCCCGTCCCCACCGCCGGTGGGCGAAGCGCCCCCGTCGGCCTACGACCCGATCAACGACACCGGATACAACATCCCCGTCTACGGCAACTCGGGCACCCCGGGCTATGGCAACGGCGCTTCGGGCTACGGCTCGAGTGATGTGTACGACACCGCTGAGACAAACGCCGTCTTCGGTACGTACAACCAGAACGACACGTACAACAACAGCGGTCCCGCCACTGAAACACTGCCCGGTGCCTCCTACGACTTCGACGCACCGGGTTCGGGCGAACCTTGGAACACGCCTTCCGGAGGCTTTAAGTGAACGAGGCCCTGCCCGACGTACCCGAAGTCCGCGTGGTCGGCCTTCCCCAGCTCACGTCGGGCTTCGACCTTGTCGAAAGACTCGATCTGCCCATGCATCTCAAGGTGCACGGGCCACTCGAACCGATGGGCGGCGAGCAACTCGCGAAGCTCGCCGAGAACATCAACCTGAAGGGCCGCGGCGGCGCCGGCTTCCCCTTCCACAAGAAGCTGCGCTCGGTCGCCGAGGCGGCGATCAAGCGCGGCGTACGGCCGGTCGTGGTCATCAACGGCAGTGAGGACGAGCCGGCCTGCCGCAAGGACACGGTGATGATCAACCGTGCCCCGCATCTCATCCTGGACGGCGCGCTGCTGTGCGCCGAGGCCCTGGGTGCCCGCACGCTCGTGGTGGGGGTCACCCGGGAATCGACCCAGCGCTCCATGGAGGCCGCCCTCGCCGAGCGCGGCCTGAGCAACAGCCGCCGCTCCGCTCTACGCGCGTGGGTGCAGCGCAACCCGGTGCGCATGGTCACCGGCGCCGCCGCCTCCCTGATCCGCTCGATCGACGGCGGCCCGGCGATCCCGCCCGGCCGCAAGGTCAGCGCCTCGCAGAACGGCGTCGGCGGCGCCCCGACCCTGCTGTCCAACGCCGAGACGTTCGCCCAACTCGCCATCGCCGCCCGCATCGGCCCGGAGCGCTACGGCAACACTGGCCTGTACGACGAGCCGGGCACCGTGATGCTCACGGTCTCCGGCGCGGTCGCCCGCCCGATGGTCATCGAGGTGCCCACGGGCGTGCCGCTGCGCTACGTCCTCCAGCTCGCCGGCGCCCCGCCGGTGCCGCAGGGCGTGCTGACCGGCGGCTACCACGGCAAGTGGATCGACGCGGCGACCGTCAACGAGGCGATCGTCTCGCGCAATTCACTGGACGCGGTGGGCGGTGCGCTCGGCGCCGGCGCCATCCTGCCGATCACTCAGGAGACCTGCCCGCTGGGCGAGTCGCTGCGGGTGGCGCAGTGGCTGGCCGAGGAGAGCGCGGGCCAGTGCGGCCCCTGCTACCTCGGTCTGCCGGCCGCCGCGCGCGGCATGGAGGACATCCTCAACGGCGGTGGTCCGGCCGCCCTGGAAGCGCTCAAGCAGGTCGCCAAGAACGTGAAGCGGCGCGGCGCGTGCTCGCACCCGGACGGCTCCGCGATGTTCCTGGAGTCGACCATCAAGGCGTTCACCGACGACCTCGCGGCCCATGTCCTCGGCAACGGCTGCGGACGGCGCGTGGAGGGCGTTCTGCCGCTCTTCGAGGGCGGCAGGGCACCCACGGGCATCCCGGGCGGCGCCGAGTCGGAGGAGAACGGCCCCAGCCGCCAGAAGATCTACGTCGACTGGACGC
Organism: Streptomyces sp. UG1; assembly: GCF_049974585.1. NCBI lineage: Bacteria > Bacillati > Actinomycetota > Actinomycetes > Kitasatosporales > Streptomycetaceae > Streptomyces > Streptomyces sp. UG1. Next base: position 41,821 of record NZ_JBNGGG010000044.1, on the reverse strand, counting down.
TGTGCCGGGGCCACGGCCTGTGCGCGGACATCCTCCCGGAGGTCTTCCAACTGGGCGCCGACGGCTTCCCGACCGTCGCCCAGGCGAACGTGCCGCGCTACGCCGAGGCCAAGGCCATGCGGGCGGTGCGCCGTTGTCCCGCCCTCGCCCTGCGCATCGAGGAGGACACGCGCGCGCAGGACTCCTCCCGCAACAACCTGCCGGTCCTCTCCCAGGGCCGCGGCAGGCGCGCACTGGGCCGCTGAAGCCCGCCGCGCACGCGCAGAGGGGCCGTCCCGCCCGGGGGCGGCCCCTCGTTCGTTGCCCAACCGCCCCTGAGACCAAGGGTGTCCGCGCACGCAAAAGATCCCGCCGGATCGAACCGATCCGGCGGGATCTCACACTGTGGAGCTAAGGAGAATTGAACTCCTGACCTCCTGCATGCCATGCAGGCGCTCTACCAACTGAGCTATAGCCCCTCGTTCGCCCGGTTTCCCTGGCGGCGACGCCAACATTACCGGTCGATCAGGTGCAGCACCAAATCGTTTCCCGTGGGGTCTGATACGGGGCTTTTGTCCGGTTCAAGGCGTGAGGTCAGGCCGTGACGAAGGAATAGAAGCGCTTGAGGGTGCAGTGCTCTTCGAGGAGCCGGCCGTAGATCGGTTCGCCCTCGAGTTCGCGGTAGGTCTCGATCGGGTCGCCCTTTATGATCAGCGCCCGCGCGCATTCCTCGCACCAGTACTGGTAGTCGGGGTTCACCGGTTCCATGTCGCGGACGATCGGCGTTCCGCTGCCGCACCAGTCGCACTTTCGCCTGTGTGCACCCATCGATCAGCTCCAGCTATGGCCGCAGGCCGTGCACACGTAGGAAACCCCGCCGTTGTCACCAAGAAGCTGGGCGACATGGACGGAGCCGCAGGAGGGGCAGTTGAGGCGAGTGATCGTATCCCGTGTCAATGCTGCTTCGAAGAGGTCACCGACCTCTTCGAGGATGCTCACAGGCATCGCTACTCCCTCCCGTCGGGCAGCGCCCCCTTCCGGCCGTTTGATTCTGCCACGGCCGGACCAATACGGTCAGCGACGCCTCAGTACCAGTCCGGACACGGCGCGCCTCCTGAGAGGTATACGCCCGCGAGGTCCAAGTGACTCAAGCCGAACCCGAACACTTTGGCGGATACCAGAAGATCCCGCCGATCGCTTCGATCGGCGGGATCTTGTTGTCTCACTGTGGAGCTAAGGAGAATTGAACTCCTGACCTCCTGCATGCCATGCAGGCGCTCTACCAACTGAGCTATAGCCCCTTGACACGCGGCGGTAGCCGCATGTTGTCTCGCACCGCTCGGCGGGCGAACAAGAAGAACTGTAGCCTGTGACCTGCCGGAAAGTGAAATCCGACGTCAGTCGTCGTCGCCGAGCACCGGCTCCGGCAGGGTGCCGGCGTTGTGCTCCAGCAGGCGCCACCCTCGCGCGCCCTCGCCCAGGACGGACCAGCAGCAGTTGGTGAGGCCGCCAAGGCTCTCCCAGTACCCGGCCTCCAGGCCGATGAGGCGGCCGATGGTCGTACGGATGGTGCCGCCGTGGCTGACGACGACGAGCGTGCCGTCGTCGGGGAGTTTCTCGGCGTGCCGGAGCACGACCGGAGCGGCGCGGTCGGCGACCTCGGTCTCCAGTTCGCCGCCACCTCGGCGCACCGGCTCACCGCGCTTCCACGCGGCGTACTCCTCGCCGTACCGGGCGATGATCTCCTCGTGCGTCAGCCCCTGCCAGACGCCCGCGTAGGTCTCGCGCAGACCCTCGTCGTGCGTCACCGCCAAGCCGGTGAGCCCGGCCAGCTCGGCGGCCGTGTGGGCGGCGCGCTGGAGGTCGGAGGCGATGATCGCGTCGGGCTTGAGGTTGGCCAGCAGCCGGGCGGCGCGGCGGGCCTGGGAGACGCCGGCCTCGGTGAGCGGGACGTCCGTGGTGCCCTGGAAGCGGCGCTCCACGTTCCACGAGGTCTGGCCGTGCCGCCACAGGATGACGCGGCGGCCCCGGCCGCCGGGCACCTGGTCGGTGGTGCTCACCGCCACTCACCGCCCAGGTCGGCCGCCTCCTCGGCGGCCTGCAGCTTGGCGTGCTCCTCGGCCTTGCCGCGGGTGGCCTTGGCGTCGTCGGGCAGTTCGAGCTCGGGGCAGTCCTTCCACAGCCGCTCCAGGGCGTAGAAGACGCGCTCCTCGCTGTGCTGGACGTGGACGACGATGTCGACGTAGTCGAGCAGCACCCAGCGGGCCTCACGGTCGCCCTCGCGGCGCACCGGCTTGGCGCCCAGCTCCTTCAGGAGCCGCTCCTCGATCTCGTCGACGATCGACTTGACCTGGCGGTCGTTGGGCGCGGAGGCCAGCAGGAAGGCGTCCGTGATCGACAGGACGTCGCTGACGTCGTAGGCGATGATGTCGTGCGCGAGCTTGTCGGCGGCCGCCTGGGCGGCGGTGTTGACGAGCTCGAGGGAACGGTCGGTAGCGGTCACTACGAAGCTTTCGGTCGGGGGCAGGTTTCAGCTGGCGGATGTGAAGCGTCGGCTGGGGGTGCGGGGGTTGTCCCCCACATGTTGCAGCCCGTCGGCGGACACTTGCCACCAAGGGTCTCACGGACCGCCGACAGCGCCCCACGTGATTACCGGCTCACATGGGGTGGCCTGCGGCGATGCACCCGTCGGACACCGCCGGACACTCCGCGGCTACGAGGACGACGGCTTGTAGTCCTGGCCGAGGACCACCGAGACGTCCGCGTTCGAGGGCACGTCGCCCTTGCCGACCGCGTCGGCGGACAGGCCCAGGGTCTTGGCGACCTCGGTGGCGTTGTCCTTGTCGGCGGCGTCGGCGTAGACGACCTTCGAGGTGGCCGCGGTGGACGCGGTGCCCGCCTCCAGGAAGGTGAAGCCGCCGTTCAGCAGCACCACGCGGGCGCTTTCGGTGTTGTCCCTGGTGCCGCTGGCGTTGCGCACGGACACGCGGACGGCGGCGTCCTTGTCGGGGCTCTTGGCGGTGCCGCCGAGGACGTCCTTGACGACACTGGCGCTCGCCTGCGCGCTCAGCGTGCCGTCGCCCTGGACGGGCATCAGGGCCGTCTTGTAGTCGCCGCCCTTGGCGAGGTCGGCGAGCCGGGCGAGGAAGGCGCCGAGGTCCTTGTCGGTCAGCGGCGGCTCGATGATCATGCCGAGCGTCTGCACGGTGGTGATCGCGCCCTCGGTGTCCGAGGTCATCTTGCGCAGCACGGCCTGCATGACCTGCCCGAACCGCTCGAGCTGGGCGTTGGGGTTTTCACCCGAGCCCTGGTAGGTGGCGTAGGCGACGGCGAGCTTGCCGCTGAGGGTCTGCGCCTTGCCCTTGCGCACCAGGGGCGCGGCGCCCTTGGACTTGGCGTCCGGGTCGGGCACGTCGGCGTTGGTGTCGACCTCGATGTTGCCGACCAGGTCGACGAGGTTCTGCAGATAGGGGGTGTCCAGCCGCCAGGTGCCCTGGATCTCGGTGCCTAGGACGGTGTCGATCGCGTCGCGGGTGCCGGAGGAGCCGTCGTCGTCGACCGACTTGGCGAGCGTGGTCGTGGTGCCGTCGTCGCCGCTCACGGCGAGGGAGTTGGGCAGCAGCACGGTGGTGGCCTGCTTGGTGGTGGTGTTGTCCACGAGCAGCGCCGTGGAGGTGCCGCCCCCCTTGGTGTCGTGCAGATGGACGACGATCACGTCGCGCTTCTGGGCGCCCACCGGCGTCGATGCGCTGGTCTTGTCGTCCGACGCGGTGAGGCCGGGCAGCTTTCCGGCGTACCAGAGGTAGCCGACGCCGCCGGCCGCGGCGATCGCCAGGACGACCACGAGGGCGATCACGCGCGCGCGTGCCCGTCGCTTGGCCTCCTCGCGGCGCTCGGTGCGGTTCTCGGTGAACTTCAGCCAGTCGATGACGTCCTCGGAGTCCGAGTCGGGCTCCTCGACGAACGCGAACTGCTCGGTGCGGTAGTCACCGCGGTCGCCGCGCTCCTGGCTCCCCTGGTCCTCGACCGGCCCGGCCTGGTGCGGGATGTAGGCGGTCTGCTCGGCGACGCGCGGCTGCTGTCCGCTGGAGGCGGTACGGCCGTAGGGGTCGTACGGCGCCGAGTGGGTGCCGGTGCCGTACGGGTCGTAGGGCGGCGTGGGCGGCTGCCGGCCGGTGTCGCCGGCCGGGTAGGAGTCGTACGACTGGGGTTGCTGCTGCGTGCCCGTCGCGTACGGGTCGTAGCCGTAGCCCTGCTGTGCGTAGGGGTCGTACTGCTGCTGGGGCGGCCGCTGCTGCGGGATCTGTCGGTACACCGGCCGCCCGTATTCGTCGTATCCGACGAGTTCGTACTGGTCGCCGCCGTATCCTTCGGCCCCCGCGTCGTATCGGTCGTTCACCGGTAGCCCCTCTCGGCTCACTCGCCTCACTCGCCGCGGTACAGCTCACGTTTGTCGATGTAGCGCACGACTCCGTCGGGCACCAGATACCAGATGGGCTCTCCCTTCGCGACTCTCGCGCGGCAATCGGTGGACGAGATGGCCAGCGCGGGAACCTCGACCAACGACACGCCGCCTTCCGGGAGGCCGTCGTCGTCGAGGTGGTGGCCGGGCCGGGTGGCGCCGATGAAGTGCGCGAGGGAGAACAGTTCCTCGGAGTCCCGCCAGGTCAGGATCTGGGCGAGGGCGTCGGCGCCGGTGATGAAGAACAGGTCGGTGTCGGGGTTGAGCGCGCGCAGGTCGCGCAGGGTGTCCACCGTGTACGTCGGGCCGCCGCGGTCGATGTCGATGCGGCTGACGGAGAACTGCGGGTTCTCGGCGGTGGCGATGACCGTCATCAGATAGCGGTCCTCGGCCGGGGAGACGTGCCGGTGGGTCTTCTGCCAGGGCTGGCCGGTCGGGACGAACACGACCTCGTCGAGGTGGAACTGCGCGGCCACCTCACTGGCCGCGACGAGGTGGCCGTGGTGGATCGGGTCGAACGTTCCGCCCATGACGCCGAGACGGCGCTTGCCGTGGTTCGTCGGGCCGTTTCCGGGGCCGGTAGGCATGTCCTGCTCTCCCATGCGTGCAGACCCTACCGGCCCCGCCTGAGAGCTCCGGCCGGCCGTGGGCCGGGCGAAGTGAGGGGCTGGCCGGGACTCAGCGGTCGCGGTTGAAGCGGGTGGTGATCCACAGCAGCAGCATGAGGATGATGAACGCGCCACCGCCGGTGGCCCAGGCGCTGATGCTGTCGTGGTTGCCGCCACCGTGCTCCTCGCCCTCGGCGGCGAGGGTGACCAACTGGGCAGCGGCGCTGTGGAAGCTCATCTTCGGCGTGACCTATCGGGTGTGGGCGGGATAAAGATGTCGGCTCATCGTAAGCGGGCGCCATGACGGCCATCACGCCGACTCCACCGTTGGGCCGCCTTCGACGAGCGGCGGGAACCTTCCGGGCCGCTCAGTCGTCCTTCCGCCTGTAGCCCCGCAACAGGAACCACGCGGTCAGCACACAGCCCACGACCATCACGATCAGTACGACCCGGAGCAGATTCCCCGCCCCCTGCTGCTCGGCGGCGCTCGCGGCCTCGGTGAGCCAGGCGGCCGCGGGGTTGTGCTCCATGACGCGGAACTCCTTCGTTGTAGTGCCCGTCCACGGTAACTCCGCCTAGGCTGGGCTCAGCTTCGGGGGCGCAAAGGGCGGAACAAGGCTCCGCAAAGGGCCGAGAGAGACCCATCCACACGCACATGGGGGAAGACATGTCCGACGGCCACGAGCACAACGGGCACGAGAACGTACCGAGCCGGCAGCGCAGGCGTTTCCCCGAGATCTCCTCGCGTGCGTACGAGCATCCGGCGGACCGCTCGGCCCTGGTGGCCCTGCGCAAGCTCAGCGGCTTCGACACGGTCTTCAAGGCGCTGAGCGGCCTGCTGCCCGAGCGCAGCCTCAGGCTGCTGTTCCTGTCCGACTCCGTGCGGGTCTCGGAACAGCAGTTCGCCGACCTCAACGACATGCTGCGGGACGCCTGCTACATCCTGGACCTGGAGAAGGTCCCGCCGATGTACGTCAACCAGGACCCGGTGCCCAACGCGATGTGCATCGGCCTGGACGAGCCGATCATCGTGGTCACCACGGGCCTGGTCGAGCTGCTCGACGAGGAGGAGATGCGGGCGGTGATCGGCCACGAGGTGGGCCACGCCCTCTCCGGTCACTCGGTGTACCGCACGATTCTGCTGTTCCTGACCAGCCTGGCGGTCCGGGTCGCCTGGATCCCGCTCGGCAATCTCGCGATCATGGCGATCGTCACCGCGCTGCGGGAGTGGTTCCGCAAGTCGGAGCTGTCCGCCGACCGCGCCGGCCTGCTGGTCGGCCAGGACCTGCAGGCCTCGATGCGCGGCCTGATGAAGCTCGCGGGCGGCCACCATCTGCACCAGATGAACGTGGACGCGTTCCTGAAGCAGGCCGAGGAGTACGAGGCGGGCGGCGACCTGCGCGACTCGGTGCTGAAGATCCTGAACGTGCTGCCGCGCTCCCACCCCTTCACCACGGTCCGCGCGGCCGAGCTGAAGAAGTGGTCCGAGTCCCGTGACTACCAGCGGATCATGGACGGCCACTACCCGCGCCGCTCGGAGGACAAGGACACCTCGGTCAGCGGCTCCTTCCGCGAGTCGGCGTCCCACTACGCCACCCATGTGAAGTCCTCCAAGGACCCGCTGATGAAGCTGGTCACGGACATCGCGGGCGGCGCGGGCGACCTGGGCGGTCGGGTCCGGCGAGGCTTCGGCGGCTTCACGAGCGCCCCGCCGAAGGACGGACCGAGGCGGGACGACAGGGACGACTCCGGGACCGGGGACTGACGACTCCGGGACCGGGGACTCAGGAGCGGGGACTGAGGAGCGAGGGACCGAGGACAGGGCCTGTTCCGAGTTTCCCGGCGGCTCACCCCCCTTGGCTCACACCTTCGGCTGCGCCCCCGCCGCCAGCGATCCGCACAGTGCCGTCGCCCCGCCGGTGGCGTAGGGGTCGGTGCCGGCCGGGCCGCCCTCCTTCGCCGTCTGGCCCGCCAGCAGCGGACGCAGCCGGTTCGTCGAGTCGTCGGCGCAGGACAGCGGGCCGGCCTGGACGTAGGAGACGACGAGCTGGGTCTGGTGCAGCCGCAGGTCCTCGCGGTCGAAGCGGAAGTGCAGCTCCCGCCGCACGGTGAACAGTGACGCCTCGGCAGCCTTCGCACCGGCGTCCGATGCCCGCAGGGCGTAGACGAAGGTGTGGTCGGCCGTGACCTCGAGCGTCGACGAGTCGGCCTCGGCGGCCTGGAGCGTGCCCTGGACCCGGATCCGGCGATCGGCCAGCTCCGCCTGGGAGGAGTCGAAGCGCACCAGCCACCCGGTCGGCGCGTGCCGCCCGTCCGCAGCCGGACGCCCGAAGCTCTGGTCGAACTGGTCCAGTTGATCGGGATCCAGCAGCACCCGCACCGGACGCACCTGGTCGCCGGTGAGCACCTCGGGATACAGCGAGGACCGCACGATGTAGTCCTTCGCGATGGTCAGCGCGTTCGTGACATCGCCGTCGGAGAAGTGCGCGGTACGCCGCGCGGCCGGCAGCGGGATGCCCTCCGCGCCGATCCGGAACTGCGCGGCGGGACTGTGCGCGTACAGAGAGTCGGCGTCGGCCGTCCCGGGCACCTCGCCCTGCGGGGCGAGCGGGATGACGGTCATCCGCAGCGGCTCGGCGGTCGGCCCGGAGGAGGCCGGGGTCTGATAGGGGTGCCGTACACCCATGTAGATCGCCGTACCGAAGGCCACGGCGATCAGCAGGACGAGGACGAGCGCCTGCCGGGACAGCCCGCGGCGCAGAGGCGGACGGCGGCGCACGGCGGGCGCGTGGTCGGCGATGCGCTCCTGTGCGGAGAACTCCTGGAGGCGGGCAGCGCGGACGAACGACTCGTCGAAGACGACGGATCGGTACTCTTCCTCGCCACCTCCGGGGCCGCCTTCGGGTGTCCCCTCAGGTGGGTCTCCAGGCCCTCCCATATCTTCAGGGTAGGTCGCCGGAAGGTCGGGTAAACGCCCTGCTGCGCGACAAGTTCTGACAGGTTCTCACCAGGATTGCGCGGCAGCTCTCCGTAGTGCTCAGGCCCTCGATCGACTCCGGTCAGGGCGTGCGCGGGGTCGCCGGGACGGCCGGTGGCGAGTAGTCGGCGGAGGCGGAGGGCGACGCCGCGCCACCCTGCTCCAGCCCGGTGGACGCCCCCGGTGGCGAGCCCGGGTCCCGGTTGTCCGAGGAGGCGCCGCGGTAGACCGCCGCGAAGGCCAGCGCGACCATGCCGATGCCCATCACGAGGGCGAGGATCCAGGCGACCGGACGATGCCAGCGGACCTGCTTGCCGTACGTGCCCGGGGCGCCGTAAGGGCCCTCGAGAATGTCCGTGTCGTCCAGATCGTCCAGCTCGGGATCATGGCCGAAACCGGTGCGGTCGTCGGGGCCGTACCCCTCCTCGTACCGCTCGCCCCGGCCGTGTGCCCGGCGCGCTTCCGCCTCGGAGGCCTCCGCTCTGGCCTGGGCGGCGGCCAGGAGGCGTTCGACGGCGGTCGGCTCGTGCACCACGGCCGCCCGTACGAAGGCCTCGTCGAAGACCACGGAGGCGAACTCTTCGTCCGACACCCCGCGGTCGTGGTCGTCGTCGGGCTCCCAGCCGTCAGGGAACGGCGTGCCCCCCACGTCCTCCGGCACGGGATCCAGAGTAGTCCTGGGGGGTCAATTTGGGCAGACGGTATGGAAATTCATCCGCCTTGTGAGACGCCTCTCGTGCGGCACGGAGGCAGCGCGGGGGCGCGTGTCGGACGCATATGCCCTGGTCGTGCGCCGCGCGCCCCCGACGCCGCTCAGCGCCGTACGTGCCCGTCCCCGGTGACGATGTACTTGGTGCTGGTCAGCTCCGGCAGGCCCATCGGGCCGCGGGCGTGCAGCTTCTGCGTGGAGATGCCGATCTCCGCGCCGAAGCCGAACTGGCCGCCGTCGGTGAAGCGGGTGGAGGCGTTCACCGCGACCGTCGTGGAGTCGACCAGTTGGGTGAAGCGGCGGGCGGCCTGCTGCGAGGTGGTGACGATGGCCTCGGTGTGACCGGAGGTCCACAGCCGGATGTGCTCGACGGCCCTGTCGAGAGAGTCGACCACCGCCGCCGCGATGTCGTACGACAGGTACTCCGTCTCCCAGTCCTCCGCCGTGGCCTCGACGACGGTCGCCTTGGAGTCCTTGGCGTACGCCAGCACCCTCTCGTCGGCGTGCACGGTCACCCCGGCCTCCGCGAGGGCGTCCAGGGCGCGCGGCAGGAACTCGGGGGCGATGTCCTGGTGGACCAGCAGGGTCTCGGCGGCGTTGCAGACGCTGACCCGCTGGGCCTTGGAGTTGATCAGGATCTCGAGGGCCATGTCGAGGTCGGCGTGGGCGTCGACGTAGACGTGGCAGTTGCCGGTGCCGGTCTCGATGACCGGGACGATCGACTCCGAGACGACGGTCTGGATCAGCGAGGCGCCGCCGCGCGGGATCAGCACGTCGACCAGGCCGCGGGCCCGCATCAGCTCGCGCACGCTCTCGCGGCTCTCGCCGGGCACGAGCTGCACGGCGTCGGCGGGCAGCCCGGCCCCGCCCACGGCGTCGCGGAGCACCCGGACGAGGGCGGTGTTCGACTCGTACGCCGAGGCCGAGCCGCGCAGCAGCACGGCGTTGCCGGACTTCAGGCACAGGGCGGCGGCGTCCACGGTGACGTTCGGGCGGGCCTCGTAGATGATCCCGACGACGCCGAGCGGGACGCGGACCTGGCGCAGGTCGATGCCGTTGGGAAGCGTCGAGCCGCGCACGACCTCGCCGACCGGGTCGGGTAGCGCGACGACGTCCCGGACGTCGGAGGCGATGGCCCGCACGCGCTCCGGCGTCAGCGTCAGCCGGTCGATGATCGCCTCGCTGGTGCCGGCCTCGCGGGCCTTGGCGATGTCCTTGGCGTTGGCCTCGACGATCTCACTCGTACGGACTTCCAGGGCGTCCGCGATGGCCAGCAGCGCGTCGTCCTTCTCGGCCCGCGGCAGCGGGGCGAGGTCGGCGGCGGCGGCCTTGGCGCGGTAGGCGGCCCGGTTGACCGGGGACATGGAGTCGTACGGCGAAAGCGTGGTCATGAAAGAAGGGTAGTGCGGTCGCGGGGCCGGGCCGCCGGGTGTTCCGAACCGCGAGACAAGACGCCCAGGTCGGATCAATCAGGGGTGTCGGTTCAATAGGGGTGGACACCGACCGGGGTCGCCGGCGGCGGTCCGTAGCCCTCGGCGATGCGCTGGTGATAGGTCTCGCGGTCGATGACCTCCAGGCCGACGATCTCCCAGGGCGGCAGCCCCGCGCTCTGCCGGTGCTCGCCCCACAGGCGCAGGGCGACGGCCGCCGCGTCGTGCAGGTCGCGGGCCTCTTCCCAGTAGCGGATCTCGGCGTGGTCGTTGGCATACCGGCTGGTCAGCAGAAAGGGGTGGTCGTGGGCGAGCTGCTCGAGGGCGCGCCGCACCTCCTTCAGCGGGGCCTCCTGGCCGGAGACGCTGAGGGTGACGTGCCACAGGCGGGGCAGGTCCTCGGGCTGCTCGTACCGGTCTCCGGCCGCGACGCTCGTCAAGGCGCGCTCCTCACCGGCCGTGCGGGACGCCGCCGCCCCGGGGCGCACTCGTCTCACGACGGCCTCCTTCACGCAAGGGTCGAGCAGTGTGGAATGTGTCCCTGAGACAAAGTTGAGCAGGCCGCAAGGGCTCGCGGGGCGGTTTTGCGGAACGTCCACCTCAGGGCGACGCCGATAGCAGGGCGTTCCCCCTGTTTTCGGCCGCAGCCGCCTTCCAGGGCCCCGTACTCACCAAGCCCTCAGGGATGCATGACCACCAAGTCGTCCCGGTGCACGACCTCCCGCTCGTACTCCGCCCCCAGCTCCCGCGCCAGCTCCCGCGTCGATCGCCCGAGCAGTTGCGGGATCTCCTTGGCGTCGAAGTTGACGAGCCCGCGTGCGACCGCGTGCCCCGTGCTGTCGCGCAGTTCGACCGGGTCGCCCGCGCTGAACTCGCCCTCGACGGCGGCGATCCCGGCCGGGAGCAGGGACTTGCGGTGCTCCACGACCGCCCGTACCGCACCGTCGTCCAGGGTGAGCGCACCCTGCGGAGTGGACGCGTGCTGGAGCCACAGCAGCCGGTCCGCGGAGCGCTTGCCGGTGGCGTGGAAGTACGTGCCGGTGTCGCCGCCGGAGAGGGCCTCGGCCGCGTGGATCGCGCTGGTCAGCACCACGGGGATGCCGGCGGCGGCCGCGATCCGGGCCGCCTCGACCTTGGTGACCATGCCGCCGGTGCCGACGCCCGCCTTGCCCGCGCTGCCGATGTCGACCCCGGCGAGGTCGGACGGCTCGCGCACCTGCGCTATCCGCGACGTCCCCGGTTTGCTGGGGTCGCCGTCGTACACGCCGTCCACGTCGGACAGCAGCACCAGCAGGTCGGCCCGCACCAAATGCGCCACCAGCGCGGCGAGCCGGTCGTTGTCGCCGAAGCGGATCTCGTCCGTGGCGACGGTGTCGTTCTCGTTGACGATCGGGAACGCGCCCATCGCGAGCAGCTTGTCGAGGGTGCGCGAGGCGTTGCGGTGGTGGGCCCTGCGGCTCATGTCGTCGCTGGTCAGCAGCACCTGGCCGACGCGGACGCCGTAGCGGGCGAAGGAGGCGGTGTAGCGGGCGACGAGCAGGCCCTGGCCGACGCTGGCGGCGGCCTGCTGGCGGGCCAGGTCCTTGGGGCGGCGGCGCAGGCCCAGCGGGGCGAGTCCGGCCGCGATGGCGCCGGAGGAGACCAGGACGACCTCCCGCTCCCCGCCGCTGCGGGTCTTGGCCAGGACGTCCACGAGCGCGTCGACGCGGTCGGCGTCCAGGCCGCCCGAAGCGGTCGTCAGCGACGAGGAGCCCACCTTGACGACGACCCTGCGGGCCTCGCGCACACCCTGCCTTGCCCCTGCCACCTGTGCTTTCCCCTCGCCCGGACGCCGGTTGCCTGCCTCGAAATCTACGCGAAGCGGATGGTGCGGCGCGCACCCGTCCAGCCTCCGGACAGCCAGGAGCCGACCACCGCGCGTCACTGCGGGCACTCAGGACACGTGCGTGTCGTCTGTAGGCAGCCGCGCGTTAACCCGGGCGCACGAACGTCCCGCGCCGACCTTGGAGTGACCGCAGTTGCCCACACCCCCGTCCCGCATCCCGGCCAGAGCCCTGGTCGCGGCTCTCCTGGTGGCAGCCTTCTGCGCCCAGGCCGTGGCCGCGCTGCGCCCGCACGTCCCGCTGCTGCTCGCCGCGACGGTCACGTCCCTGGCCGTCGAGGGCGCGCTGTACCGCTGGCACCGCGGCATGCTGTCGATGTTCGCCAAGTCCCACGCGGACATCACCGTGCGACATGTGCTGCGGGACCTGCTGCTCGTCGTGGCCCTGCTGCGGCTGGGCGAGCAGCAGCGGGAGACGCTGTACACACCGCTCGTCGCCGGACTGCTCGCCTTCTACGCGCTGCACTGCGCCATCCAGGCGCTGTCGGTGCTGGTCCGCCGCACCCGCACCCTGCCGGTGGTCACCCGCAACATCGACGCCTCCGCGCTGCGCCTGTCCCCCGCCCCGCCGGCCCTGCTGCGCCGCCCCGCCGACCGTCTGCCGGCCTACGGCCTCCCGGCCACGGCGGGCCTGCTGACCACCGCGGCCACCGACGACCCGCGCTGCGCGGCGCTGGGCATCGCGCTGTCCCTGGGGCTCGCCCTGCTGGGCCTGTACGACCTCCTGCTGCGGCTGCTGCCGAGCCGTCGCCCGGCGAGCGAGCGGGAGGCGCTGGCGTGGCTGGACGCCTGGCTGGCGGAGTACCGGCCGACGGTCGGCCTGTACTTCTCCGGCGGCGCAGCCTCGGCGTACCAGGCCAACATGTGGCTGGAGCCGCTCGCGAAGGTGGACGGCCGGCCACTGATCGTGCTGCGCGAGCGGTTCATGGTGCAGAAGATCGCCCCGACCGACGTACCGATCCTGTGCCTGCCGAAGGTCTCGACGCTGATGCGCCTGGAGGACTCCTCGCTCCAGGTCCTCATCCACCCCTCGAACTCCGGCAAGACCTCCCAGGTGCTGCGCATCCCCACGCTCAAGCACACCTTCGTCAACCACGGGGAGAGCGACAAGCTGTCGTCCTGCAACCCGTACGCGAAGGCCTACGACGAGGTGTGGGTGGCCGGTCCGGCGGCGCGGGAGCGGTACGCGCTGGCCGAGGTCGGCGTCGAGGACAAGGACGTGGTGGAGATCGGCCGCCCGCAACTGGATGACGTACGGCAGTACGAGGGCCCTCCGACGGACGCCGGCACGACCGTCCTGTACGCGCCGACCTGGGAGGGCTGGGACGGCAACCCGGGCAACACCTCGGTGATCGAGGCCGGCGAGAACCTCGTACGGGCGCTGCTCGCCGACCCCGGCGTACGGCTGCTGTACAAGCCGCATCCGCTGACCGGTTCGGTGGATCCGCGTGCCGGGGCGGCCGATCTGCGGATCCGTGAGCTGATCCGGGCGGCGAACCGGGAGCGGGCGGGCGAGCGGCCGCGTGACACGGGGGAACTCGCTCTGCGGACACGGGAGTTGGACCGGCTCACCACGACCGCGCTGCGGGCCGGTGCCGATCAGGTGGAGCGGATGATGGTCCAGTCGGCGCCGGAGCCGGGGCGGGCGGACGCGGTGGCGGCGGCCACGGCGGCCTGGGAGGAGGCGTACTGGGCGTCGCTGCCGCCGTGGGAGCACCAGGTCGTCACGGACGTCCGGCCCACGCTGTACGCCTGCTTCAACCGGTCGGACCTGCTGATCAGCGATGTGTCCAGCGTGATCAGCGACTTCCTGGCGAGCGGGAAGCCGTACGCCGTGGCCAACACCAGCGGCTTCGGGGAGGACGTGTTCCGCAAGGCGTTCCCGACCGTGCGCGCGGCGACCGTGCTGACGCCGGACGGGGCCGGGGTGCCGGACCTGTTGGAGACGGTGCGGCACCCCGAGAAGGACGAACTGGCCGAGGCGCGGGCGGAGTTGAAGCGCGAACTGCTGGGGCCCGACGAGCCGGTGTCACAGGTGCGCTTCAACGCGGCCGTGCAGGCGCTGTGTGCCAAGGCCGAGGAGCACCGGGCGCGGATGGCGGAGCGGCTGGCGGCGGAGATCGCCACCGAGATCCCGGACCAGCGCCGGTCGCCTACGCCGCCGCAGCCCGCCCACCCGGCGTAGGCCCGCCCGAGGACCTGAGCACCCGGCGCGCCTTGCGCGCCGCACGCCGCAGGAACGAGTCCGTGCCGCCCTCGCGATACCCGTGGATGGCGCGGGCCTCGCGCGGTTCGGCGAGGTACACGGAGTCGGAAATCCCCGCCGCCCGGTCCCGGAAGTGCGGGTAGACGAGATAGACCCGGTGGCCCTTCTTCTCCAGGAGGGCCTCCGCCTGCTTCTTGGCCTTGACGAACTCCACCACGGGCAGGAGGAGTTCGGGGCGCTGTTCGGCGACCAGGTGCAGGCGCAGGCGCTCGTGGACCTTGAGGCGGCGGGCGATGCCGGGGGTCCAGAAGGCGTCCATGAGGGGCCGCGCGAGTTCCAGCTTGTGCTGCCTGACCTTCTCGCTGTCCCTGGCGTACTGGGGCCCGAACTGCGGCAGCAGGGTGATGAGGAAGGGGCGGATCATGAGCAGGTCGCGCCGGTCGCCCGCGGGTATGTGCTCGGCTATCAGGTTCATCAGGGCGCGTGCCGAGTCGAAGCGCAGGGTGTAGCCGCCGCTCTTCGTGACGTGCTTGCCGTCGTCGCGGCCCACCAGGTAGTAGCAGGTGTAGTCGGCGACCACGGACACGCCGTCGGCCCGCAGATAGGCCTCCATGGTGAACAGCGCGTCCTCGCCGGTCCACAGGGACTCGTCGAAGCGCATGTCGTGCCGGGTCAGCAGGTCCCGGCGGAACAGCTTCTGCGCGCTCAGCGTGAACTTGATGTTGGAGGAGAAGACGTCGGTACGGTCCAGCGTCTTGCCCCACATCGACTTGGGTGCGCTGCGGTTGACGCCTTCGATGCGGCCGAGCACGACGTCCGTGCCGTTCTCGTCGGCCATCGCGACCATGCGCTCCAGGGCCTCGGGGCCCAGCCGGTCGTCGGCGTCGAGGAAGAAGACGTAACGCCCGGTCGCCTTGGACAGACCGACGTTGCGCGGGCCGCTGGGGCCGCCGGAGTTCTCCTGGCGGATGACGGTGACCTGCATCGGCACGCGGGCCGCGAACTCCTCCAGGCACTCCCCCGTGCCGTCCGTCGAACCGTCGTCGACGGCGATGACCTCGATGCGCTCCGGGTCGATGGTCTGCGCCTCGACGGATGCCAGGCACTCGACCAGGTACGGCATCGCTTCGTACGCCCCGATGATCACAGTCACATCAGGCTGCGCAACGGTCACGTCTTCTCCTCTTTAAGGGGATATCTCCCCTGTGCCACCTAATTCGTTTACCTGCTAGACGGCCGATTGTGGGAAGCGGTTGCCTCATGGACATGACTTGGTGAGACAGATCACGTCGAGAGCTCACAGAAAGGGCGCGGCCCCCGAGGAGGATTCCTCGGGGGCCGCGCCCTGCGTTAGGTCTGCGGGTCAGGCGGTCAGCTCGGCGCCGGTGGCCGCCGCTCGTGACTCCTGGCCGACGTTGCGCGCCTCGGCCTTGATGGCGAGGTTCGCCACGGCGGTGTTGAACTGCTCGATGGACGTCGGCTCGTCCGGGCCCAGCAGGTACCGCTTGAGGTCCTTGCGGTCCTCGGCCAGCGGGTCGGCGGACGGGTCCCGTACGGCGTCCAGCAGCTCGCCCAGCTCGGCCGCGCTGTTGGACAGGATCGTCGCCGCGCGCACCGCGGTGTTCTGCCGCTTGAACTCCTCCACGCCCAGTTCGGCGGAGTCCGTGACGGCGTACGGCTTGCCGCTGGCGATGAAGTCGGAGACCACGCTGGAGATGTCCGAGACCATCGCGTCGGAGACGTTGAAGCAGTCGTACAGCCGCGGCTCGGCGCCGGTGATGACGCGGTGCTCCCAGTCCGGGACGGACCGCCAGTACGCGTCGTTCCACTCGGTGCGCAGTCGGGCGATCTCCTCGTGCTTGGCGATGTCCACCAGGCCGTCACGGGTGGCCTCGGCCTCGTCGCCCTTGCCGAAGCCGTTGCCGTTGCCACCGCCGTTGCCGGACAGCTCGGCCAGGCGGGCCTCGATGCGGGTCAGCTCGGCCTTGGCGGCGCTCTGCGCGGCGGCGTCGACCGTGAAGCGCGTATCGGTGGCCCGCTCGGCGGCGGCCTTCTCGACCAGCGCGGTGATCCGCCGGTGCGCGGCGCCGGCCTCCTTGCTGACGGTGCCGGTGAAGGGGTGCGGCTTGTACAGGACGCGGACCGGCGGGTCGGCCTTGACCAGCTTCTTCACGATGTTCTCACCGGCGAGCACGAGCGAGGTGTTGCCGGGGTTGCCGTCCCAGCCCTCCCAGGTCGGCGCGTACAGGACCGTCGGGGTGCGGCCTTCGGGGACGCCGTGCCGGCCCTGGATCGGCGCGAGCTGCGGGCGCCCGACCTCGACGATGTCCTCGTCACGGACGCCGACGTCGGCTATGGCGTAGCGGTCGCGGCCGGCGCGGCCGGCGGTCCACACCTCGTCGTAGACCTTGCTGTACGGGTTGACGCTGGCCAGCTTGTCGCTGTCGCCGTGGCCGATGAAGACGTGCTTCATGGTGGGCACGCGCAGCAGGTGGATGTTCTTGCCGACGTTCGCCGCGTACAGCGCGACGCGCACGTTGGTCAGGTCCAGGTTCATCAGGTGCACACCGCCCGGCACACAGATGACGGGGACCGTGGTGGGCGCCAGGCTGTTCAGGATGGCCCGCTCACGCAGGATGATCAACGGCTTGGAGTCCAGCTGCTCCATGGTCTCCAGCCACATGTTGACCTGGTAGGCGGAGTCCTTGGAGCCGGAGAAGTACAGCACCGTCTCGGGCTTGTACTCGGCCAGCCAGTCGTCGACGGCGGCCAGGACCTTGTCGGCGTTCGGCGGGGTCTTCGCGCCGCGCACGTACGGCATCAGCGCCAGCACGTACGCGCTGCCCAGGCCCACGGTGATGCCGATGCCGACGAAGCCGACGACGGCCGACTCCAGGGCGCCGGAGACGAGGATGCCGACGACGGCCGCGAGGTCGAGGTGCAGCATCTTCTCGGCCGAGCGGTGCAGCAGCCGGCGCGACGGGGCGTCCGGGATGCGGATGCGGGAGGCGAGGTCGATGTTGCGGGTGGCGACCGGCATACGGCGGCGGTTGCGGATCAGGGTGACCAGCGCGCCGTGCGGGGCCTGAAGGCCGTAGAAGGCGATGAAGCAGGCGATCGCGCCGTAGTAGATCAGGTTGTCCGCGAGGCTGAGCCGGGCCAGCAGCAGGATCAGCAGCAACTGCCGGATCAGGAACCGGATCGACAGACCGGCACGCACCTTGCTCAGACGGTTGACCAGATAACTGCTCTTGCGGTGCAGATAGTGGTCCGCCAGGTACGTCACGGCGGCCGCGGCCGCGAAGGCGGGAATGCTCGGGACGAGCGCGGCCAGCATGAGTGCCGGGAAGCCCAGCATCATGAGAGCCGCCGCGGCCAGCTCGGCCGCGCTGCCCACCCGGGCGACGCGAATAGCGGTGGATATCACGGAGAACCTGCTCAGGGAGAGGGGCCGGTCTGAGGGGGGGGAAGGACTCAGGCCTCTGTGAATTCTTCGTGAAAGAAGAAACGCAGAGGCCTGAATTCCATAAGGCTATTAAATCTTGATTATGCCATGCCGTCCTGGCGGTCGAGGACACTGGCCAGTGCCTGCTCGAAACCGGACGCCTGGCCGGCGGCCGCGGTCGGGTCCTGCTGGCGGACGTCGATGACATGGCCGGTCAGCTCGGACAGCAGCACGTCCAGGGACGTACGGGCGACGGCCTCGGAGGAGAGCAGACTGCCGGCGGGCTCCTGGCCGAAGGCCTTGGTGCGCATCGGGGTGGCGGTGCGCTCGGGGTTGATGCAGTTGACGCGGATGCCGTCGCCGGCCCACTCGTCGGACAGGGCCTGGGTGAGGTTCACCATGGCGGCCTTGGTCGAGGAGTAGAGGCTGTACTCGGCGCGGCCGCGGGTGTAGCTGCTGGAGGTGTACAGCAACAGTTGGCCCTTGGTCTCGGCCAGGTACTTGTACGAGGACCGCGCGATCTGCACCGGGGCGAGGTAGTTGACCTTCAGCGCCTCCTCGATGGTGGCGTTGTCGGTCTCGGCGAGCTTGCCGATGCGCAGCACACCGGCGGTGTTGACGACGTAGTCGATGCGCCCGGTCTCGGCGTAGGCCTTGGACAGCGCGTCGTCGACCTCCTCCGGGTTCTCCACGTGGGTGCCGGTGGTGGAGCGGCCCAGCGCGTACACCTTGGCGCCGTAGGACTCGGCGAGTTCGGCGATGTCCTTGCCGATGCCGTACGAACCGCCGAAGACGACGACGGTCTTGCCGGTCAGCAGCTCGCGGTAGGCCTCCTCGGAGACCTGCTCGGGCGTGGCGGTGGAAGCGAGCTGGAACAGCTTGTCGGCGATGAAGACGTCGACGGGCTGGGTGACCTTCATGTTGTACTCGTCACCCGCGACGACGTGGATCGGCACGTCCGGCAGGTACTTGAGTACGACGGTGCAGTCGTCCGTGGCCTGGAAGTTGGGGTCACCGGCCGCGACCTCGTAGGCCCGCTTGATCGTGGACAGCTTGAAGGCCTGCGGGGTCTGGCCGCGGCGCAGCCGGGAGCGGTCCGGGATCTCGGTGATGAACTCGCCGTCCTCACCGTGCGTGCGCGTGACGATGATGGTGTCCGCGGACGGGATGGCGACGTCGACGGCCTGGTAACGCTCCAGCGCCACCACGCAGTCGTCGATCACGCGCCGTGACAGCAGCGGACGCACGGCGTCGTGGAACAGGACGTTGAGGTCCTCGCCCTCGGCCAGGCCCTCGCCGAGGGCCGCGATGGCGCGCTCGGTGGTCTCGTTGCGTGTCGAGCCGCCCTCGATGATCTTCTTGACCTTCGTGAACCCGGCCTTGGCGACGATCTTCTCGACGTCCGGCACATAGCCGGGCGCCATCAGCACGATGACGTCGTCGATCGAGTCGGCCTTCTCGAAGGTGGTCAGGGTGTGCTCGATGACTGCCTTGCCGGCGATCTTCAGCAACTGCTTGGGGATCGACAGACCCACGCGCTGACCGGTGCCACCGGCCAGGATCACTGCGGTGGTACGGGGCTTGGCTATGTGCTGGGACACAGGTGACCTACCTTGTGGCGACTGGGAACTTGGAAATGGTCCCACTTGGGGTTACCGCAGTGCAAGGTGAGCGTCCCCGGCTGCATATGTGCGCGCAACCTGTCATTCACCTTGTACGCATGGTCAATACCGAGGGGCACTCCGGGCGTTCCTGTCAATTGCTGTGAGTAACCGCACAGGGTCAGCGAAGCCTCAGCCGCTTGAGGCAGCGGTACCCGAGCACCCGCACGAGTTCCCCGGACGACGTCTGATGCACCGTGCGCGACTTGGCGGCCGCAGTGTGCCGCAGGGGTGCGGCGGCGGCCGCCGCGAGGGCGCCGTACAGAGCCTGAGCGGCGGCTTCCGGAGCGAGGCGGGGCTCCGCGTCGGTGCGGGTCGCGGGCTTCGGTATGGCCGGCAGAAGGCTCCGGTCGCCCGACAGAAGACGCAGATCGCCGATGACCCGCACCCCCATCTCCCCGATGCGCTCCGCCATCTCCGCGCCGATCCCGGCGGCGGCTTCGACGGCCCATTGCGGAGTGCCGATCTTCACGTCGCCGGGACCGGGAGTGCACGCATTCTTCATATGCATCACGGCGCCGTTGCGGACGAGCTGTGAATAGAGCTCCTCCGGCAGTTCATTGGCGCGGAATTCCTTATTAAGATTCCGCAGCATTTCGGTCTCGGCGAGGGTGAGCGAGCGATTCGCGGCATCCGGAACGGGCCGCAACAGCCCTTCGGGCAGCCCGAGCAGCGCCTCGAAGGCGCGCATCAGACCCTCCCGGTCCCGGTCGTCCACCACGACGACGGTGACCCGCTCCGTGCCCACCGCCCCGGCCCAGCGCTCGATGAGCCGGTCGTGCCGGTGCCGGCGCCAGAAGCTGGGGGTGGGCTGCTCGTACGGCGCCTTCCGAAGCATGTGCCGCAGCCAGTCCTCGTAGCCCATGCGCAGGCCGTTCTGCACGTACTGCTGCCACTGCGAGGGCATGATCCGCGCGATCGGGCGCAGCGTGACCAGGACGTGCACCCGGTCGCCGCCGAGCTGCTCGACGATCCGCCCGACGGTCGCGTCGTCGGCGGCGTCGGCGAAGAACTCGCTGCTGAGCACCGAGGTGTGCCCGCCCGTCGCGCGCACCTGCTGCAGCAGCCGTTCCCAGTGCTGCTCGGTGGGCCGGGTGTCACCCATCATGCCGGTGCGGGCGCAGGCGGCGAGCACCGCCTCCATGGGGTGCCGGGTGGTGGCCGGCCACTCGACGCCGTGCCGGGCCATGTCCTCCCTGGCCTCGAAAAGGGCGCCCTGGATCGAGGTGGTGCCAGTCTTGTGCGGGCCGATGTGCAGCAGGCGGGTTCCGGCGGGCAGCGGAGCGATCATGCCGCCGTCGGCCGGTGGTTCGTCTCTCGTGCAGTCCGTCTCCATGGTTAGGAGAGGGTAAGAGACGTTCTTGAGAACATGCTGAGAGACGCCTGGGACGGGGATGAGTCCCAGGCGAGTCCCAGGCCCTCTCATCAGGGGCGACGGAAGTCACACGACCTTGACGCCCGGCCGGCCCGACTCCACCCGCAGCCGCGCCAGCGTGCTCGGCGTCGCCGTCTGCCGCCGGACCGTGTCCACGATCCGCACCTGTGCGTCGATGCCGTCACGGCGGACGTCGAACAGGTGGTAGCCGCGGTGGGCGTCGAGCAGCTTCCAGTGCGGGTTGTCCGGCATCCGCGGGTCCCACTCCCTGTGGAAGGCTGCCTGGTCCTGGTCGCCGTTGCTGGAGATGGACGTCCCCACGAACTCGGCGCCCACGACGGCGGAGTCCGGGTCGGCGTAGTCCTCCTTGAGGTCGCTGATCATCGTCAGGTGGCGGTCGCCGGTGAACACGACCGGGTTGCGGACGTGCTTCAGCTCCTCCATCAGGGCGTTGCGCTCGGCCTGGTAGCCGTCCCAGGCGTCGTAGAACCAGAGCTTGCCCGGGCCGACCTGGAGGTCGGTCTCGGCCATCATGATCTGCGAGCCGATCATGTTCCAGCGGGCCGGCGAGTGCCGCAGCCCGTCGATCAGCCACCTCTTCTGCCGGGCGCCGAGCATGGTGAGCGAGGGGTCCTGGGCCGCCTCCTGGCTGGTGACCTGGTCGCTGCGGTACTGCCGGGTGTCCAGCACGCTGAGCCGGGCCAGGCGGCCGAACTCCAGGCGGCGGTACATCTGGATGTGCGGGCCGTTCGGGATGGCGCTCGCCCGGACCGGCATGTGCTCGTAGTACGCCTGGTAGCCGGCGGTCAGCCGGGCCACGAACGCGTCGTGCGGCTGCTTGTCCGGGTCCTGCGGGATGTCACCGGCGAAGTCGTTGTCGATCTCGTGGTCGTCGAAGGTCACCACGAAGGGCGCGTTCGCGTGCATCGCCGCGAGGTCCGGGTCGGTGCGGTACTGGGCGTACCGGTTGCGGTACTGGACCAGGCTGTACGGCTCACCGGTGCCCTCGTGCCGGCGCAGGGCGGTCGCCGACGGCGTCGACTCGTAGATGTAGTCGCCGACGAACAGGACGAAGTCGGGGTCCTGGTCCAGCATGTCGGCGTACGGCGTGAAGTAGCCGTGCTGCCAGTTCTGGCAGGAGGCCAGCGCCATGCGCAGCCTGCCGCCGGAGCTCGCCGGGTGGGGCGCGGTGCGGGTGCGGCCGGTCGGTGAGATCTGGCCGCCGGTGCGGAAGCGGTACCAGTACGTACGGCCGGGGCGCAGCCGCCGTACGTCGACGTGAACGCTGTGCCCCAACTCGGGCCGGGCCTGGGCGACACCGCGGCGCACCGGTTTGCGGAACCGCTCGTCCTCGGCGATCTCCCACTCCACGGAGACGACGGCGTCGGGCATGCCGCCGCCGTTCAGCGGGTCCGGCGCGAGCCGCGTCCACAGCACGATGCCGTCGGGCAGCGGGTCACCGGAGGCGACGCCGAGGCTGAACACGCCGTCGGGCAACGGGGTTTCGGCCGCCCGGGCAGCGGTCGGCAGCCACAACTGGGCGGAGGCCGCGGCGCCCAGGACGGCGGCTCCGGCGGTCAGGAAACGGCGTCGGTCGGGGGACACTGACCCGATCTCTCCGGTCATCGGCGAACTCCCATGCCTCGCTGGCCACTTGGACACAATGGGATGCTCACTCTTCAGGGCGGACCGCCCGCTGAACGGCATACTTCGCGTGCATGACAAACAGGGAGACAACAGAAGACCCGTCGCAGGGGCATACGAACGTGCCCTGACCGCGACGGGTCTTCCTGTGGATCAGCCTGTGAACAGGGGCTTACCAGGCCTGTCCGGCGTCAGCGGACGAGGCTTGCTCTAGAACGGCTCGAAGTCGTCGAACTCCCGCGCCGCCTCATCGCGCTCGGCCTGCTTGTCCCGCCGACGCTGCGCCGCCGGCCGAGGCGCCTCGAAGCGGTGGTCCTCGCCACGCCGCCCCAGCATCTCCGCACCGGCCATGACCGTCGGCTCCCAGTCGAAGACGACGGCGTTCTCCTCGGGCCCGATGGCGACGCCGTCCCCGGAGCGGGCCCCCGCCTTCATCAGCTCCTCCTCGACACCGAGGCGGCCCAGCCGGTCGGCGAGATACCCGACCGCCTCGTCGTTGTTGAAGTCGGTCTGCCGCACCCAGCGTTCGGGCTTCTCGCCCCGCACCCGGAACAGCGGCTCCCCGCCGACCTCCTCGCGGGTCACGGTGAAGCCCGCGTCGTCGACGGCCTTCGGCCGGATCACGATCCGCGTAGCCTCTTCCTTCGGCTTCGCGGCCCGCGCCCTGGCCACCAGGTCCGCCAGCGCGAACGACAGCTCCTTCAGCCCGATGTGCGCCACCGCCGACACCTCGAAGACCCCGTAACCGCGAGCCTGAAGGTCCGGCCGCACCATCTCGGCGAGGTCCTTGCCGTCGGGTACGTCGATCTTGTTCAGGACGACGATGCGCGGCCGGTTGTCCAGCCCGCCGTACTCCCGCAGCTCCGCCTCGATGATGTCCAGGTCGGAGACGGGGTCGCGGTCGGACTCCAGCGTGGCGGTGTCCAGGACGTGCACGAGCACGCTGCACCGCTCGACGTGCCGCAGGAACTCAAGGCCCAGGCCCTTGCCCTGGCTGGCGCCCGGGATGAGGCCGGGGACGTCGGCGATGGTGTAGACGGTCGCACCGGCGGTCACCACACCGAGGTTGGGCACGAGCGTGGTGAACGGGTAGTCGGCGATCTTCGGCTTCGCCGCGCTCAGCACGGAGATCAGCGAGGACTTGCCGGCGCTCGGGTACCCGACCAGCGCCACGTCGGCGACCGTCTTCAGCTCCAGGACGATGTCCTGGAGGTCCCCCGGCTCACCGAGCAGCGCGAACCCGGGCGCCTTGCGCCGCGCGGAGGCCAGCGCGGCGTTGCCGAGCCCGCCCCGGCCGCCCTGCGCGGCGACGTACGACGTGCCGTGCCCGACCAGGTCGGCGAGGACATTGCCCGCCTTGTCCAGCACCACCGTGCCGTCGGGCACCGGAAGGACCAGGTCCTGCCCGTCCTTCCCGGACCGGTTGCCGCCCTCGCCGGGCTTGCCGTTGGTGGCCTTGCGGTGCGGGGAGTGGTGGTAGTCGAGCAGCGTGGTGACCGACTGGTCGACGGTGAGGATCACGTCCCCGCCGCGCCCGCCGTTGCCGCCGTCGGGCCCGCCGAGCGGCTTGAACTTCTCCCGGTGGACGGAGGCACAGCCGTGACCTCCGTTACCCGCGGCGACATGCAGCTCGACGCGGTCCACGAAGGTGGTCATGGGGGGTGCCTCCAGAGTCGTACGAGATGTGTTTGTACTAACACGCGAAAGGCGGACCCGCCTTCCCACCTGGGAAGTGAGGTCCGCCTCGCGAAAAGCTTCCGATCAGGCGACCGGAACGACGTTCACGACCTTGCGGCCACGGCTGGTGCCGAACTCCACCGCACCGGCCTGCAGCGCGAACAGCGTGTCGTCGCCGCCACGGCCGACGCCCGCACCGGGGTGGAAGTGGGTGCCGCGCTGGCGGACCAGGATCTCACCCGCGTTGACGACCTGACCGCCGAAGCGCTTCACGCCGAGCCGCTGGGCGTTCGAGTCGCGACCGTTCCGAGTGGACGATGCGCCCTTCTTGTGTGCCATCTCTCCTCAGTCCCTTACTTCGCAGCCGTGGGGATCTCAGTGACCTTGATCGCCGTGTACTGCTGGCGGTGGCCCTGACGACGGCGGTAGCCGGTCTTGTTCTTGTAGCGCAGAATGTCGATCTTCTGGCCCTTGTGGTGGTCCACGACCTCGGCCTGGACCTTGATGCCGGCCAGCACCCACGGGTCGCTGGTCACAGCGTCGCCGTCGACAACGAGCAGGGTCGAGAGCTCGACCGTGTCGCCAACCTTGGCGGTGGAAATCTTGTCAACCTCAACGATGTCGCCGACAGCAACCTTGTGCTGGCGACCACCGCTGCGCACGATGGCGTACACGCGGATCTCACTCTCTCGCTCGGGAACGGCACCCCCGCAGTCCAGCCACCCGGCACGCGGACAGCCTCTCCGGGACACCCTGTGCTCCGGAGGAAGAGGTTTACGGGGATGTGGCGCGCCTATATCCACGGACACGCCGAGGGTCAAGGTTACGGGGCCGCTGCCGAGGGGGTCAAACCGGGCCCTGCACGGGGAGCTCCGGCACACACCCCCAACCCCGCTTCCTGCCGCTCAACCGCTCAGCGCCGCGATCTGCCCACGCAGCCGGTCGAAGCCCGCACGCGGGCGGCGCAGGTTCCGGGCCCGGACCAGGGCCGGCCAGAAGTCCGCCCCCAGCAGGGCCTCGGGCTGCACGGCGTGCTTGCGCACGAGTACCTCTTCGGGGACCGGCTGCGGATCCGGGGTGACGTACTCCTCGATGATGTCGTCGTACGCCTCCTTGAGCACCGTGTTGTGCGGGTCCGCCCCGAAGACCACGGCGACACCGGTCGGCTGGGTGTCGATCTCGAGCACCGTCAGATCGGGGCGGTACCTCCGCAGGACGGTCACCACCTTGTAGACGTCGCCCGTCCAGGCGTCGGTGTGCCGGTCGCGCGCCGCCTCGTCGACGTCGCGCGGCAGCATGTCGTCGAGCACGATCACGCTCGACCAGTGCGAATGGCGCTCCACGTTCATGAAGTCGCGCAGCGCGAACTCGAAGAGGTGCATGCCGTCGACGAAGGACAGCTCCAGCGTGGGATCGCCTCCGAAGACCCCCAGCGGGTCGCGGCGGGCGAGGGCGCGGAAGGGATTGCGGCCCCGCCGCAGGTGCAGCAGCGGGTCCTTGCGGGCGAAGAAGTCGTCACTGGTCGACTTCACCAGGTGGACGTCGCAGCTGATGGACGTCACCACCTTGAAGGCCGGATCGATCGCCACGGAGGGGACACGTGAAAGGGCCAGGCTGCGGCCGTCGTTGACGCCGATCTCCAGATAGTTTCGCGGCCGGTAGACACGGTGCAGTCCGCGCAGCACGTCATAGCGATTCACTGGAGCAGCCTCTCGACGGATTCCGACTGTCAGGATGTTGTCGGCGAAGTTACTCATTCAAAGGCTCTTGCATAGCCTTTCTCAGCAATTCACCGAGGATTGGCGTACTCGCCAGTAGTAAGCACATCCCGCCGCCCGCAGTGAGCCGTTCAGTCGCCGAGGCTCTCCCGGTAGGCCACGCACTCCTCGTAGGAGGGCAGCAGGCCCTGCTCGAGGGCCTGGGCCAGCGTGGGAGCCTGCTCGTCCTTGGCGGAGAGCAGCGGGGGGACGTCCGCGGGCCAGTCGATGCCGAGGGCCGGGTCGAGCGGGTGGATGCCGTGCTCGCGCTCGGGGGCGTAACCCTCGGAGCAGAGGTAGACCACGGTGGCGTCGTCGCTGAGCGCCAGGAAGCCGTGCCCGAGGCCCTCGGACAGGTAGACCGCGTGGTGGTCGCGATCGTCGAGGCGGACCGCCTCCCACTGGCCGAAGGTGGGCGAGCCGGTCCGGATGTCCACGATCACGTCGAGGACCGTGCCGCGCACGCACTTGACGTACTTGGCCTGGCCGGGCGGCACGTCCGCGAAGTGGATACCGCGCAGCGTGCCCCGGCTGGAGACGGACATGTTGGCCTGGGCCAGGGTGAGCGGGTGGCCGGCCGCCTCGGTGAAGAGAGGCGCCTTGAACCACTCGTGGAAGCTGCCCCGGTCGTCGGGGAAGATCTTCGGCTCGTGCACCCAGGCGCCGGAAATCGAAAGGGGTCGCATCACAGAGGTCCTCAGCTCTTCTTCTGCTGCTTCGTCAGGGCGCGCTTGAGGCGCCCGGCGGCCCGGCGCCACAGCGGGCGCGGCGGGGTCGGCGTCTTCTTCGCCGCGGGCCGGGCCGGCGGGGTGTGCCGGTCGATCACCCGGGCAGTGCCGTCGGCGTCCACCACCACGTCGACCGGGAGCCGGGTCCAGCGTGCCTCGCCACGGGCGGGGGACGGCACACCGATCCGGACGGCCCAGCGGCGCCCGGTGAGCTGCTCCAGCGGCAGCGAGGCGCTCACGGTACGGCCGTCCACCACGGCGTCGGCCGGGTACTTGCCCACGTTCTTGCGCTCGAAGCGGAGCCGCACCGGGTCCCCGGCGTCCGCCGCGAGGTGCAGCGGCAGCGGGAGCCGGACGGTGGAGCCGTCGACCACGGCCGCGGCCGGGGCCATCAGCGCCACCGTCTCGCGCTCCAGCTTGCCGGTGTGCTGGTCGACGTCGAGGGAGAGATTGCCCGGCCCGTCGGTCCAGTACGGCAGGACCAGCCGTCTCGGCTCGCCGGTGAGCGCGGCCAGGCGGCCGGCCTCCACGTCCTCGCCGCGCACCGCGCCGATGCGGGTCTCCTTGCTCCAGCCGCAGGACTTGATGCGCATGTGCAGGTCCCAGATGCCCTTGGCCAGGGGCGCGCCCGCGGCCGCGGTCTCGGGGTCGAGCACGGCCCGTGCGGTGATCCGCTGGCGGAAGGAGCCGTCACCGGCGTCCATGCGGTGCCGCTCGCTGTCCAGCGGGAGGTAGTACTGGGTGGCGTCCTCGCGGTGCCGGACCACCAGGTCCACGTCGCTGCGGTCGACCGGGGCGTCCAGGGTGATGCCCTGCCCGGCCAGGGCCTGAAGCGCCTTGTCGGACAGCGGCAGGCCGAGCAGGTCGCGGTCGCCGTCCTTGCGGAAGGTCATCGGGGCGTCGTCCACCTGGTACTCGGCGGTGAAGCCGATGTTCAGGGCGCCGTTCTCCCAGGCCAGCGAGGACAGGGTGCCGGTGGGTCTGATCCCGGCCTCCCAGCGGGCGAGCTCTCTGATGTCCTGGTAGAGGTCGGCGGCGATCAGTCCGGCCACCACGCGCCGAGTGGGGCCGACCCGGGCGAACACGCCCTGTCCGAAGCGTTCGGTGACCACATCGCGGATCTCGCGGTAGAGCTCCTCGGCGTAGTCCTCGGGGAGCTTGAGAAGCCGGTTGCCGCGCAGCCGCTCGACCATCTCGTTGCGCAGCCAGCGGCTGAACAGCTTGTCGCGCAGCGGGCCCGGCTCGGTGAGCTCCTCTACCACGTCGAGGGCCTCGCGGAGGTTGACGAAGTAGCCGACCGGGTCGAAACGCTGGAAGCCGGCGTTGGAACCGTCGTCCCGGGTGATGTGGTAGTAGCACAGGTAGTCGCTGACGACGGCGACGCTCTTGGCCCGCAGATACGCCTCGGCGACGAAGACGTGGTCCTCCAGTCGCCGGCGGCCCTCCTTGAAGCGCATGTTGTGCTCGTTCAGGAACGCCCGGCGGAACATCTTGTGCGGGGTGAGGCTGTCGATCAGCGGCGCGTTCTCCACCGTGGCACGCGGCCGGTTGACCCGGAACAGCTCCTGCGGGACCGGGCGGCCGATGCCCGCCATCTTGCCCACGACCACGTCGGCGTCGTTCGCCTTGCCGTAGTCGTACATCCGTTCCAGGGCCTCGTCGCCGAGCCAGTCGTCGTGGTCGACGAACATCACGTACTCGCCGCGGGCGGCCGCGATGCCGGTGTTGCGGGGGCGGCCGGACCAGCCGGAGGACTCCTGGTGGATGACGTGGATGTGGGGGTGCTCGGCCGCCAGCCGGTCGAGCCGGGCGGGGGTCTCGTCCGTGGAGCCGTCGTTGACGAAGAAGACCTCGAACTCGTCGGGGGTGAGGCTCTGCCGCAGCAGGCCCGAGATGCAGTCCTCGACGTACTTGCCGGGGTTGTAGACCGCGATGACGACGCTGACCTTGACTGTCACGCCGAGTTCTCCTTCTCGTGGACCCGGAGGATCTCCGGGAACGCCTCGGTGAGGGCCGCGCGCCAGTCGCGCAGCGGCTCGATGCCGGCCTCGGCGAACCGGTCGTGGCCGAGGACGCTGTAGGCGGGGCGGGGAGCGGGGCGGACGAACGCCTCGCTGGTGGTGGGGCGGACCCGGTCCGGGTCGGTGCCGAGCAGGCGGAAGATCTCCCGGGTGAAGCCGTACCAGGTGGTCTCGCCGGAGCCGGTGCCGTGGTAGACGCCGGCCGGGGCGGTGCCGGCCAGGGCTCCGCGGCCCAGGGCGAGCAGCAGGCCGGCCAGGTCGGCGCTCCAGGTGGGCTGGCCGCGCTGGTCGTCCACGACGTCCAGGGTCTCGCGCTGGTCCGCCAGGCGGAGCATGGTGCGGACGAAGTTGGGGCCGCCGGTGCCGTACAGCCAGGCGGTACGAACCACGTAGCCGCGGTCCGGGAGGGTCTTCAGGACCGCCTGCTCGCCGGCGAGCTTGGTACGCCCGTAGGCGCTGCGCGGGGCGGTGGGGGCGTCCTCGGCGTACGGGGTGGTGGCGTCCCCGGCGAAGACGTAGTCGGTGGAGACATGGAGCAGGACGGCGCCGGTACGGGCGCAGGCGGTGGCGAGGTGGGCCGGGCCTTCGCCGTTGATGAGGTGCGCCTCGGCCTCGTGGGTCTCGGCGTCATCCACGGCGGTCCAGGCCGCGCAGTTGACGACCACGGCGGGGCGGTGCCGCTCCAGCGCCCGCTGTACAGCCGTGGGGTCGGTGAGGTCGAGCGCGGCGCGGTCCAGCGCGAACGCCTGCTCACCCTCGGCGGCCAGCCTGGTCAGCACGTCCTGGCCGAGCATGCCCCCCGCTCCGGTGACCAGCCAGCCGGCCGGGGCGCTTGCCTGTTCCTGTATCGGATTCATGCCTCTTTTGTCTTCTGTGCGGGATAGCGCGGGCCACCGCCGGTGTCGGGGCGCGCGGAACGCGTGAACGGGCCCGGAGCTGCCCCGGGCCCTGAGAGCCGGGTGTCGCGTCAGTCCAGCGCCGCCCGCTCCTTCAGCGGCTCCCACCACGCCCGGTTGTCCCGGTACCACTGGACCGTCTCCGCCAGTCCCTGCTCGAAGCTCTTGTGGGGCTCGTAGCCGAGTTCCTCGCGGATCTTCGTGCAGTCGACGGAGTAGCGGCGGTCGTGGCCCTTGCGGTCCTCGACGTACTCCACGCTGGTCTCCCAGTCGGCGCCGCACGCCTTCAGCAGCAGCCCGGTGAGCTCCTTGTTGGACAGCTCGGTGCCGCCGCCGATGTTGTAGACCTCGCCCGCGCGGCCCTTGGTGCGGACCAGTTCGATGCCCTGGACGTGGTCGTCGATGTGCAGCCAGTCGCGGACGTTGCCGCCGTCGCCGTACAGCGGGACCTTCTTGCCGTCGAGGAGGTTGGTGACGAAGAGCGGGATGACCTTCTCGGGGAAGTGGTGGTGACCGTAGTTGTTGGAGCAGCGGGTCACCCGGACGTCCAGGCCGTGGGTGCGGTGGTAGGACAGCGCGATCAGGTCACTGGACGCCTTCGCCGAGGAGTACGGCGAGTTGGGCTGCAGGGGGTGGGTCTCGGGCCAGGAACCCTCGTCGATCGAGCCGTAGACCTCGTCGGTGGAGATGTGCACGAACGTCTTGATGCCGACCCGGTGAGCCGCGTCGATGAGGGTGTGCGTGCCGACCACGTTGGTGCGGACGAACTCGGCCCCGCCGTCGATGGAGCGGTCGACGTGTGACTCGGCGGCGAAGTGCACGACCTGGTCGTGCTCGGCCATCAGCTTGCCGACGAGCTCGGGGTCGCAGATGTCGCCCTGCACGAAGGCGAACCCGGGGTGCTCGCGCACCTCGTCGAGGTTGGCCGGGTTGCCCGCGTACGTCAGCTTGTCCAGGACGGTGATCGCGACATCACCGGGACCCTGCGGGCCGAGCAGCGTACGGGCGTAGTGCGAGCCGATGAAGCCGGCACCACCGGTCACCAGAATCCGGGTGGGGCGGGTGGGGGAAGGGGCGGTCATGAAGATATCTGCACCTTGCTGTGATCACCGAGCACGAGCCGGTGGGCCGAAGGGTTGCGGGGGGCCGGCGTCACGGTGACGTCGCGCCCGATGAGCGAGGCCTCCACGCGGCGCACGCCGGTCACGGACGAACCGCGCAACACGATGGAGTACTCGATTTCGCTGTCCTCGATCCGGCAGTCTTCGGAGATCGAGGTGAACGGGCCGATGTAGGCGTTGCTGACCACCGCGCCGGCGCCGATGATCGCGGGTCCGACGATCCGGCTGCCGCTGACGCGGGCACCCTCCTCGATGCGGACCCGTCCGATGATCTCGCTGCTCTCGTCCACCGTGCCGTCGCTCAGCGGCTGCACCGCCTCCAGGACGGACCGGTTGACCTCCAGCATGTCGGTGACGTTGCCGGTGTCCTTCCAGTAGCCGGAGATGGTGGTGGAGCGGACGTCACGCTTCTGGTCGATCAGCCATTGGATGGCGTGCGTGATCTCCAATTCGCCGCGCCAGGAAGGTTCGATGGAGCGAACCGCCTCGTGCACGGCCGAGGTGAACAGATAGACGCCGACGAGTGCGAGATCGCTCTTCGGCTCCTTCGGCTTCTCCTCCAGGCCCACCACCAGACCCTCACCGTCGAGCTCCGCGACACCGAAGGAGGTGGGATTGGGGACCTTGGTCAGCAGGATCTGCGCGTCGGGCCGCTCGGCCCGGAACTCCTCCACCAGTCCGGTGATGCCACCGACGATGAAGTTGTCGCCGAGATACATGACGAAGTCCTCGTCGCCGAGGAAGTCCTGGGCGATGAGTACGGCGTGGGCGAGCCCGAGGGGCGCTTCCTGCGGAATGTAGGTGACCTTGATCCCGAAGTGGGAACCGTCGCCCACTGCCTCGCGGATCTCGTCCGCGGTGTCGCCGACGACGATTCCGACCTCACTGATGCCGGCTTCGGCGATCGCTTCCAGGCCGTAGAAGAGCACGGGCTTGTTGGCGACCGGTACCAGCTGCTTGGCCGAGGTGTGAGTGATCGGGCGGAGACGGGTGCCCGCTCCCCCGGAAAGCACGAGAGCCTTCACGTATTGCGCCCCAATAGTGTGAACATATTGGGAGCAGAATCCCGATATGTCTGATTTTACAGTCTATCCAGGCCACATCATAACCCTCTTGGTTCACCTTTCATTCACAGGTTGGACCACTTGGCGACGGCTCACGGCCGGATACACAAAAACGTGATCCGCCCCCGGTCGGCCGGGGGCGGATCACGTTTGCGTGCGGAGAGGTGTCAGGCCTCGTCGGCAGAGGCCGAGACGGACGAGGGCGACTGTTGCACGGCCGCCGCCGTCTTCTTCGACGCCGCCTTCTTGGCGGTCGTCTTGGCCGTCGCCTTCTTGGCCGTCGCCTTCTTGGCGGCCGTCTTCTTGGCGGCCGTCTTCTTGGCCGCGGTCTTCTTGGTGGCGGCCTTCTTCGCCGTGGCCTTCTTGGCCGTCTTACGGGCCGTCTTCTTAGCCTGAGCCGCCTCCTCGGCGGCCGGGGCCTCGGGCTCGGCCTGCGCCTCCGCCGCCGGGACGACCACGACGGCCGCCTCCTCGGACGTGCTCGGCGCGGTGGCCTTGCGCACGGCACGGCGCCGCGGACGGGCCGGAGCGGCGCTCTCGGCGACCGCCTCGGCCGCAGCCGCCGCGGGCCGCTCCGCCGGAGCCTCGGCCTCCGCAACCGGTTCGGACGCCGTCAGCACGGCGGCCTCGGCCCCCGCGGGCGACCCGGCGGGCGCGGACACCTTGCGGGTCGCGCGACGTCGCGTACGTCCCTTGGGAGCGGCCTCCTCGGCAGCGGGAGCCTCGGCGGCCGGCGTCTCGACGACCGCGTCCTCCACGGCCACCGGCTCGGCCTTCGCCGCGGCGGCCGACTCCGGCTGCACCGGGCGCTCGACCTCCTCCGCGACGGTCACGTCCTGGGCCGTGGGCACCGCCTCGGCCTTCTTCGGCGCACCGGCCGGAGCGGACACCCGACGACCGCCACGGCGCCGCGCACGACCGCCGCGCACGGCGGCCTCCGCCTCGGCGACGCTGCTGTACAGCTCCTCGTCGGGCGCGAAGGCGGGCGCGGCGAGCGCGGCCGGCTCGGCGACCTCCGCCGCGACCTCGGCCTCGGTCTCCGCCTCCTCCTCGGCCGTCTCGACCGGCTCGGCGGCGACCGTGGCCTCGTGCACCTGCTCGGGGCCGGCACCGGCACGCGCGCGCTTCTTGCGCTTGCCGCCGCCACCGGGGGCCGTCGGCTGCTCCATGTGCACGATGACACCGCGCCCGTTGCAGTGGACGCAGGTCTCGGAGAAGGACTCCAGCAGCCCCTGGCCGACCCGCTTGCGGGTCATCTGCACGAGCCCCAGCGAGGTCACTTCCGCGACCTGGTGCTTCGTACGGTCCCGGCCCAGGCACTCCAGCAGGCGCCGCAGCACCAGGTCCCGGTTGGACTCCAGCACCATGTCGATGAAGTCGATCACGATGATGCCGCCGAGGTCGCGCAGCCGCAGCTGACGCACGATCTCCTCGGCCGCCTCCAGGTTGTTCCTGGTGACCGTCTCCTCGAGGTTGCCGCCCTGACCGGTGAACTTGCCGGTGTTGACGTCGACGACGACCATCGCCTCGGTCCGGTCGATCACCAGCGAACCGCCGCTGGGCAGCCAGACCTTGCGGTCCAGCGCCTTGGCGAGCTGCTCGTCGATCCGGTACGTGGCGAAGACGTCGACCTCACTGGTCCACTTCTGCAGCCGCTCGGCGAGATCCGGCGCCACATGGGACACATACCCGTGGACGGTCTCCCAGGCGTCGGCACCGCTGACGACGACCTTGGAGAAGTCCTCGTTGAAGATGTCCCGGACGACCCGGACGGTCATGTCCGGCTCGCCGTACAGCAGCGTCGGGGCGTTGCCGTTCTTGGCCTTCTTCTGGATGTCCTCCCACTGCGCCTGCAGCCGCTCGACGTCCCGGCGCAGCTCCTCCTCGCTCGCGCCCTCGGCGGCGGTGCGCACGATGACGCCCGCGTCCTCGGGGACGATCTTCTTGAGGATGGTCTTCAGCCGGGCCCGCTCGGTGTCGGGCAGCTTGCGGCTGATGCCGGTCATGGAGCCCTCGGGGACGTACACGAGGTAACGGCCCGGCAGGGAGACCTGGCTGGTCAGACGCGCGCCCTTGTGCCCGATCGGGTCCTTGGTGACCTGGACGAGGACGGACTGCCCGGACTTCAGGGCGGACTCGATGCGCCGCGGCCCGTTGGCCATGCCGAGCGCCTCGAAGTTGACCTCACCGGCGTACAGGACGGCGTTGCGCCCCTTGCCGATGTCGATGAAGGCGGCCTCCATCGACGGCAGCACGTTCTGGACCTTGCCCAGGTAGACGTTGCCGACGTACGAGGTCGACTGCTCCTTGTTGACGTAGTGCTCGACGAGCACGTTGTCCTCGAGGACGCCGATCTGCGTACGGTCGCCGTGCTGGCGGACGACCATCACGCGCTCGACGGCCTCGCGGCGGGCCAGGAACTCGGCCTCGGTGATGATCGGGACGCGACGGCGGCCCTGCTCACGGCCTTCCCGGCGGCGCTGCTTCTTGGCCTCCAGGCGGGTCGAGCCCTTGATGGACTGCACCTCGTCGGACGGCTCGGCACCCTTTTCCCGCGCGGGACGGGGCTCGCGGACCTTGACGACGGTGCGCTCGGGGTCGCCCTCGCCGGGCTCGGTGTCGACGGCACTGTCACCGGCGCGGCGGCGACGGCGCCGGCGGCGACGGCTGCTGGAGCTGGACCCGGCGCCCTCGTCGCGGGCATCCTCGGCGTCCTCTTCCTCCTGCTCGGCGGTGTCCTCGGCATCCTGCGCCGCCTGCGCGGCGGCGACGTCCTCGGCGGCGGCGTCCTCGGACTCCGTGTCGGCGGCCTCACCGCGACGGCGACGCCGCCCACCGCGCCGGCGACGGCGACGCGAGCCGGTCTCCTCGCCCTCGGCGGCCTCTTCGACCTCCTCGGTCTCCTCGGCCTCCTCGGTCTCGTCCTCGGCGGCGACCTCGGTGGTCTGGAGGGCCTCGGCCTCCTCGCCGTCACCGCCGCGGCGCCGGCGACGGCGCCTGGAGGTGGCGGCCTGCTCCTGCGGGAGCTCCTCGACGTCCTCGGTCTCCGCCCCTGCGGCGGCCTCGGCGGCGGCGCGCTCGGGCGTCTGGAACTGCGGCTCGGTGAACACCGGCGCCTGGAACACGGCCACGGCGGGCCGCGCCGGACGCGGGGCCTCCTCGGGCGCCTCGGCGGCGGCCGACCGAGCGGGCTCGGCGAACCCGGTGGCGGCCCGCCGGGCGACCCTACGGCGGCGACGGGGGGCGGCTTCCTCGACGGGCTGGGCAGGGGCCGCGGCCTCGGCGGGAACTGCGGCCTCGGCGGCGGGGGCCTCCGTGGCGACTCCGGCGACCGCGGCGGCCTCGGTCTCGACACCGGGGGTGACGGGGGTCTCCGCCGTCACCGGCGTCTCGACGGCAGCCTCGGCGGCCTCGTCACCGGCGGCGGGCGCGGACACGCGACGCGTGGCGCGGCGCCGGGTACGACGCGGGGCGGCCTCCTCGACGGGCTCGGCAGGGGCCGCGGCCTCGGCGGGAACTGCGGCCTCGGTGGCGGCCTCGGCGCTCTCGTCGGCGGCGACGTCCTCGGCGGCGGCTGGTGTCTCGGCAGCCAGTGCCTCGGCGGCCGGTGTCTCGGCGGGCGCGGCGGCCCGACGCGTGGCGCGGCGACGCGTACGGCGCGGAGCGGCCTCGGCAGGGGCTTCGGCGCTTTCGGCGGCGGCAGGAGTCTCCGCCGTCTCACCGGAATCAGCGGCACCAGCGACCTCGGCCTCCGCAGTCACCGCGGCCTCCACGGGCTGGGCGGCGGCCTCCACCGGCTCCGGAGAGCCGGCAGGCGCCGACGCCCGACGTGTGGCGCGGCGACGGGTACGAGGCGGCGCGGCCTCCTCGGTGCTCTCCACGGCTGCTGCGGCCGGGGTCTCCTCGGCGGTCGGCGCGGTGGCCGTCACGGGCACCACGGTCTCGGCGGCCTCGGCAGCCGCGGGCGCCCCGGCGGGGGCGGACGCGCGGCGCACCGCGCGCCGCCGCGGACGACCGGCAGCGGCAGCGGCACCGGGGACTTCCACCGTCTCTTCGGCCGCTTCGGCTTCCTCGGCCTGTTCAGCCTGCTCCGCCTCGGAAGTCACCTCGGCCCCGATGGCCTCGACGCTCTCCTCCGGCTTCTCGGCCTCTTCGGTCACCGTCGCGACATCCGCGACATCCACGACAGCCACGGCCTCCGCGACCGGTATGGCCGGCTCGACGACCTCCGCGGCCTGCGTCTCGGCGGCGGCCGTGGGCGGTCCCGCCGGGCGGGACGCGGCACGGCGCCGGCGGCGCGGCGGCAGGGTGTCGCTGGGAGTGTTCAGTTCGGAACCCTCGTTGGGTTCGGTCGGTTCGAGCATGCGGGCGTTTCTCCCGTCAGGCTCCCGGGCGCCGCACCTGGTCCGGCAGCATGCCGGTGACGTCCGCGGCTCGCGCGGTGCGCGACTGCCGCCGTCCGGGGCGCGGGCGCCGCACGGGAGCTCTCTGTGTCCTGTCTCGCCGGTTCCGTACGCCTCATGCGTACGGCCTGGCGAAAGTCTTCTGGTCGGTGCGCTGCCCGACCCAGGTGGCTCCCGAGTACGAGGGCGGCGCTTCGACGTCCGTCCCTACGCGGAACCTTCCCTACGCGGGCGCCGTCGCGGCGGCAGCGGTCTCGGCCTTGGGTGGGGCCGTCGCTGCCTCGCGGTCGGGCGCGAGCGGGTCGGTCACCGTGCCGGTCTCTTCATCGAACAGCCCCTGCGCCAGCCTGGTCACCGCTGCGGGGACCGGCGGCGCCAGGTCGGCCACGGCGCGGAGACCGGACAGGACGTCGTCGGGTCGTACGGCAGGCGTCACGTGCCGAACAACCAGCCGCAGTATCGCACAGGGCTGGTCGGTCGGCCTATCAGCCTGCGAACCGTGCGTTTGTGTTCCTTCGCTGCTTTCCAGGTCAACGACCGCCGAGCGGGCGTCGAAGGTGCGCACGCCGTTCTTGGTCATGCGCTGGACCTCGACGGTCCCGGCGGCGTTGAACGCGGCGACCGCGCGCTCGGCGTCGGCCGGATCCACACCGTCGAGCCGCAGCTCCCAGACGGACGCCGTGAGACGGTCGGCGAGCCCGGAGGTCCGGGCCTCGACGGCGTCGACGACGTCAAGCCCCGGGGGCAGCGATTCGTCGAGGAGCACTCTCAGCTTCTCCGGATCGCGCGCCTCGGTGAGCGCGATCTCCAGGTACTCCGCCTCACTGCCCGTGCCGGTGGGTGCGGCATTGGCGTACGACACCTTCGGATGCGGCGTGAACCCCGCCGAGTACGCCATCGGCACCTCGGCACGGCGCAGCGCACGCTCGAAGGCGCGCTGGAAGTCACGGTGGCTGGTGAACCGGAGGCGGCCGCGCTTGGTGTAGCGCAGTCGGATGCGCTGCACCGCGGGTGCGGGCGGCGGGCCTTCGGGCTGTCGCTTGCCCAGTGTCGTTCAGTCCTTCGTGAGAGCGGTCGTACTGCTACCAAGAGTACGTGTCTCGCGGCCCGGAGGTTCCCGCCGGGCGACGGCCTCTCGCTGCTTCGGCTCCCCGAACAGCATCCGACGGACGTCGGCGCGCACCTGCCGTACGGACTCGCGGGCGGCGGTGAGGGCCTGCCGGGTGGCCCGGCCCACGGTGCGGGCGGCCTCGGCGACGGGCCGCAGGACCGCGTCCCGGACGACGTGGCCGATCGGTGTGAGCACCGTGCGGTACACCCAGCGCACCGGCTCGACGAAGATCCACCGGAAGAGGTTCGCGAGGAACCGTCCGACGGCGAGCGAGATCCGCCCGGCGACCCGCCAGGCGTGTGCGAGGGCGTCCCGGATCTCCCGCCCGACGACGGCGAGCGCGCGGCCGACGGGAGCGAGGACCCAGCGGTACAGGGCCTGCGCGGGCAGAACGACCAGTACGCGCGCGTTCCAGTACAGGGCGACCCCGATACCGGTGACGACCGTGCTCACGAGCCACACAAGGCCCTTCGCACACCAGCCGATCGCCCGACCGACCAGCGTGAGGATCCGCTCGTACACCCACCGGGCGGGGACGACGAGGAAATACCGCACGAGCCACGCCACGGCGCCGAAGACGCCGAGCCCGATCGCGGCGAGCACCGTGCCGAGCCCCTCGAGGACCCACATCACCGCCTGCCCGAGAGGCGTGAGCACGCGCGCGTACAGCCACGCCAGCCCGGCCCCGATCCCCCGCGCGACCCACGCGCACGCGTGCCCGACGGGAGTCAGCACACACCGGTACAGCCACACCGCCGGTACGACGACGAACACGTTCCCCAGCCAGGCGACCCCCGGGGCGGCGGGCACGACGACATACCGCCACAGCACCACGAACGGCCACACGAACACCGCCCGCCCGAGCCACAGCAACGCCCGCCCCACCGGCCGCACCACCGTGTCGTTCAGAAACCGCCCGGCGACGACGAGCGCGTCCCATGCCATCCGTACCGGCACGACCAGGACGAGCACGACGATCCTCACCGGGATACGGATCGCGACCACCAGGCACCCTTGGGCCTCCTGGCGCGGCGGCGGCGGTTTTTCGAGGTCCATACCGTTCCAGACGCCCGGGCGACCTGGTCGGATGCAGGCCCCGGACACGATCCGGCAACTCCTGCGCGTGTGCCGCCAGTAGCCTCGCCAGCAGTGCCGTACGCGTGGGGAGGTGGTCGAGCAGGACGTGTTCGTGGTGGCCAGCCCGGTCGTCGCCAGGCAGGTCATCCGGCCGCAGCGAGCGAGGATGACGTCGCTTCGAGCAGGGGCATCGAGGCGGCTTCAAACAGCGTGAGCCCCCTCTGGATCGAGAGGGGGCTCAACGTCACCGCACGAGGCGTCAGCGCGGTCCGAGAACTCAGACCCACTCCCCCGCCAGCGCCTCACCCACCTCAGTGCGAGTGCCCGCTGGGCGCCGGCGCAGAGTTCTTGACCGTAAGAGGCAGCAGCTTCTTCCCGGTCGGGCCGATCTGGATGTGGGTGTCCATCTGCGGCCATTCACCAACGGCTCTACAGCCGCTACCGTGCTGCTCATGGGGAAACGAACGAGGACGCGCACGGCAACTGACCGCCGTAGCTACTCAGTTGAGGCTGAGTGGTCGGAGGCCGACTTAGCGCTGTTAGAGGACCTGAAGAGGGCGGAAGCACTCCTGCCCGACGATGCTCCCCGCGCGCTGCTGTCGGTCCGTCTGTCCGTACTCACTGACGACACGACCTCACCCGCCCGCCAGGAGCTGGACCTCCGAATACTCGCCCGCGAACGCGGCTGCCGGGTCATCGGCGTAGCCAGTGACCTCAACGTGTCGGCGACGAAGGTCCCGCCGTGGAAGCGCAAGGCGCTCGGGGACTGGCTCAACAACCGCGCGCCGGAGTTCGACGAGCTGCTCTTCTGGAAGCTGGACCGCTTCGTGCGACGCCTCTCCGACCTCAGCACCATGATCGATTGGTGCCTGAAGTACGGAAAGAACCTTGTCTCCAAGAACGACTCCATCGACCTGACCACGACGGCCGGGAAGATCATGGTCACGATCATCGGCGGCATCGCCGAGATCGAGGCGGCCAACACCAGCACCCGCGTGGCGAGCCTGTGGGAGTACACGAAGACACAGAGCGAGTGGCTCGTGGGGAAGCCTGCGTACGGATACGAAACGGCCGAGGACGAAGACGGCAAGATCATCCTGTCCATCAGTCCGACCGCGCACAGGGCCCTGCACTGGAGCCGTAAGGCCGCGATGAGGCCCAGGCCCGCCTCAGCCCGCCGCATGGTCAAGGTTCTGGTCCGCGCCGGTTTGTGCGGTAAGGGTCTCACCGCGTCGACGCACCTGCGACGGCTACGTAACCCCGCGCTCATGGGCTACCGCGTGGAAGAGGACAAGGACGGAGGCATCCGCCGCTCCAAACTCATTCTGGGAGCCGACGGGAAGCCCATCCGAGTAGCCGACGGCGTCTTCACCGAGGACGAGTTCTACAGCCTCCAAGAAGCCTTGGACGCACACGGCAAGGATCAACCGAGGCGCAGCCCCGAGGGTGCAACAC
The DNA here is from genome assembly GCF_049974585.1 of Streptomyces sp. UG1. Taxonomy (NCBI): domain Bacteria; kingdom Bacillati; phylum Actinomycetota; class Actinomycetes; order Kitasatosporales; family Streptomycetaceae; genus Streptomyces; species Streptomyces sp. UG1. The sequence continues at coordinate 2,133 of NZ_JBNGGG010000044.1, read as the reverse complement.
AGTTCCTCGGAGTCGTGATCTGCGCCGACTGCGGCAGCAACATGACGGTGCAGAAGAACCGCAACAACGGCAAGCTGTACCAGTACCTCAGGTGCGGCAAATGCAAGGCCGGAGGCCAGGGCGCACCCAACCCTGAGGACATCTACGCCAAGCTCGTCGAGGACGTACTGAGGGTGCTGGGCGACGAACCCGTCATGACGCGTGAGTACCGGCAAGGCGCCGAAGCACGCAAGGAACAGCAGCGCCTCGAACAGTCCGTGAGCTACTACATGTCCGGCCTGGAGCCCGGGGGCCGCTTCACGAAGACGCGGTTCACCAAGGAGAAGGCTGAGAGAACCCTGGACGACCTGATCAAGCAGTTGGAAGCCATCGACCCCGAGTCGGTCAACGACCGATGGGTGGCGGTGCACAACGGCAAGTCGTTCCGTAGCCGGTGGGAGGAAGGTGGCATGGAGGCCATGGCCTCCGATCTGCTCCGGGTCGGAGTGAAGTGCAGGATCAAGCGGACGAAGGTCAAGGGTGTACGCGCGCCGCGCATCCATATGAAGCTCTTGATCCCCAAGGACGTGCGAGACCGCTTGATCCTCAAGCAGGACGACTTCGCCGAAGCCTTCTGATGAAGGCGCTGGCATGGTGCAGCCACTCCAAGTCTTCGCATGGCGTGCCATTCAGCGTTTCTTCCAGAAGCTCATCAGATCCGCCAGCGCTCTGATGATCTCCGGGCGTTCCGACGCCTCCGCCTTGCGGAGACAGATGACGAGCGACAGAAGGATCACTACAGCCAAGAGGCCCGCGACATACAGAAAGATCTGTGGAGCGGCCACGGTCACTTGCTCCAGTACGGCCCACATACCGCCTCCCGGGGACGGTGTCAGCCGCCGCTTCCGAGAGACTTCGCCGACAAGCGAAGGCCTCAACGAAGGCAGGCGGACGCCTGTCAAACGCAGCGCCCGCCGACTGCGCCCCGTGACACGGGGGTCTTCGTTGAGGTTGCTCGGTGTGCATGTGGATGCGGGCAAGCGACGCCGAGCAGCGCCACTGCCCAGGCGTCGGTCTGTCACGCCAAATCCTGGTGACAACGACATTCCCATGCATCGTTGTCGCCACGAAGTGGCGCGCATTGCCACTCTATGAGAGGGAACCAGGAGAATCCACAACACGGAGACGAGTCGAGGGCAACGACCCTCCCGAGCCTCAAGGTTGACGACTTCGCGTTTCACGAGAACCACGACGCGGGGTCGAACGGCTCTTCCGTGCCGTCGTCGTCCACGATCACGATCTCGCTTTCGATCAGCTCCCTGTCATTGACAGATCGAGGGAGCGACGAGGGCGGACGCGTGTCCCGAAGGTCACGCTCGGGCCGAGCAGCTATCAGCACCACTCCCCCTCTGTCCCGCCTCAATGCAGAGCCGCCGGGACTCTGCGAGGTCATCGGCGATTCCGGCGGCGATGAGTGCTACGCCGGAAGTGTGGCCGGAGCCGACGTAGCGCCAGTCCCTCTCAGTGAGCGCGTCAGGCGCTTCGGCGTGGCCCATGTGGTGGGCGCGTTCGGCGCGGAGTGCTGCGTAGGTGGTGGAGTAGGCGCGGGATTTGGTGAGGATGTGTCCGCGGTAGCCGAGGGTGTGGGCCCAGGCCCGGAGGCGGAGCGGTGCGTATTCGCGGACGCCACCGAGGCGCCAACAGGTGCGCATGAGGGTGCGGACGTGTTCGCTGGCGGGTGTCGACTCGATGTCTGACCACGTGGTGAGCGGGTGGTCCGTGCCGGCGCCAGTCTCGCTCGCGCCCTTGGTGACGTATTTGGCGACGTACGCGGCCACGGCGTCATCGTCAGGGCCGTCGCCGTTGGCGCGCAGGGGGCGAGCGTCGACCTGGGCGCCCCAACGGAGGTCGAGTTCCCCCACGGCCGCGCTGTGCCGGGTGCGGACCATGACTCGCCGAGCCGATGCCCGTACGGCATCGATGAGCATGTCCGTCGTGCCCCAGGCCGGGGGTTCGTCGTCGGGTCCGTTCGGGCCGTCGAGGCGGACTATGGCGTGCACGTGGACAGCCGCCCGCTGGTCGTGTCCCTTGTCGTGGTGTAGCCGATCATCCGGCGGTCGTGTTGGTGGTGTTGGGTAGCGCGGGGGCGCTTTC
>NZ_JBNGGG010000043.1:0-116419 GCF_049974585.1 Streptomyces sp. UG1 | reverse complement strand
CAGCCCGTCCGGCGTTTGAGGACAAGGCCCGTTCAGGGCCGGCAGCGGGGGTCTGGGGGCGCAGCCCCCAGAGAGCGCCCGGGGTCGAAGGGGCGGCGCCCCTGGGGATGGGACGGGTAGGGGCGGCGGGGGCGAGGAAAGGGTCGGTACTCGCGGCGGGGGTGGCTGAGAGAACGGACGTTATCCACAGCCTCCGGCGCCCGCTCGCGCAGCGACGTACGCTGGAACCCCCGGCCCGTCACGCGCGTCGGGCCCTTCGTGTTGCCCACCCAGGACGGAAAGCGCCTCCGAATGAGCCTGCACGGTCTGCTCGACGCCGTAGTCAAGGACACCGCCCTCGCGGAAGCGATCACCGCCGCCGCAGACGGCAACCGCATGCACGTCGACCTGGTCGGCCCCCCGGCGGCCCGCCCGTTCGCGATCGCCGCCCTCGCCCGCGAGACCGACCGCCCCCTCCTGGCGGTGACGGCGACCGGCCGCGAGGCCGAGGACCTCGCGGCCGCCCTGCGCTCCCTCCTCCCCCCGGAGGGCGTCGTGGAGTACCCGTCCTGGGAGACCCTCCCGCACGAGCGCCTGAGCCCGCGCAGCGACACCGTCGGCCGCCGCCTGGCCGTCCTGCGCCGCCTTGCCCACCCCAGCTCCGACGACCCCGAGACCGGCCCGGTCTCCGTTGTCGTGGCCCCCGTCCGCTCGGTCCTCCAGCCCCAGGTCAAGGGCCTCGGCGACCTGGAGCCAGTGGCCCTGAGGACCGGTCGGACCGCCGACCTGAACGCCATCGTCGATGCCCTCGCCGCCGCCGCGTACGCGCGCGTGGAGCTCGTCGAGAAGCGCGGCGAGTTCGCCGTACGAGGCGGCATCCTGGACGTCTTCCCGCCCACCGAGGAACACCCCCTGCGCATCGAGTTCTGGGGCGACGACGTCGAGGAGATCCGCTACTTCAAGGTCGCCGACCAGCGGTCGCTGGAAGTCGCCGAGCACGGCCTGTGGGCCCCGCCCTGCCGCGAGCTGCTCCTCACCGACGACGTACGCGCACGCGCGCGTGCCCTCGCCGAGGAGCACCCCGAACTCGGCGAACTGCTCGGCAAGATCGCCGAGGGCATCGCGGTCGAGGGCATGGAGTCCCTCGCGCCGGTCCTCGTCGACGACATGGAGCTGCTGCTCGACGTCCTGCCCAAGGGCGCGATGGCCGTCGTATGCGACCCGGAGCGGGTACGCACGCGTGCCGCGGACCTCGTAGCGACATCCCAGGAATTCCTCCAGGCGTCCTGGGCCGCCACGGCCGGAGGCGGCGAGGCGCCCATCGATGTCGGCGCGGCCTCCCTGTGGTCCATCGCGGACGTACGCGACCGCGCGCGCGAACTGGACATGATGTGGTGGTCGGTGTCGCCGTTCGCGGCCGACGAGACCCTCGACGCGGACACCCTCAAGCTCGGCATGCACGCCCCCGAGTCCTACCGAGGCGACACCGCCAAGGCCCTCGCCGACACCAAGGGTTGGCTCGCCGACGGCTGGCGCACGGTCTTCGTGACCGAGGGCCACGGCCCCGCGGCCCGCACGGTCGAGGTGCTCGGCGGCGAGGGCGTCGCGGCCCGCCTGGAGGCGGACCTGGGGAAGATCTCCCCGTCCGTCGTCCATGTCGCGTGCGGCTCGATCGACTACGGCTTCGTGGACCCCGTCCTCAAGCTGGCCGTCCTGACCGAGACCGACCTGTCCGGGCAGAAGGCGGCCGGCAAGGACGGCGCCCGGATGCCGGCCCGCCGCCGCAAGACCATCGACCCGCTCACCCTGGAGGCGGGCGACTACATCGTCCACGAGCAGCACGGCGTCGGCCGCTACATCGAGATGGTGCAGCGCACCGTCCAGGGCGCCACGCGCGAGTACCTCGTCGTCGAGTACGCCCCCGCCAAGCGCGGCCAGCCCGGCGACCGGCTGTACATCCCCACCGACCAGCTCGAGCAGATCACCAAGTACGTCGGCGGCGAGGCGCCCACACTGCACCGTCTGGGCGGCGCCGACTGGACGAAGACCAAGGCGCGGGCCAAGAAGGCCGTCAAGGAGATCGCCGCGGATCTCATCAAGCTGTACAGCGCGCGTATGGCGGCCCCCGGGCACGCCTTCGGCTCGGACACCCCCTGGCAGCGCGAGCTGGAGGACGCCTTCCCGTACGCCGAGACGCCGGACCAGTTGACGACCATCGCCGAGGTCAAGGAGGACATGGAGAAGTCGGTCCCGATGGACCGCCTGATCTGCGGCGACGTCGGCTACGGCAAGACGGAGATCGCGGTGCGGGCCGCCTTCAAGGCGGTGCAGGACGGCAAGCAGGTGGCGGTCCTGGTCCCGACGACCCTCCTGGTGCAGCAGCACTTCGGCACGTTCAGCGACCGCTACTCGCAGTTCCCCGTGAACACCCGGGCGCTGTCCCGCTTCCAGACCGACACCGAGGCGAAGGCGGTCCTTGAGGGCCTGCGCGACGGCTCGGTGGACATCGTCATCGGCACGCACCGGCTGTTCTCGTCGGAGACCAAGTTCAAGGACCTGGGCCTGGTCATCGTCGACGAGGAGCAGCGCTTCGGCGTCGAGCACAAGGAGCAGCTCAAGAAGCTGCGCGCGAACGTCGACGTACTGACGATGTCCGCGACCCCGATCCCGAGGACCCTGGAGATGGCGGTCACGGGGATCAGGGAGATGTCGACGATCACGACCCCTCCCGAGGAGCGCCACCCGGTCCTGACCTTCGTCGGCCCGTACGAGGAGAAGCAGATCGGCGCCGCGATCCGCCGCGAACTGCTGCGCGAGGGCCAGGTCTTCTACATCCACAACCGCGTCGAGTCCATCGACCGCGCGGCCGCCCGCCTGCGCGAGGTCGTCCCCGAGGCGCGTATCGCCACGGCACACGGCCAGATGTCGGAGCAGGTGCTGGAGCAGGTGGTCGTCGACTTCTGGGAGAAGAAGTTCGACGTCCTGGTGTCCACCACGATCGTCGAGTCCGGCATCGACATCTCCAACGCCAACACCCTGATCGTGGAGCGCGGCGACAACTTCGGCCTGTCCCAGTTGCACCAGTTGCGCGGACGCGTGGGCCGGGGCCGGGAGCGCGGCTACGCCTACTTCCTCTACCCCCCGGAGAAGCCGCTCACGGAGACCGCCCACGAGCGCCTCGCCACCATCGCCCAGCACACCGAGATGGGCGCGGGCATGTACGTCGCCATGAAGGACCTGGAGATCCGGGGCGCCGGCAACCTGCTGGGCGGCGAGCAGTCCGGCCACATCGCGGGCGTCGGCTTCGACCTGTACGTGCGTATGGTCGGCGAGGCGGTCGCGGACTACCGGGCGTCCCTGGAGGGTGGCGTCGAGGAGGAGCCGCCGCTGGAGGTCAAGATCGAGCTCCCGGTCGACGCGCACGTCCCGCACGACTACGCGCCCGGCGAGCGGCTCCGCCTCCAGGCCTACCGTTCCATCGCCTCCGCCAACACGGAGGAGGACATCAAGTCCGTACGCGAGGAACTCGTCGACCGCTACGGCAAGCTGCCCGAGCCGGTCGAGAACCTCCTGCTGGTGGCGGGTCTGCGCATGCTGGCGCGCGCGTGCGGCGTCGGCGAGATCGTCCTGCAGGGCAACAACATCCGCTTCGCACCGGTGGAGTTGCGCGAGTCCCAGGAGCTGCGGGTCAAGCGCCTGTACCCGGGCACCGTCATCAAGCCGGCGGTGCACCAGGTGCTGGTGCCGCGTCCGAAGACCGCGAAGGTGGGCGGTAAGCCGCTGGTCGGGCGGGAGTTGCTCGGGTGGGTCGGGGAGTTCCTGGCGTCGATTCTGGGGTCGTGAGCGGGTGTCGAGCAGATTGCGAGCCACACCGCCGCCGGGTACGAGGCGCCGTAGAGGCCGTAGCCGCGATGACGCCTGCTAGTCGTCGACGCGCACCTCGGTGTTCTGGCAGGCGTGCAGCAGCCAGCGTCCGTCGTCCTGCCTGGTCATGACGTACAGCGGGGCGCCTTCCGTGTCGCCCTGCGGCGAGTGGTAGACCTGCCGGACCTTGACGGCCGCCACGTCGGGGCGCAGGAGCTGGGTGTGCACCACCTCGTAGGTGACCTCGCCCTCCCAGGTCGCGGCGGGCAGTACGGCACGGGTGAACTCGGCGATGGCGTCGCGGCCGATGAGGACCTTGCCGTGGCCGGTGGTCCACAGCGCGTCGGGGTGGAAGAGGGCGAGGAAGCCCTCGGGGTCCTTGGCGCGCTGGGTGCGCTCGACGGTGGCGACGACCTCGGCGATGGCCTTGCGATCCGCTGGTTCGATGGTCATGCCGATCACTGTGGGACCTCAAGTGGACTTGAGGTCAAGCCTCTTCTGTGCGCCCGCTCGGCGGACCGCTCCGGAACAGCATCGCCGCCAGCGTCCGGAACGCCTCCTCGGGGTCCCGGTCGCCGACCGGCCCGTCCAGGTTGTGGCTGAGCAGCAGCGTGGCGAAACCGTGGGCCAGGGACCAGGCGGCGACACCGGCGAGCCGGGGGTCGATGCCGAGTTCCTCCGGGCGTACGGCGGAGACGGCGCCGCGCAGGGCGTCACCGGCGAGGGCGCGGGCCGTGGTCAGTTCGAGGTCGTCGGCGCGCAGCAGCTCGGGTGTGAACATCACCTGGAAGTGCGCGGGGTGCTCGCGGGCGAAACGGACGTAGCGCACGCCCGCGTCCCGCAGGTCCGCGGCCTCGATGAGCGCGGTCGCCAGCAGTCCGAACCCCTCGGCGGCGATCGCCGTGAGCAGCCCGGTGCGGTCCCTGAAGTGATGGGCCGGCGCCGCGTGCGAGACACCGGCACGACGGGCGAGGTCGCGCAGGCTCAGCGCGGACGGGCCGTCGGCGGCGATGACGTCCAGCGCGGCGGTGAGGACGGCCCGGCGCAGGTCGCCGTGGTGGTAGGGGCGGCGGGCGGAGGACGGCTGGGTCATGGCAGCAGCGTACGCGCAGTCTAGGCAATGACAAGTTTCCTGGATCTAGCCATTGACAAGTTCGGGCGGTATCGGGCAGTCTTGTCAGTGTCAAGTTGTGGAGAGCGGGGATTTCGAACCGGGGGAGTCGCGTCATGGTGGAGAAGTACGACGGTGATCTGGGGCCCGATCGCGTACGACAGTTCTGGCACCTGCTGGAGCCGCTGCACGCGGTGCTGTACTACGCGCCGCAGGCCTTCGAGGAGGTGGCGGCGCTCGGTTACGCCACGGAACAGCGCTGGCCGAGCTACTTCCCGTACCGGGCCGCGCCGTTGGGAGCGGTGGGCGCGAAGCAGGTGACCTCCGCCTTCTACAGCTTCAGCCCGCGCATGGTCGCCGAACACATCGACCCCGCTTGGAAGATCGCGAGCCCCGAGGCCGTGCTGAGAGCCCGGACACGCGGTATCGACCGGGCCTTCCGGGCGATACTCGGCGACCGGACGGACAGTCCCGAGCTGGCGGAAGCCGCAGCCCTCGCCCGCCGCGCGGCCGAGGCGGCGAACACCGCGGGCCGTCCGCTCGCCGCGGCCAACTCCGCGCTGGACTGGCCGCAGGCCCCGCATCTCCAGCTCTGGCACGCGGCGACGATCCTGCGCGAACACCGCGGCGACGGCCACATAGCGGCCCTGCTGTCGGCCGGCCTCGACCCGGCCGAGTCGCTCGTGTCGTTCGCCGCGATAGGCGCCGCGTCCGTCGAGCGCTTCGAAAGCCGTGGCTGGAGCGGGGAGGAATGGGCGGCCGCCCGGGAGCGGCTGACCGCGCGAGGTCTGGTCGACGCGGACGGCAGGGCCACGGAGGCGGGCCGCGAACTGCGCCGCGAGGTCGAGGAGCAGACCGACCGGCTCGCCGCCGCGCCCTGGCGGTCGCTCACCCCGGCCGAGGTGGACCGACTCGTGGAACTGCTCGGTGAGTTCTGGGTGGCGGTGCTGTCCTCCGGTCTGCTGCCGTCCGAGACGACCCTGGGGATCGGGAAGGTCTGAGCCGGCGGCCCCGGCCGTCCGGTTTCGCCCAGGAGGGCGCGCGGGGCAGTGCGAAGCCGCCCGCTGGAGCTGGACCTCCGCGGACGGCCTCAGTGCTCAAGGTGCTCCGGCCTCACGGCTGCTCGGGCCTGTCACGGTCCATGCCGAACTCGCGCTCCATCCGCTGCTGCGCGTCGTCGACCTGGCGCTCGTACTTGTTGCCCGTCTTCTCGTTGGCCTTCCGCTCCGCGGCGTCGGACATGTCCCTGGCCTTGTCCTGCGCGTGGCGGTTCTTGAACCTGTCGAAGATGCCCATCCAGAGCTCCTTCCGGAGGTGATTCACCACCGACGATACGCCCGGGTTGCGAAGTATGCGCGATTGGCCCCGTCGTGGTCTGGACCTTCGGGGCGGGCCTCCCGAATGCCGCCGTGCGCCGGGTCGCTAGCGTGTGCGTGACGGTGTACCAGGGCAGTCCGCCAGTGCGGGGCGGAACGCGCGGCAAAGGGGAGGGGCGCGTCGTGATGCGTCTGAGGGGCGGGGCGGCGAGCGCCGCGGCGATGCTCGGCATGGTGCTGGTACTGGCGGGCTGCGAGAACGTCGATCTGTCCGTGGACGACGAGCCCTCCGGCTCCGCCGTCCCGGCCACCGGCTCCGGCCGCGCCGCGAGCCCGCTGGACAACCCCGACGGAACCAAACCGGGGCTCGCCCCCCTGACTTCGGACGCCGACCGGGCCGAGGGGCGGGCCCTCATAGCCAAGGTGGCGACGAAGGGCCGCGGCCCCAAGACGGGCTACGACCGGGACGAGTTCGGCTACGCCTGGATGGACTCGGCGCCGGGCGGCATCCCGTTCGCCCGCAACGGGTGCGACACCCGCAACGACCTCCTCAAGCGCGACGGCGAGGACATCCGCTTCCGCTCCGGCTCCGACTGCGTCGTGACCTCCATGACGCTGCGCGATCCGTACACGGGCCGGACGATCGAGTGGACCAAGTCCCGTGCCACGACCGTGCAGATCGACCATGTGATGCCGCTGTCCTACGACTGGCAGATGGGTGCCTCCCGCTGGCCGAAGGGCAAGCGCCAGGACATCGCCAACGATCCCCTCAACCTCCTGCCGGTCGACGGGCCGGCCAACGGCTCCAAGGGCGACTCCGGCCCCGCGACCTGGCTGCCCCCGAACAAGCGGATCCGCTGCTCGTACGCGGTGCGGTTCGCCCAGGTGTCGCTGAAGTACGAACTGCCGGTGACGACCGCCGACAAGGAGATGATGCTGCGCCAGTGCGGAGGGTGACCCGGAGCGCGAGCGGGCCAAGCCGCGCGTCGAAAACGGCTTTCCGGCGCCGCGGTCCCCACATACCGTTTCCGGCATGGAAACGAAGGTGTCGAGCCTGGCGGAACGCCCGGAGATGCTCGAGCGGGTGCTGGCAATGGCGGACACCTGGCCGGAGTTCGTCGTCCAGGACCCGGTCGGCAACGCCCACTACGGCCGGATCCCGCGCGAGTTCCCGGAGTACGCGCTGTTCGCGGAGGACGAGCGGGGCGAGGTCGTCGCCCAGGCCTTCAGCGTGCCGTTCGCGCTCGACGCCGCCGGACGCGGCAAGCTGCCCGCCCGGGGCTGGGACGAGGTGCTGGTGTGGGCCTTCGCCGACCTGCGCGCCGGCGTCCGCCCCGACACGGTCAGCGCCATCTCCGTCGTCATCGCCCCGCACGCACTGGGCGGCGGCCTGTCCACCCGGATGCTGTCCGCGATGCGCGACAACGCCCGCGCCCTCGGCTTCCGCGAGGTCGTCGCCCCGGTCCGCCCCAACGCCAAGCACCTCGAACCGCACACCTCCATCGAGGAGTACGCCCACCGCCTGCGCACCGACGGCCTGCCCCACGACCCGTGGCTGCGCGTCCACGCCCGCGCCGGAGCCACCATCGACTCCATCGCCCCGGCCTCCATGACCGTCGCCGGCTCGCTGGAGGAGTGGCGCCGCTGGACCGGGCTGCCCTTCGACACCCCGGGCGACATCGCGGTGCCCGGCGCGCTGGTGCCGGTGCGGTGCGAGCCGGAGCGGGACTACGCGGTGTACGTCGAACCCAACGTGTGGATGCGGCATCCGCTGTGAGCCACGCGGAAGGTGAGCCTCCGCGTGACCTGAGCCGAAGTGCGAGTGATCAGCACGACAACGGTTCGGTACAACCGGTGACCGTATGTCGGTGTCGACCTATACGCTCGAAGCGACAATCGCACGACCGAGGTTGCCCCGCACCGGGCGGCAGAGCCGGTCGATCCCGTCCGCCCACTTCAGGCTTCAGGAGCAACCATGCAAGGCCACGGCTATCCGCAGCCGGTGAACCAGCCGCCGCCCACCGGTTGGCTGGTCTTCCTGCGCGTGGTCTTCGTCGTGATCTCCGTGCTGAGCTTCGGCCTGCTGATGTGGGCGATGATGCTCCGCCTGGCCATCGTGACGCGCAGGGCGCTCGACTGGTGTCTGTTCGCGGCGTCGATCGTGGTGGAGTTCCTCGGCCTGTACCTGATGGGTTCCGAGCCCGGCGAGGAGATCCACACCGCGGGCGGCTGGATCGGCCTCGCCCTAGTCCTGGGCGGCATCGTGGCCTCGATCGCGTACTACCTCTCCGCCGAGATACGCCACTTCCACCAGCTCCGCTTCCCCGGCTACAGCGCGCAGCCCCCGGTCCAGGCCTACGGCTACCCGCAGCCCCGGTCGCCGTACACCGCCACGACGGTGCCGCAGTCGCCGGTCCGGCAGGCGCCCGCGCCACACACCCCGATACCGCAGACACCGGTCCCCCGGACGCCGGCCCCGCCGCCCCCGCAGCGCCCCGCGCCCGCCCGTATCGACCAGGTGCGTGCCGAACTCGACGAGCTCAGCGACTATCTGCGCCAGCACGACGGCCGGCAGGACGGCAACCACGAGGGCGGAAGGTGACCGTGGCGACAGGACGCGTCGTCGCCGGCCGCTATGAACTGTCCACGCTCATCGGACAGGGCGGCATGGGACAGGTCTGGACGGCGTACGACCGACGGCTCGACCGGCGCGTCGCGGTGAAGCTGCTGCGCCCCGACAAGGTGGCCGGGCAGGAGGCGGACGAGCTGCGCCGCCGCTTCGAGCGCGAGTGCCGGGTGACCGCGCAGGTCGACCACCCCGGGCTGGTCACGGTGCACGACGCGGGCCGCGAGGGCGAGGACCTGTTCCTCGTCATGCAGTACGTCGACGGCGTCGACCTCTCCGCGCATCTCGCCGAGCACGACCCTTACCCCTGGCAGTGGGCGGTCGCGGTCGCCGCGCAACTGTGCGCGGTGCTGAGCGCCGTGCACGCCGTGCCGATCGTCCACCGCGACCTCAAGCCGCGCAACGTGATGGTGAAGCAGGACGGCACGGTCACCGTCCTCGACCTCGGCGTCGCCTCCGTCATGGACGCCGACACCACCCGCCTCACCCACACCGGCACCCCCATCGGCTCACCCGCCTACATGGCCCCTGAGCAGGCCATGGGCGGCGCGGTCGGCCCGTACACCGACCTGTACGCGCTCGGCGTGGTGCTGCACGAACTCCTCAGCTCAGACGTGCCGTTCTCGGGCTCCACCGCGCTCGGCGTGCTGCACCGGCATCTGTACGAGCCGCCGCAGCCCGTGCGCCAGGTCCGCCCCGAGGTCCCCGAGGCGCTCGAAGCCCTGGTCCTGCGCCTGCTCGCGAAGGACCCGCAGCACCGCCCCGCCTCCGCGCAGGAGGTGTACGAGGACCTGGCGCAACTCCTGCCCGCGCGCGGGACGCCCACCGGAGCACCCCTGGACCCCACTCGCCCCTTCCTGCGCCCGCACGCCCCCTGGCCGGACCGCGCACGCACCCCCGCGCCCCAGCCCACGCCCGCCACCCCCATCACCCCCGACACCGACAAGCCGGACGTCGCGCGCGCCGTCGACGAGGTCAAGCGACTCCTCGGCGAGGGCCGTATCACCCAGGCCGTCGACATCCTCGGCTCGATCCTGCCCACCGCGGCCGAACAGCACGGCGAGCACTCCCCGGTCGTACGCACCCTGCGCAAGCAGTACGCCGCCACGCTCATGGACGACGGCCAGTACCGGCGCGCGCTGCCCGAACTGCGCCGGCTCGCCGACGAACGCGCCGCCGAGGCCGGCCAGGCCGACCCGCAGGCCCTGCGCTTCCGCTTCGACGTGGCCCAGTGCCTGGAACAGCTCGGCCAGCCGGCCGCCGCCCTCACCGAGTACCGCGCGCTGCTGCCGTACTACGAGAACCAGTACGTCTCCGGCAACCCCGAGCTCGCCCACGACGTACGCCGCCGCATCGGCCACCTCCTGCTCGCCCTGGGCGACCGCCCCGCCGCCCACGACACCCTGGCCCGTCTGCTGATCGACGTGGAGCGCCTGCACGGCCCGGGCCACCCGGTCGCGGCGGAGGTACGGCGGACCCTGCAGTGGCTGGGGCAGGTGCGCGGCTAGGCGCCGGGCCGCCGCAGGTACGGACCGGTGACGGTCACCGCACGGCGACCCCGCCGTGCGGGTGGCGCCGCGGTGCCCGAAGTCCTGGCGAATCGTTGGTCGAATGGGTTGGCCAGAGCTTGCCCACTGCCTACCATCGATCACCGCAAGACTTTGTGCACCGTCGCACAAGCTCTCCAAACGGGAGGTCTCCTTGCACCGCCGCCGCCGTACCGCGCTCCTTCTGTCCGCCGCGATCGTCGCGGCACCCCTGCTCACCGCCTGCGGAAGCGACGCGCACCCCGGTGCGGCGGCCGTCGTCGGCGGCCAGCGGATCACCGTCGCGCAGTTGGAGAACAGGGTGAGCGAGGTACGCGCGGCCCAGCGCGCGGCCGTGCCCGACGAGGCAACGTACGAGCAGGTCATCGCCAAGTCCGGCAGCCTTCCGCGCGACGTGCTGCACAACCTGGTCCTCGACGAGGTGCTGCACAAGGCCGCCCAGGACGCGGGCGTCACCGTCACCCGCAAGGAGCTCCAGAAGATGCGCGGCGACCTGGAGGGCCAGGTCGGCGGCGCCAAGGCCCTGGAGACCGCCTGGCTCCAGCAGTACGGCGTCCCGCCGCAGCGCCTCGACGAGAACCTCCGCCTCCGGCTCGAGGCCCAGAAGCTCGCCGCGGCCCTCGGCACCGACACCGGCAAGCCCGCCTTCTGGGACGCCATGTCCGCGGCGTCCAAGAAGCTCGGCATCGAGCTCAACCCGCGCTACGGCACCTGGGACGTCCAGAAGAGCAGCCGGGCGGACGCGAAGACGCCGTGGGTGCGTGAGGTGACGGCGGAAAGCATGCAGCAGACGATGTGACGGGCCGGGCGGGCGCACCCGCCCCAGCCCCCGTCCCCGTCCTCTGTGGACAACCCCGAGGCGGCCGCCAGGCCTGTGGATAACTCAGGGGGTCGTCGGTCGCTTGGGTTACGTTCGGATCGTGAACGCAACCAGTCCCGAAGCCGCCGCCCCCGGCCGCATCATCCTGCTCACCACCAGCCACCGCGTCGCCCCCGGCCTGCTGTCCTGGCCCGCATGGCAGGCGCTGCACTCCGCCGACCGCGTGCTGTGCGCGGACGGAGCCCATCCGCAGCTTCCATATCTGCGCGAGGCCGGGACAACAGTCGACGAGGCGGCCCCGACCGCCCAGGAACTGATCGACGCCTGCGCCGGCGGCCGCACGGTCGTGGTCGTGGCGACCGGCGAGGGCGAGCCCGCGCTCACCGACGGCCTCGCCCGCCTGGCGGGCACCGGCCGCATCCCCATGCCGGACCTGGAGCTGCTCCCCGCCTCCTACGACCTGCCCGGCGCCCGCCTCCTCGACCTCGTGCAGGTCATGGACCGCATCCGCGCCGAATGCCCCTGGTCCTCCCAGCAGACCCACAAGGGACTGGCGAAGTACGGCATCGAGGAGGCCTACGAACTCGTCGAGGCGATCGAGGACGGCGACCGCGACGAACTGCGCGAGGAACTGGGCGACGTCCTCCTCCAGGTCGTCTTCCACTCCCGCATAGCCGAGGAGGACCCGGAAGCCCCCTTCTCCATCGACGACGTGGCCGGCGGCATCGTCACCAAGCTCATCCACCGCCACCCCCATGTCTTCGGCGACGAGACGGCGGCGACGCCGGAGGAGGTCAAGGAGCACTGGCTGCGTACGAAGGCGGTGGAGAAGCGGCGGGAGTCGGTGACGGAGGGCATCCCGCTCGGCCAGCCGGGCCTCGCCCTCGCGGCGAAGCTGGCGTCCCGCGTCCGCACGGCGGGCCTGGAGGTACCCCTGCCGAAGGGCGAGGGCCTCGGCTACGAGCTGCTCGCGATGGCCGTCCGCGCGGAGGCGGCCGGGGTCGACCCGGAGGCGGCGCTGCGGGTCGCGGCACGGGCGTACCGGGATGCGATACGGGCGGCCGAGGGGCTCGACACCTGAGCAGGCCGGGTGAAGGCCGCTGCGATTCGGCGCGTCCCGGTGGGCGCGGGGCTGCGTGGGACATGCGGATCCGCCGCGTGGGCGCGACCGGCCACGATGGCGCCGCAGTCTGATCGACGGCCCATCGCGGCTATTCCAGCGGAGCGCCTGGCCCCGGCTCGGTGCCCACGACCGCGCCCACCGTCCGACACCGCCCGCCCGCTACCGTCAAGGAGTGACCAACCAGCCCCACCCCCCGACCTCCCACCCCCCGACGCCTCACCCCCCGACCCCCCTCCCCGCAGCCCCCGACCTCTTCACCTGGGAGTTCGCCACCAACCCCTACCCCGCCTACGCCTGGCTGCGCGAGCACGCCCCGGTGCACCGGACGCGGCTGCCCAGCGGGGTGGAGGCCTGGCTGGTCACCCGGTACGCCGACGCCAAGCAGACCCTCGCCGACAACCGGCTCTCCAAGAACCCGGCCCACCACGACGAGCCCGCGCACGCCAAGGGCAAGACCGGTATCCCGGGGGAGCGCAAGGCCGAGCTGATGACGCATCTGCTCAATATCGATCCGCCGGACCACACCAGGCTCCGCCGGCTCGTCTCCAAGGCCTTCACGCCCCGCAGGGTCGCCGAGTTCGCCCCGCGGGTGCGGGAGCTGACCGACCGGCTCATCGACGGGTTCGCGCAGCAGGGGAGCGCGGACCTGATCCATGAGTTCGCCTTCCCGCTCCCCATCTACGCCATCTGCGACCTGCTCGGCGTCCCCCGCGAGGACCAGGACGACTTCCGGGACTGGGCGGGCATGATGATCCGGCACCAGGGCGGCCCGCGGGGCGGCGTCGCGCGGTCGGTGAAGAAGATGCGCGGGTATCTGGCCGACCTCATCCACCGCAAGCGCGAGGCCCTCCCCGACACCCCTCACCCCGGCGAGGACCTCATCTCCGGCCTCATCCGCGCCTCCGACCACGGTGAGCACCTCACCGAGAACGAGGCCGCGGCCATGGCCTTCATCCTGCTGTTCGCCGGTTTCGAGACCACGGTCAACCTGATCGGCAACGGCACCTACGCCCTGCTCACCCACCCCGAGCAGCGCACCCGGCTGCAGACCTCCCTCGCCGCCCACGACACCGCCCTCCTCGAGACCGGCGTGGAGGAACTCCTGCGCTACGACGGCCCCGTGGAGCTGGCCACCTGGCGGTTCGCCACCGAACGGCTCACCATCGGCGGGCAGGACATCGCACCCGGCGACCCGGTGCTCGTCGTCCTGGCCGCCGCCGACCGTGACCCGGAGCGATTCGCCGACCCGGACGTCCTCGACCTCGGCCGCCGCGACAACCAGCACCTCGGTTACGGCCACGGCATCCACTACTGCCTGGGCGCCCCGCTCGCCCGCCTGGAGGGCCAGACCGCCCTCGCCTCGCTCCTGACCCGGCTGCCGGATCTGCAACTCGCGGTGGACCCGGCCGAGTTGCGCTGGCGTGGCGGGCTCATCATGCGCGGGCTGCGTACGCTTCCGGTGGAGTTCACCCCAGTTGGATGAGTACGTCCGCCTCGGCGAACATGACGCGCGCTCATGTCTGTGATCTTCACGTGATCTGCGCGGCATTAACTTGTGACAAGTGATCGTCTGCCTATACGTTCACGGATCAACGACGGCGCCCAGGTTTCACGCGCCGCGGTCACAACTGTCTCGTGAAAGGTCCCCGCATGCTCTCCGGGAACGGTCGTCACCGTCGCCCCCGTCAGGCTCCGGCTCTTCTCGTCGCGGCCGGAGTGACCGGGTCCGCGATCGCCATTCCGCTGCTCGGTGCCACGGGCGCGAGCGCCGCCGAAGGCACCGTGTGGGACAAGGTGGCCGAGTGTGAGAGCGGCGGCTCCTGGAGTGCCGACAACGGCGACGGGCAGTACGGCGGGCTCCAGTTGACCCAGGAGGACTGGGAGAAGTACGGCGGCCTCGACTACGCCACCAGTCCCAATCTGGCCAGCCGCTCCCAGCAGATAGCCGTGGCCCAGGAGATCCTCGCGGACCAGGGCACCGCTCCTTGGGGTACCTGTGCGGTGCTCAACGGGCTCACCGAGAAGTCCGGAGCGATCGACCTCGACACCGGTGTGGCGGAGGACTCGCCTTCTGAGGTGTCCGGATCCTCCGGCTTGCTCGATTCATCCAGGTCGTCCGACTCATCAGACTCTTCGGATTCATCCGGTTCCGGTTCCGATTCCGGTTCCGATTCATCGAGTGAATCCGACTCCTCCGGTATCTCGACCCCGTCCGGCAGCCCCTCGAACTCGCCGAGCGGCACGCCTGACGATTCGTCCGAATCATCCGAGAATTCCGCATCTTCTCCGTCTCAGGGTGACAAGTCTCCGAATCCCGACAAGTCGCCCGACTCGACACCTTCTCAGTCGCCGGACAGCTCTCCCGTGGAGACGGCCGAAGACGACAATCAGGACACCCCGGGGCAGGACGCGGGCTCCTGGGGCCTCGTCGACACCGGGGCGGTCGACGCCGCGACGGCCGGCTCCGGGCGCCATCGCGGGCCCAGTGCCGACGAGAGCGCGGCCGACGACGCGGCCACCAAGTCCTCCGGCCGCCACGCCTCGTACCAAGTCCGCCCGGGCGACACTCTCGCCTCGATCGCCGACTCCCTTGACCTCGACGGCGGATGGCGCGCGCTGTACAAGGCGAACAAGAGCGCCATCGGGTCCGACGCGAACCACATCTTCCCCG
Source organism: Streptomyces sp. UG1 (assembly GCF_049974585.1). Taxonomy (NCBI): domain Bacteria; kingdom Bacillati; phylum Actinomycetota; class Actinomycetes; order Kitasatosporales; family Streptomycetaceae; genus Streptomyces; species Streptomyces sp. UG1. The sequence goes on along the minus strand of NZ_JBNGGG010000043.1, from coordinate 101,362 downwards.
GTCAGACCCTGGACGTCCCCGCCGAATAGCGGCCGAACGGGGCGAAAAACAGCGACAGTTGGCGTCATGTTTCGTGGCTAATGTCTGTTTTGAAAGCAGTGAGAGATAGATCTCAGAAGCCCTGATCGTCTTTGTAATTCCGCGAATCGAGTGTCTACGGTCGTGATCGCTCGCCACCAGTGCGAGCCCCGACAGCCGTCACGCCGAATCCTGCCGGCGGCCGTACGGGAACAGTCGTCGCGTCAAGCGCCGTAGGCAGGAGCGGGGGACCCAAGGTTTGCGCCGGGTCCGGCAGTTGAGGCCCTTCGGGGCCCGCGGCCGGAACCGGCTCGGGGTGAAGTCGCGCACCGGACACCAGCGGTGCGCGGCCGGGCAACTCAACCGGCCCGAACCCGACAGCTCACCTCGCAGGCGTCGGTGAGGGGATCTCTCCATGCTGTTCTCCAGCAAGGGCAAGCACCGCCGTCCGTCCAAGGCCGCTCGCGTCATCGCCGTCGTCGGCGTCACCGGTGCCGCCGCCGTCGCCGCCCCGCTGATGGCGGCCGGCAGCGCCTCCGCCGCCACCGCGTCCGAGTGGGACGCCGTCGCCCAGTGCGAGTCCGGCGGCAACTGGTCGATCAACACCGGCAACGGCTACTACGGCGGCCTGCAGTTCTCCGCCTCCACCTGGGCCGCGTACGGCGGCACGGCGTACGCCTCCACCGCCGACCAGGCCACCAAGGCCCAGCAGATCCAGATAGCCGAGAAGGTCCTCGCCGGCCAGGGCAAGGGCGCCTGGCCGCACTGCGGCACCGGCCTGTCCGGCGCCGCCTACAGCGGCTCCTCGGAGAGCGGCTCCTCGCAGAGTCAGAGCACGGAGCGCTCCAGCGAGCAGCAGTCGGCCTCCCGCTCCACGGACCGCCCGGCCGCCAAGAAGAGCACCAAGACCGTCACCACCCCGACCGGCAAGAAGGTCAAGAAGGGCGACGGCGAGTACAAGGTCGTCAAGGGCGACACCCTCAGCTCGATCGCCGAGAAGCACGGCGTCAAGGGCGGCTGGGAGAAGCTCTTCGAGCTGAACAAGGACGTCGTCGAGGACGCGGACCTGATCTACCCGGGTCAGCAGCTGCACCTGAAGTAAATGCGCGGCCGACAGGTGAACCACAGCGCCTTCACATCCGTGGACCTCATAGTGAAGGCCTCGTGAGGGTCGCCCCCGTCCCCACGAACTCCCCGCCTCGGTGCGTCTTCCCCCGTACGCACCGGGGCGGGGCTTTTTGTGGCCGGTGCGCCTCCACCTTTGTTCCGTTCGGAAACAATTTACTCTCGGTTCTGTCCACGGGGCGGTCGACCACTGGTCTGACGCCCGGAGCCGGTTAGGCTCGTCTCGCAGTACGCACCGCGCACTGCGTACCCGCGTCACATCCCAAGAAGGAGATGCTCGTGCCGTCCATCGACGTCGTCGTAGCCCGGGAAATCCTGGACTCCCGAGGCAATCCCACGGTCGAGGTCGAGGTCGGCCTCGACGACGGCAGCACGGGTCGTGCCGCCGTTCCGTCCGGCGCCTCGACGGGCGCCTTCGAGGCCATCGAGCTCCGCGACGGTGACCCCAACCGCTACCAGGGCAAGGGCGTCGAGAAGGCCGTCCTCGCCGTCATCGAGCAGATCGGCCCGGAGCTGGTCGGCTACGACGCCACCGAGCAGCGCCTGATCGACCAGGCGATGTTCGACCTGGACGCCACCGACAACAAGGGCTCCCTCGGCGCCAACGCCATCCTCGGCGTCTCCCTCGCCGTCGCCCACGCCGCCTCCGAGGCGTCGGACCTGCCGCTGTTCCGCTACCTCGGTGGCCCGAACGCGCACCTGCTCCCCGTCCCGATGATGAACATCCTGAACGGCGGCTCGCACGCCGACTCCAACGTGGACATCCAGGAGTTCATGATCGCCCCGATCGGCGCGGAGTCCTTCTCCGAGGCGCTGCGCTGGGGCGCCGAGGTCTACCACACCCTCAAGAAGGTGCTGAAGACCAAGGGCCTGTCCACCGGCCTCGGCGACGAGGGCGGCTTCGCCCCGAACCTGGAGTCCAACCGCGCCGCCCTCGACCTCATCCTCGAGGCCATCAAGGAGGCCGGCTACACCCCCGGCGAGCAGATCGCCCTGGCGCTCGACGTCGCCGCGTCCGAGTTCTACAAGGACGGCTCCTACGTCTTCGAGGGCAAGGAGCGCTCCGCCGCCGAGATGACCGAGTACTACGCCGAGCTCGTCGAGGCGTACCCGCTCGTCTCCATCGAGGACCCGCTGTTCGAGGACGACTGGGACGGCTGGAAGATCATCACGGACAAGCTCGGCGACAAGGTCCAGATCGTCGGCGACGACCTGTTCGTCACCAACCCGGAGCGCCTGGCCCGCGGCATCGAGGACGGCGCCGCCAACGCCCTGCTCGTCAAGGTCAACCAGATCGGCTCGCTGACCGAGACCCTGGACGCCGTCGAGATGGCCCAGCGCAACGGCTTCAAGTGCATGATGTCCCACCGCTCCGGCGAGACCGAGGACGTCACCATCGCCGACCTCGCCGTCGCCGTGAACTGCGGCCAGATCAAGACCGGCGCCCCGGCCCGCTCGGACCGCGTCGCCAAGTACAACCAGCTGCTGCGCATCGAGGAGATCCTCGACGACGCGGCGGTGTACGCCGGCCGTAGCGCGTTTCCGCGGTTTCGCTCTGCGAGCCAGTAAGCACGGCAAGGGCTGACCCTTCCCGGGTTAAGGCTTAGCCAGTCGTACGTACGTCCCCGTACTCGGTCCCGTACCGTGTGCGGGGACGTACGCACGTGAAAGGGGAGGCGGAGAGCCGATGGCCGTCAAGGACCGGGACCGTTTCTCCACCGCGACCAGGATCCGGCTGCTCGGCGAGCAGACGGCGGCCCGTGTCTACCGCTCCCAGACCAAGCGGCAGGCCCGGCGCTCCAGGCTCACCGGGCGCGCCGCACTGCTCGCGCTGGTGGTCTGCTCCCTCGTCGTGGCGCTGGCCTACCCGATAAGGCAGTACGTCTCCCAGCGCGCCGAGATCGCCGACATGCAGCGGGAGCGGGAGGAGGCCGCCGAGCGCGTCGAGCAACTGCGCGACCTCAAGGCACGCTGGCAGGACGACGCGTACGCCGAGCAGCGGATCCGGCAGCGGCTGCACTATGTCAAGCCCGGGGAGACCGGGTTCATCGTGGTCGACCCGGACGCGGCCAAGAAGTCGCGGACCGACCGGAGCCAGGCGGACCGGCCCTGGTACGCGAACATCTGGGACGGGGTCGACAAGGCCGACGCCGCCGGCCGGTGAGAACCGAACGAACAGAACAATAGAACGAACAGAACGATAGAAAGACAGGCATGCATACGCCCCCGCCGCCCACCCCGCGCACCGAGCCCACCGACGCGGACGTCGAGGCATTCAAGCAGCAGCTCGGCCGTCCCCCGCGCGGGCTGCGGGCCATCGCGCACCGGTGCCCGTGCGGGCAGCCGGACGTGGTCGAGACGGCGCCCCGGCTGCCCGACGGCACGCCCTTTCCGACGCTGTACTACCTGACGTGCCCCAGGGCTTCGTCGGCGATCGGGACGCTGGAGGCGAACGGGGTGATGAAGGAGATGACGGCGCGGCTGGAGAGTGATCCGGAGCTGGCCGCGGCGTATCGCTCCGCGCATGAGGACTACATTCGGCGGCGGGACGAGATCGAGGAGCTGACCGGGTTTCCGAGTGCGGGGGGCATGCCGGATCGGGTGAAGTGCCTGCATGTGCTGGTGGCGCACTCGTTGGCCGCCGGGCCGGGGGTGAATCCGCTCGGGGACGAGGCGATCGCGATGCTGCCGGAGTGGTGGCTGAAGGGGCCTTGTGTGGTTGCGGCCGAATGAGGCTCGCCCCCGCCGCCCCTACCCGTCCCATCCCGGGGGCTGCGCCCCCGGACCCCCCTGTCGGCCCTGAACGGGCCTCGTCCTCAAACGCCGGACGGGCTGGTGCAGCCGACCGGCAGCCAAAACTTCGGACATCCAAAACTTCGGACATCTAAAACTTCGGAAAGGTCCACCATGACCCGCGTCGCCGCCATCGACTGCGGTACGAACTCCATCCGGCTCCTCGTCGCCGACGTCGACCCTGCCACGGGCGAACTCGTCGATCTGGACCGGCGTATGACCATCGTGCGGCTCGGCCAGGGCGTCGACCGTACGGGGCGGCTCGCCCCTCAGGCGCTGGAGCGGACCTTCGCCGCGTGCCGTGACTACGCGGCGATCATCAAGGAGCACGGCGCCGAACGGCTGCGCTTCGTCGCGACGTCCGCCTCCCGGGACGCCGAGAACCGGGACGACTTCGTGCGCGGCGTCATGGAGATCCTGGGGGTCGAGCCCGAGGTGATCACCGGGGACCAGGAGGCCGAGTTCTCCTTCACGGGGGCCACCAAGGAGCTGACGGGGCGTGCGGATCTGCACCGCCCCTACCTCGTCGTGGACATCGGCGGCGGGTCGACGGAGTTCGTCGTCGGCGAGGAGCATGTGCGGGCGGCGCGCTCCATGGACGTCGGGTGTGTGCGGATGACCGAGCGGCATCTCGTGCGGGACGGCGCGGTGTCCGACCCGCCCTCCGAGGAGCAGATCGCGGCCATACGGGGCGACATCGAGGCCGCCCTCGATCTCGCCGAGGAGACGGTGCCGTTGCGCGAGGCCAGGACGCTGGTGGGACTCGCCGGTTCGGTCACCACGGTGTCGGCGATCGCCCAGGACCTGCCGGAGTACGACTCGACGCGCATCCACCACTCCCGGGTCGGCCTCGACCGGGTCCGCGAGATCACCGACCGGCTGCTGCACTCCACCCACGCCGAGCGTGCGGCCGTGCCCTCGATGCACCCGGGGCGGGTCGACGTCATCGGGGCCGGCGCGCTGGTGCTGCTCGCCATCATGGAACGGATCGGCGCCGAGGAGGTCGTGGTCAGCGAGCACGACATCCTCGACGGCATCGCCTTCAAGGTGGCGGAGGAGGCGGAGGCGGCCAAGCGCGGCGGCCACTGAATCCGCCCTGAGTCCGCCCAGTGATACGGAACGGCCCCGGGTCCTCCATCGAGGACCTGGGGCCGTCGTGCAGCCCGTGCGGGCCGGCCGTCAGTTGCAGAGGAGGACGAGGAGGCCGCTGCACCCTCCGTCGTGATGCCCGTGCCCGTGCCCGTGGCCATGGCCGTGTCCGTGGCCGTGGTCGCCGTAGCTCGGACTCGCCTTGGCGGCGACGGGGTGGGCGGGTGCAGCCGCGGCGGACGCGGCCGTGGCCGCACCCGTCGCCAGAGCGATGCCGAGGGCAACGCCGACCGAGACTATTCGCTTGGTGGCCCGCTTGGGGGCCTTCTGTGAGGTGATCATGGCTGCACGTTATGTGCCCTTCCGATCAATTTCGCGCGGAGTGTGGCTACTGGGTGACGGTGACTCAGACCGCTGCCGCGAGGTGGTTCGCGTCTCGTTTTGCTACTTGCCGGTAGCCATCGGCTGAGCGGCACGGTTAGCGTATGAGCGCCCCTTGGGGCCGCCTCTGAGGTGCCCGCCGGAGAAAGTTCGTGAAGTTCTTCACAAGGAAATCGGCCCTGTAGGAGCACTGATCGGTGCCGGTTGACCCTTCCGAGGGGTGAACGGCCCCTTGAACATGTTCAGATGGTCGGTGTATGAGGGCTGCGGAAGGCTCTCGGCGGAGGGTGTTCCGCTCCGCTCACAGGGGGTCCGCGGAGCCAGAGAGGCAGCTCACGCGGCATTGACAACGGGTCGAGGCGTGCGCAGGTTCCCAGACGTGACCATGAGCTGCGTCACGCGGGCCGGGGAGTGTAGCACAGGGCATGGAAGAGCTTGTGAAGGGGCGCACGAGCGACCCCCCTGAGGCGGGTGGATACTCGATGGCATGAGCACCACGGAGCGTCCCAGGATCCTCGTAGTAGGCGGTGGGTACGTAGGCCTGTACGCAGCTCGGCGCATCCTCAAGAAGATGCGCTACGGAGAGGCGACCGTCACGGTCGTCGACCCCCGGTCGTACATGACCTACCAGCCCTTCCTCCCCGAAACCGCCGCCGGCAGCATCTCCCCGCGCCACGTCGTCGTCCCGCTGCGACGCGTGCTGCCCAAGGCGGAGGTCCTCACCGGCCGGGTCACCACCATCGACCAGGACCGCAAGGTCGCCTCGATCGCACCGCTGGTCGGCGAGGCGTACGAGCTGCCCTTCGACTACCTGGTGATCGCGCTCGGCGCGGTCTCCCGCACCTTCCCGATCCCCGGCCTCGCCGAGCAGGGCATCGGCATGAAGGGCATCGAGGAGGCCATCGGCCTGCGCAACCACGTCCTCGAGCAGCTCGACAAGGCCGACTCCACCACCGACGAGGAGATCCGCCGCAAGGCGCTCACCTTCGTCTTCATCGGCGGCGGCTTCGCCGGTGCGGAGACCATCGGTGAGGTCGAGGACATGGCCCGCGACGCGGCCAAGTACTACACCAACGTCTCGCGCGAGGACATGCGGTTCATCCTCGTCGACGCCGCCGACAAGATCCTGCCCGAGGTCGGCCCGAAGCTCGGCCAGTACGGCAAGGAGCACCTGGAGGCCCGCGGGGTCGAGGTCTACCTCTCCACCTCCATGGACTCCTGCGTCGACGGCCACGTCGTGCTCAAGAACGGGCTCGAGGTCGACTCCAACACCATCGTGTGGACGGCCGGCGTCAAGCCCAACCCCGCCCTCGGCCGCTACGGCCTGCCGCTCGGCCCCCGCGGTCACGTCGACTGCGAGCCCACGCTCCAGGTCAAGGGCACCGACTACATCTGGGCCGCCGGCGACAACGCCCAGGTCCCGGACCTCGTCGGCCGCAAGGCGGGCAACGAGAACGCCTGGTGCCCGCCGAACGCCCAGCACGCGCTGCGTCAGGCCCGCGTCCTCGGCGACAACGTGATCTCCGGCATGCGGGGCTTCCCGCAGAAGGACTACTCGCACGCCAACAAGGGCGCGGTGGCCGGTCTCGGCCTGCACAAGGGCGTGGCGATGATCGTCATGGGCAAGATGAAGATCAAGCTCAAGGGCCGCCTCGCCTGGTACATGCACCGTGGCTACCACGGCATGGCGATGCCGACCTGGAACCGCAAGATCCGCGTCTTCGCCGACTGGACGCTCGGCATGTTCCTCAAGCGCGAGGTCGTGGCGCTCGGCGCGCTGGAGACTCCGCGCGAGGAGTTCTACGAGGCGGCGAAGCCCGTGCCTGCGGCGCCCAAGCCGGAGAAGACCAAGGCCAAGGCCTCCTGACGGCGCCCGTCGCCCGATCGACCGAAGGACCTTCCGCCATCCGTGGTGCGGGAGGTCCTTCGGCGTTCCCGGCGGGCTGTGCCCTCCAGCTTTTTGCCTGGCTGTAACGCGCATGGGGGACTGCGCACAAGCCCCACAGGTGTTTACGTGGTGTTGGACTTTCCGGGTTCACCTGTCACGGAGGTGTGCGCCATGGCCGACGCCGCGCTGCGGCTGAAGACCCTCGTCGAGCAGTTGCTGGGAGTACCGCTCCCGGTGCGCATCCGCGCCTGGGACGGTTCGCAGGCGGGTCCGCCGGACGCGCCCGCCCTCGTCGTACGCAACCGCCGCGCCGTACGGCGGCTGCTGTGGAAGCCTGGCGAACTGGGGCTGGCACGCGCCTGGGTCGCCGGGGACCTCGACATCGAGGGAGACCTCTACACCGCCCTCGATCTGATGGCCGGGCTGGTGTGGGAGCGGGGTGAGGACGCCCGGAGCCTGGCTCAGGCGCTCCGGGACCCCGAGGTGCGTGCCGCCGTGCGCGGCCTGGTCAAGATGGGCGGACTGCCGCTGCCGCCCGCGCCGCCCCCCGAGGAGGTGCGCCGGCACGGCCACCTGCACACCAAGCGCACCGACAGACGCGCCATCAGCCACCACTACGACGTCGGCAACGACTTCTACGAGATCGTCCTCGGCCCGTCCATGGTGTACTCCTGCGCCTACTGGTCGGCCCCGCCCCCGGAGGGCACCCTCGAGGCCGCCCAGCGCGACAAGCTCGACCTCATCTGCCGCAAGCTCGACCTGAGGCCCGGTCAGCGGCTGCTCGACGTCGGCTGCGGCTGGGGCTCCATGGCCGTGCACGCCGCCCGCGAGTACGGCGTGAGCGTCGTCGGCGTCACCCTCTCCCAGGAGCAGGCGGCGTACGCCCGCAAGCGCGTCGCCGACGAGGGGCTCACCGACAAGGTGGAGATCCGCGTCCAGGACTACCGGGACGTCGACGACGGGCCGTACGACGCCATCTCCTCCATCGGCATGGCCGAACACGTCGGCGCCGAGCGGTACCTGGAGTACGCCGACGTACTGCACCGGCTGCTCAAGCCCGGCGGGCGGCTGCTCAACCACCAGATCGGGCGGCGGCCGCAGCGCGACGAATCGACGTACAGCGTCGACGAGTTCATCGACGCCTACGTCTTCCCCGACGGCGAGCTCCAGCCCGTCGGCGTCACCGTCACCCAGCTCGAACGCGCCGGGTTCGAGGTGCGCGACGTCGAGTCGATCCGGGAGCACTACGCGCTGACCCTGCGCCGCTGGGTCGCCAACCTGGAGGCCGACTGGGCCCGCGCCGTCCAGCTCACCGGCGCCGGCCGGGCCCGCGTCTGGCGGCTGTACATGGCCGCCTCCGCGGTGTCCTTCGAGCGCAACCGCATCGGGGTCAACCAGGTGCTGGCGGTGCGCACGCCCGACTCCGGCGACTCGGGGCTGCCGCTGCGCTCCCGCACCTGGGGCTGAGACGCCAAGGGCCCCGCTCCCTCCGGGGAGCGGGGCCCTTGTGCTCGTACGGCTTCGCAGGGCTTCGTACGGCTATTCCGCCTTGATCGCGTTCAGCATGTTCAGCTTCGCGGCGTTGCGGGCCGGCCACAGTGCGGCCAGGACGCCCACCAGGGCGGCCAGCACCAGGAAGATCCCGATCCGGTCCCAGGGGATCACCAGCGCATAGCCCGGGATCTCGTTCGCGATGGTCTCGCCGATCGCCCAGCCGAGGAACGCGCCGAGACCGATGCCGATCACCGCGCCGAACACCGAGATGACCACGGCCTCCAGCCGGACCATCCGCTTCACCCGGCGCCGGTCGAGACCGATCGCCCGCAGCATGCCGATCTCCTGCTGCCGCTCGAAGACCGACATCGCGAGGGTGTTGACGACACCCAGCACCGCGATGATCAGGGCCATCGCCAGCAGGCCGTACATGATGTTCAGCATGGTGTTGATGGCGCCGCCGAACTCGTTGCGGATGTCCTGCTTGTCCATGACCGTGATCGCGGGGTTGTCGCCCAGCGCGTCGATGAGGACCTTCTCGTTCGCCGCGGTCTGGCCGCCGTCCGTCTTCACGAAGATCTGCCGGATGGACGGCTTCGTCTCGTGCTCGTCGACGATCTTCTTGTCGACGAGGACGGGGGAGAGGAACTCACTGTCCTTGTAGACGGCGCCGACCGTCAGCGTGGCCTTCTTCTCGTCGGCGAAGGTGACGGAGATGCTGTCGCCCGGCTTCCAGCCCTTGCTCTTGGCGGTCTTCTCCGCGACCGCGATCCGGCCCTTCGCGAGCGAGCCGACGTCGCCGTTGACGACGTCCACGTTCAGGACCCGCTCGATGTCGCCCGGCGTGACCGCCGAAGCGGACACGAAGTCGTCGCCGACCTCGAAGTAGGCGTCCTGCTGCGGGGACACCGCGGACACGCCCTTGGCCTTCCCCAGCGCCGTCAGCGCGGACTGGTCGAGGTCGCCGCCGTTCGCCATCGAGACCATGTAGTCGGCCTTGATGTTGTCCGTGGTCATCTTGTCGATGGCCGTGCCGACCGTGATACCGAGCACCGACAGGCCGGTCACCAGCGTCAGCCCGATGGCCAGCGCGGAGGCGGTGGCTCCGGTGCGGCGCGGATTGCGGACCGCGTTCTGGCCGGCCAGCTTGCCGGCCACCCCGAACGGGCCGACCAGCAGCGGACGGACGAGCGCGATCACGGGCCGGGACAGCAGCGGGATCAGGATGATCACACCGATCAGCGCGAGGAACGCGCCCCCCGCGATGTACATCCGGCCGCTCTTGCCGCCGGACGAGGCACCCAGCACGATCGCGGCCGAGCCGAGGGCGGTGATGGCCGCGCCGATGGAGTTGCGCACCACCAGCGACTTGGTGGTCGCCACCGCGTGGACGCTGCTCATGGCCGCCACCGGCGGGATCTTCGCGGCCCGCCGGCCGGGCAGCCAGGCGGCGAAGGTCGTGATCAGCACACCGACGCCGAGCGCGGCGAGCACCGGCGTGGCGGACACGATCAGCGGGCCGTCCGGCATCTTCATCTCGAACGCGGCCATTGAGGACCGCAGACCGACCGCGAGACCGACGCCGAGCACGAAGCCGATCGCCGAGGCGACCAGGCCCACCACCGCGGCCTCGGCGAGCACCGAGCGGGTGATCTGCTTGCGCGACGCGCCGACGGCGCGCATCAGGGCGATCTCCTTCGTGCGCTGGGCGACCAGCATCGTGAAGGTGTTGGAGATCAGGAAGATCCCGACGAACAGCGCGATGCCCGCGAAGCCGAGCAGGACCTGCTTGAGCGAGCCCATGCCCTCTTCGATCTGATTGGCCTGCTCGTCCGCGAGCGCCTGGCCGGTCCGGGCCTCGGCCGTGTCCGGCAGCAGCGGCTCGACCGCGTCCAGGATCTTCGCGTCGGACGCGCCGGGGGCGGCGGTGACGGTGACGCTCTCGAAGCGGCCCGGCTCGAGGTACTGCTTCTGGGCGACCGCGGTGTCGAAGAGGACGAGGCTGCCGCCGGCGTTGACGGCGCCGTCCTCGGTGGTGAACACACCGCTGAGGGTGTACTCCTTCACCGGCCCGTTGGTCGCGACCCGCACCCGGTCGCCGACCTGGTACTCGCCCTTGGTCGCGGACTCCTTGTCCAGGGCGATCTGATCGTCCTTCAGCGGGCCCGAGCCGTCGGTGAACGTGTAGGCGGGGTCCTTGCCGTCCTTGCCGGGGGCGAAGTTGGAGCCCTTGTTGGACCAGCCGACGCCGATCAGCTTCCCGTCGGGGTCGGCGACCCCGGCGAAGCCCTCGACGCGGCCGTACACGCCGGCGACGCCGTCCACGGCGGAGATCTTGTCGAGGGTCTTGCCGGAGAGGCCGTGCTCTCCCTCGGGGGTGTCCGAGCCGGCGTACGAGGTGATGGCGACCGCGACGTCGTCGTAGCTCTTCGCCGACTGGTTGCGGAAGGCGTTGGAGAGGGTGTCGGCGAAGACCAGAGTGCCGGAGACGAACGCGACGCCGAGCATCACGGCGAGCACGGTCATCAACAGCCGGGCTTTGTGCGCGAGTACGTTGCGCAGGGCGGTGCGGAACATCAGGAGGTGCGGCCCTTCGCGTCGAACTGCTTCATGAAGTCCAGGACGTTGTCCGCGGTCGGCCGGTACATCTCGTCCACGATCCGGCCGTCGGCGAGGAACACCACCCGGTCCGCGTACGCCGCCGCCACCGGGTCGTGGGTGACCATCACCACCGTCTGCCCCAACTCCCGTACGGAGTTGCGCAGGAAGCCCAGCACCTCGGCGCCCGAGCGCGAGTCGAGGTTTCCGGTGGGCTCGTCGCCGAAGATGATCTCGGGCCTGGAGGCCAGTGCCCGGGCCACGGCGACGCGCTGCTGCTGGCCGCCGGAGAGCTGCGCGGGGCGGTGGCTCAGGCGGTCGGCCAGGCCCACCATCCGGATGACCGAATCCACCCACTGCTTGTCCGGCTTACGGCCCGCGATGTCCATCGGCAGGGTGATGTTCTCCAGCGCGGTCAGCGTGGGCAGCAGGTTGAACGCCTGGAAGATGAAGCCGATCTTGTCGCGGCGCAGTTTGGTGAGCTGCTTGTCCTTCAGGGAGCCCAGTTCGGTGTCGCCGATGCGTACCGAGCCGGAGGAGAAGGTGTCGAGACCGGCCACGCAGTGCATCAGCGTGGACTTGCCGGAGCCGGACGGGCCCATGATCGCGGTGAACTCGGCCTGCCGGAAGTCGACGGAGACCCGGTCCAGGGCGACCACCTGGGTCTCGCCCTGTCCGTAGACCTTCGACAGATCCGTGGCACGCGCGGCCACGGTGGTGGCCCGGGCGGCAGTGGGTGCGGTGGTCACGAGAAGAACGCTCCTGAGGGACGGTGGTGTGTTCGAAGGACGCATCCATCGTCCCGGCCAGGAACCGCCGTGTAGTCAGTCGCTGTTCCGGTTCCGAAGGCAGACTGCGGATGGACCGGGGGCGGCTGTGTCATACCTGAGGATGACGGGGACCCCTGACACCTGTTCGGATCGGGAACAGGTGGAGCGTCCTTGTTTGGACGGTGAAATTCCGTCATTCCGCATGCGCCGCCGACCGCCGCACGTAAGGCTATTGGCAAGTGCGGATGGCGTGTTCCGTGGGCTGATGCACCCTCAGACATCAATAAAATAAGACAACATCGGCCCTCCCGCCCGCTGTTCGGGGGAGGCGTCCCGATAGGCTCGGAACCTCGATGCGGAGCCCATGGCCTGCCCAGATGGTGGAATGCAGACACGGCGAGCTTAAACCTCGCTGCCCCTTCGCGGGCGTGCCGGTTCAAGTCCGGCTCTGGGCACTTCCGACACCCTTCTCTCCCTTCAAGAGTTGACCGCGGTTCAAGAGTTCCCGCGCAACCGTTGACAGCGGGCGCGTGCGGTCGGAGACTCGCGTCAGGAAATGGTGAATGAAATTTCACCATGCGAACAAAGTGAAGGGAAGCGACCGATGCGCACCACCGTCGGCATCATCGGAGCGGGCCCGGCCGGCCTCCTCCTCGCCCGGCTGCTCCACAACGCCGGCATCGAATCGGTCGTCCTGGAGAGCCGCGACCGCGCCTACGTCGAGCACCGCCAGCGCGCCGGAATCCTGGAGCAGGGCACGGTGGACGTGCTGCGCGCGGCCGGCGCCGGGGAGCGGATGGACCGCGAGGGCCTGCCCCACGACGGCATAGAGCTGCGCTACGACCGCAAGCGCCACCGCGTCGACTTCCCCGCCCTCACCGGCGGCCGGTCGGTGATGGTCTACGCCCAGACCGAGGTCTGCAAGGACCTCATCGCCCTCCAGCTCAAGGACGGCGGCCCGCTGCTGTTCGAGGCGGAGGCGCTGGCCGTGGAGGGCGCGGACACCGACAGCCCGCGCGTGCGCTTCCGGCACGAGGGCGTCGAGGACGTCCTGCATTGCGACTACGTCGTCGGCTGCGACGGCTTCTGGGGTGTGTCCCGGGGGGCGATACCCGCCGAGCTGACCCGCGTCTTCGAACGGGCGTACCCCTTCGGCTGGCTCGGCATCCTCGCCGACGTCGCCCCCTCCCACGACGAACTGGTCTACGCCCGCCACGACCGCGGCTTCGCCCTGCTGTCCATGCGCTCCCCGTCCGTCTCCCGCCTCTACCTCCAGGTGCCCGAGGGCACGGACGCCGAGGAGTGGAGCGACGACGAGATCTGGGCTGAGCTGGAGCGCCGCTTCGAGACGGACGACGACTGGAAGCTGGAGCGCGGCCCCATCACCCAGAAGAACGTCACCCCCATGCGGTCGTACGTCCACGAGCCCATGCGCCACGGCCGGCTCTTCCTGGCCGGTGACGCGGCGCACATCGTGCCGCCGACGGGGGCGAAGGGGCTGAATCTGGCCATCGGTGACGTCGTCACCTTCGCGCGTGCGCTGACCCATGAGAGGGAGACGGGCTCGGCGGAACTCCTCGACGCCTACTCCGAGACCTGTCTGCGCCGCGTCTGGCAGGCCGAGCGATTCTCGTACGACATGACGACCCTGCTGCACCGGGCCCCCGATGCCACGCCCTTCGAGGACCGGCTCCAGCGGGCGCGGCTGGAGCGGATCGCGGGATCGAGGGCGGCGGAGACGGATCTCGCCGAGGGGTACACCGGGTTTCCGTTCGGGTGATCTCCGCCAGGTTCCGGCCACGTCGCAGGTTGGTCATGAATGACCCCCTTCGTGGCCGGGAATGACCCGGCCGCGTAGCGTGTTGCGCAGCACGACGAGGGAAAGATCCTCCCCAAGCAGTAGGGTCAATCCTTTGCCCACCTATTACTCTTGAGCCAAGGTCGCGCACGGCGATCATGGAGGAGTGAAATGAGGAGCAGCAACCCGGTCTTCTCGCGACGGGGGTTCAGCCGCGACAACGGCTACGCGGGCTTCAACACCGCGCCGCAGGCCGGGGGCGCCGCTGTCGGCACGCAGGCCAACCCGTACGCCCAGCCGCAGGCGGGCAACCCGTACGCGCAGAACCCTTACGCCCAGCAGGCCCAGCAGTACGGCGCGCCGCCCCAGGCCCCGTCCACCACCGGCCGCATGACGATGGACGACGTCCTCATGCGCACCGGCACCACGCTCGGCATCCTGATCGTCACGGCCGCGCTCGCCTGGGCGCTGCTGCCGGTCGACGACGCGAACATCGGCCGGTCCTACGGCATCGCGATCGGCGCCGGTCTGATCGGCATGGTCCTGGCGCTCGTCCAGTCCTTCAAGCGCAAGGCGTCGCCGGCGCTGATCATCTCGTACGCGGCGCTCGAGGGCGTGTTCCTCGGCGTGGTCTCCAGCGTCGTCGACAACCGCATCGCCAGCGGTGCGGCCATGCAGGCGGTGCTCGGCACGGTCGCGGTCTTCGCCGCGGTGCTGGTGGCGTACAAGGCGGGCTGGATCCGCGTCAACCGCCGCTTCGTCGGCTTCGTGATGGCGGCCGCGCTCGGCTTCATCGCGCTGATGGCGATCAACCTGCTGTTCGCGGTCTTCGGCGGCGGTGACGGCCTCGGCTTCCGCAGCGGCCCGCTCGGCATCCTGTTCGGCGTCATCGGCATCCTGCTCGGCGCCTGCTTCCTCGCCCTTGACTTCAAGCAGGTCGAGGACGGCATCGCCTACGGCGCGCCGCGTGAGGAGGCCTGGCTGGCGGCGTTCGGTCTCACGCTGACGCTGGTGTGGATCTACATGGAGTTCCTGAGGATCATCGCGATCCTCAACAGCAGCGACTGATCTTCGACGGCTGCGCAGTAGTCCTGCAGCAAGCAGTAGTTCAGCGGCAAAGGGCCCCGGGTTCGTTCCGGGGCCCTTCGTCGTTTCTGCGCGCCTAGAGGAATTTGCGCGCCGCCCTCCTCAGGTCGTACTCGTGGACGATCGCCTTCGCGTGGCCGTACGCGAGGTCGTATTCGTGGCGCAGCCAACTGACCTTCTCTTCGAAGCGAACGAGAGCCGGGCCTTCTTCTACGGTGCGGAGCCAGTCGGAGACTTCACGACCGGTGCAGTGGGGGATGCGGGCGAGCATGTTGCGGTGGGTCTCCTCGGAGAGGACGTGGGACATCGGCGCCTCCGGACGCAAAGGGGATGTAAGCCGGTCCTTCAGGTCACCGTGCCTGAGCGTTCGCCCGTTGGCAACAGTCGCGTACGCTCACGGCGTGGTTGATACGACGCGTCTGACCCAAGCCGTAGATCACTTCGCCGACCGGTTGCGGGCGGCGCCGCAGAGCCGGCTGCAAAGAGGCGGCGCTTCTCAGGCGCTGGCCCTGGCCAGGGAACTGGCACGCAGGGCGCAGATGCTGGAGACGCCCGGGGTGGAGCCCCGGGAGATGCCGGATGCCGGGATGTTCGCCGCCGCGGACCAGATCACCGTCGCCGCGCACGACTTGGCGCTCGTACTCACCGACGAAGGTGAGGTCGAGGACGCGGTGCGGCTGGTCGCGGAGGCGCAGAAGCGGGCCGGGGTGTGAATCCTGGAGGGACGGCCGGGTGTGAACCCTGGAAGGGCGGCCGGATGTGAACCCTAGAGGGACGCTATGACCCGGTCGGCCAGGATGTAGACGCTCTCCTCGCCGCACGCGAAGGTCAGCGTGTACGCGCCGGAGACCCCCGAACCGCCCAGCAGCACCGGCGTCTCGCCCGCGCGCAGGGCCGTCGCCAGGCGCTCGGCCGTCTCGCGGTGGCCCGGGGTCATGCACAGCGTGGTGCCGTCGGCGAAGACATAGACGTCGAGGGTGCCCAGCGGGCCGGGGCGGACGTCGGTCAGCTCGGTGGCGGAGGCGGCCAGGTCCTCCAGGGTGGCCACCGTGCGCTCGTGGTCGTTCACGACCGGTGACGAGGCCGGGACGAAGTCCGGGTGGGAGGGGTGCCGGCGGCGGGCCGCGGCCAGCTCGGGGGACTCCCCGGCGAACTCGTCGGCGTCCGCGGTGGACTCGGTCACCGGCTCCAGGTGCTCCAGGCCCGCGAAATCGGCCTGGCGGGGCAGGAACAGCTCGCTGTCGGACAGGCCCAGCAGCGTGGGCGCGTCGGAGGCGTCACGTGCCTCCTGGGCGGCCCAGAAGGCACGCGCCTCGGCCAGCTCCCGCTCGCGCTCCTCGGCGAGCGCCTCGGCGACGGCGGCGCGTATCTCATCGGCGTCTGCGGAGACGCGGGCCGGCGGGACGAGACCGCGGGCCGCGGCGGCGTTGTTCTGTGCCAGCTCGGTGTGCAGGGCCGCGACCTGTCGGCGCAGCACCACGAGGGTGCGCAGGACGGCGACGCCCACGGCGCCGGTGGCGGCCGTGGTGAGCAGCAAGGCGATCGGCATGGCGCTCACTGACGTACTCCCGGTTCAAAGTCGACCCCCGACTTCCTACATCAGCTTGAAGGGCGGACTATCCCGCTGTCAGTGCGTAACGTCACGAAACGGACAGGATCTTGGGTCTGGTGTTTGCCGGCGGAAGGGCGTGACCTGCGGTGATTCATCCGCGAGGGAGATAGGTCACATCCTGGGGGCGATTGGATCACAAAACGACCCAGAACCTCGGACTTTCCTCGGTTCTGGGTCAAAGGACTGCGCTGGGTTCCAGTGCGGATACGTTCCGTCAGCTCAGGCGCTCGATGACCATCGCCATGCCCTGGCCGCCGCCGACGCACATCGTCTCCAGGCCGAACTGCTTGTCGTGGAACTGCAGCGAGTTGATGAGCGTGCCGGTGATCCGGGCGCCGGTCATGCCGAAGGGGTGGCCCACGGCGATGGCGCCGCCGTTGACGTTCAGCTTGTCGAGGTCGATGCCCAGGTCGCGGTAGGAGGGGATCACCTGCGCGGCGAACGCCTCGTTGATCTCGACCAGGTCGATGTCGTCGATGCCCAGTCCGGCGCGGGCCAGGGCCTGCTTGCTCGCCTCGACCGGGCCGAGGCCCATGATCTCGGGGGACAGGCCCGAGACGCCGGTGGAGACGATGCGGGCGAGCGGGGTCAGGCCCAGCTCACGGGCCTTGGTGTCGGACATGATCATGACCGCGGCGGCGCCGTCGTTGAGCGGGCAGCAGTTGCCGGCGGTGACGAGCCCGTCCGGGCGGAAGACCGGCTTCAGGCCCTGGACGCCCTCCATGGTGACGCCGGCGCGGGGGCCGTCGTCCTTGCTGACGACCGTGCCGTCCGGCAGGGTCACCGGGGTGATCTCGCGCTCCCAGAAGCCGTTCTTGATGGCTTCCTCGGCGAGGTTCTGCGAGCGGACGCCGAACTCGTCCATGTCCTGGCGGGTGACGCCCTTGGCGCGGGCCAGGTTCTCGGCCGTCTGGCC
Organism: Streptomyces sp. UG1; assembly: GCF_049974585.1. Lineage (NCBI taxonomy): Bacteria > Bacillati > Actinomycetota > Actinomycetes > Kitasatosporales > Streptomycetaceae > Streptomyces > Streptomyces sp. UG1. Next base: position 83,794 of record NZ_JBNGGG010000043.1, on the reverse strand, counting down.
CATGGCGATGTAGGGGTCGGGGAGGAGGCCGTCCTCGCGCGGGTCGTGCCAGGTCGTGCCCTCCTGCTGGGCGACCTCGGCGGTGCGGGCCTCCGCTTCGGCGAAGAGCGGGTTGTGGGTCTCCGGCATGCCGTCCGAGCTGCCCTTGACGAACCTGGAGACCATCTCGACGCCGGCCGAGATGAAGACGTCGCCCTCGCCGGCCTTGATGGCGTGCAGAGCCATGCGGCTGGTCTGGAGGGAGGAGGAGCAGTAGCGGGTGATCGTGCAGCCGGGCAGGTGGTCCATGCCCATCTGTACGGCGACGATCCGGCCCAGGTTGTGGCCCTGCTCGCCGCCGGGCAGACCGCAGCCGAGCATCAGGTCGTCGATGTCCTTCGGGTCCAGCTCGGGGATCTTCGCGAGCGCGGCCTGGATGATCGTGGCGGTGAGGTCGTCCGGGCGCAGCTCCTTCAGTGAGCCTTTGCCGGCGCGGCCGATGGGGGAGCGGGCGGTCGAGACGATCACGGCTTCGGGCATCACGGCTCCATTGGCATACCGGGGGGTCGGGCAGGGCTGTGAGGGAAGTTACCCGTACGTACGGTCGAGGTCACTGACGTGGCGGTGTGACCCTGGCCGCAATTTTCTAAGCGCTTGCTTGGGTCCTGGCTGACAGCACCCTTCGAGGAGGGGAGTACCCCGGGGCAGGCGCTGGAAAAGTAATGCGCGGGGACCGCCGCACCCCCGTATCCGGGGGGCGGGACGACGGCGGTCCCCGCGAGGGACGCGGGCCGGGTCAGGCCAGGCTTGCGCGTCCGTGGCGTCCATGGAGGTCCGGGAGCCGCTCCGGAGGTCCGTGACGCCGTTTGGGTGCCGGCGGGGGCGGGGAGCCGCTCCCGCCCTGCCGACACCCACCAATGTGCCGGACCCGTGTTAAGCGGGTGCTGCGTGAACGTGACGCGCTCGTACCAGTTCCGCGTCGGTCCGAGCGGCCCCGGTCACCACAAGTTCGCCGCGGACACGGCCAGTTCACCGCAGGTTCGCCGTCACTTTCCGCCCTTGGCCAGGAAGGCCAGCAGGTCCTGACGGCTGACCACACCGGTCGGCTTGCCCTCGACCAGCACGATCGCCGCGTCCGCCGCGCCCAGCACGGACATCAGGTCGGCGACCGGCTCACCGGAGCCGACCTGCGGCAGCGGGGCCGACATGTGCTTCTCCAGCGGGTCCTCCAGCGAGGCCCGCTTGGTGAACAGGGCGTCGAGCAGCTCCCGTTCGACGACCGATCCGACGACCTCCGCCGCCATCACGTCCGGATGGCCGGCGCCCGGCTTCACGATCGGCATCTGCGAGACGCCGTACTCGCGCAGCACCTCGATGGCCTGACCCACCGTCTCGTCCGGGTGCATATGGACGAGGGACGGGATGGCGCCGTGCTCCTTGTCGTCGAGGACGTCGCCGACGCGCGCGCTCGGGCCCTCGTCCTCCAGGAAGCCGTAGTCGGCCATCCACTCGTCGTTGAAGATCTTGCTGAGGTAACCACGACCGCTGTCGGGAAGCAGGACGACCACCACGTCGTCCGGCCCGAGCCGCTCGGCGACCTTCAGCGCCGCCACGACCGCCATGCCGCAGGAACCGCCGACCAGCAGCCCCTCCTCGCGGGCCAGGCGCCGGGTCATCTGGAAGGAGTCCTTGTCGGACACGGCGACGATCTCGTCGGCGACGGTCCGGTCGTACGCGGTCGGCCAGAAGTCCTCACCGACGCCCTCGACGAGATACGGCCGCCCCGAACCGCCCGAGTACACCGAGCCCTCGGGGTCGGCGCCGATGACCTTCACCTTGCCGTCGCTGACGTCCTTCAGATAGCGGCCGGTGCCGGAGATGGTGCCGCCCGTGCCCACGCCCGCCACGAAGTGGGTGATCCGCCCCTCCGTCTGCTCCCACAGCTCGGGGCCGGTGGAGTGGTAGTGGGACAGCGGGTTGTTGGGGTTGGAGTACTGGTCCGGCTTCCAGGCGCCGGGCGTCTCGCGCACGAGCCGGTCGGAGACGTTGTAGTAGGAGTCCGGGTGCTCGGGGTCGACGGCGGTCGGGCACACGACCACCTCGGCGCCGTACGCGCGCAGCACGTTGATCTTGTCGGTGCTCACCTTGTCGGGGCACACGAAGATGCACTTGTACCCCTTCTGCTGGGCCACTATGGCGAGCCCGACCCCGGTGTTGCCGCTGGTCGGCTCGACGATGGTGCCGCCGGGCTCGAGCGCACCGCTCTCCTCCGCGGCCTCGATCATGCGCAGGGCGATGCGGTCCTTCACGGAGCCGCCCGGGTTGAAGTACTCGACCTTGGCCAGGACGGTCGCCCGGATGCCCTTGGTCACGTTGTTGAGCCTCACCAGCGGGGTGTTGCCGACGAGACTGATCATCGAGTCGTGGAAATGCACCGTTGTCTCCGGATGCTGCAAAAGGTGTGGTCGTAGTGGTTCCGCCAGCCTACGGCCAGGCGGCCCGCGGGGCCCCGCCGAAGGTCGTTCACTCCCCGTTGGGATTGGGCCACGGTCCGTGCGGGGCAAGCAGTTGATGTAGGGCTATGAGGAGGTGGCGGCGACGTATGGCGAGCATGTCGAGGGCGCGGGTGGCACGGCGGATCGCGGCGGGCGCCGCGTTCGGCGGAGGCGGTATCGGTCTTGCGGGCGCGGCGGCGGTGGGGCTGCTGCTCGCCGAGGTGCGGATGGCCAGGCGCCACGTGGGCAACGGCACCAACAACCATGTGCCGAACGCCGACGGCCGCTACGGCCGCCTCTATGAGACCCCCGGTGACCCGCCCCTGCGGCTGACGATGCTGGGTGACTCGACGGCGGCGGGGCAGGGCGTGCACCGGGCGGGACAGACGCCGGGCGCGCTGCTGGCGTCGGGACTTGCGGCGGTGGCGGAACGGCCGGTGATCCTGCGCAACGTGGCCCTGCCGGGGGCGCGCTCGGACGACCTGGACCGGCAGGTGGCGCTGGTGCTCGCCGACCCCGCCGTGCCGCCCGACGTCTGCGTGATCATGATCGGTGCGAACGACGTCACGAACCGCATGCCCCCGACCCGCTCGGTCCGCCATCTGTCCGCGGCGGTACGCCGGCTGCGCACGGCCGGCGCGGAGGTGGTCGTCGGCACCTGCCCCGACCTGGGCACCATCGAGCCGGTCCAGCAGCCGCTGCGCTGGCTGGCCCGCCGGGCCTCCCGGCAGTTGGCGGCCGCGCAGACGATCGGCGTCGTCGAGCAGGGCGGCCGCACGGTGTCCCTGGGCGACCTGCTGGGCCCGGAGTTCGCGGCGAACCCGCGTGAGCTGTTCGGCCCCGACAACTACCACCCCTCCGCGGAGGGCTACGCCACGGCGGCGATGGCGGTCCTGCCGACGGTCTGCGCGGCCCTGGGCCTGTGGCCGGCGGAGGAGGAGCGCCCCGACGTCACCCGCCGCGAGGGCTTCCTGCCGGTCGCCCGCGCCGCGGCCGAGGCCGCCTCGGAGGCCGGTACGGAGGTCACGGCGGCGATGCCGACGGGTCCGAGGGGACCGTGGGCCCTGCTGAAACGCCGCCGCCGACGCCGCGTCCCGGAACCGGACCGGGCGCCGGTGACACCGTCCTCGTGACGCTTCATCTCAGCCCGCATCCGTGGAGGCCCAACTCCCCAGCAATGCCAGCCTCTCCGCCGTCTCCGAACCGGGCTCCGGCGTGTACACCACCATCGTCTGTTCCGCTTCCGTCTGGACGGTGAGGGTCTCGTAAGGGAACGTCAGCAGGCCCGCGACCGGGTGGTGGAGGCGTTTCACGCCGGACATGCAGGCCTTGACCTGGTGGTCCGCCCACAGCCGGCGGAAGTCTTCGCTCTTGACGGACAGTTCGCCGACGAGAGCGCACAGTGTGCGGTCGTCGGGGCGTTCGCCCGCTTTCAGGCGGAGGTGGGCGACCGCCTGGGCGGCGATCGCGGGCCAGTCCGGGTAGAGGGAGCGGGAGGCGGGGTCCAGGAAGACGTGCCGGGGAACGTTGCGGTCGGCGGGGGCCGTACGGCTGTAGCCGCTCACCGCGTCGGCGAGGGCGTTCCAGGCGAGGACGTCCATGCGGGGGCCGAGGACGAAGGCCGGCGTGCGGTCCATGCTGTCCAGCAGGTTCTGGACGCCGGGGCGGACGCGCGCCGCATCCGGACGGTGCGTGCCCCGGGCGCGGGGCCGGGCCACCGTACGCAGATAGGTGTGCTCCGTCTCGTCCAGCCGCAGGACCCGCGCGACCGCGTCCAGGACGGCATCGGAGACGCTCTGCCCCCGGCCCTGTTCGAGGCGGATGTAGTAGTCGACGCTCACCCCGGCGAGCTGTGCCACCTCCTCCCGGCGCAGACCCGGAACGCGGCGCCGTCCGTACGCGGGCAGCCCCACCTCCTCCGGCTGGATCCGGCCGCGGCGCGAGCGCAGGAAATCTCCCAGGTCCCCGTCCATGGGTTCGATCGTAGGCGCGCGGCGGGCCGTGAGCCTGGTACTGCCGGACACAGGAACAACGCATCCCTGGGTAGGACGGGCGCGGCGGCCGAGGGTGAGTGGTGTTCGCGGGTCGCCGGGGAGAAGCCTCGGCGGCTTCCGCGCACGAACACCACGGATACCTGGAGGAGCCCCCATGTCGTACGAGAACCTGACCGGCCGTACCGCTGTCGTGACCGGAGCCGCGAGCGGGATCGGCGAGGCCGTCGCCGTGCTGCTCGCCGAGCGGGGAGCGCGGGTCGCGCTGGTGGCCCGGCGCGGGCAGCGGCTCGACGAGCTCGCCGCGAAGATCACGGCGGGCGGCGGCGCGGCGCTGGCCGTCGTCGCGGATGTCACCGACGACACGTCCGTGGCCGGGGCAGCGCAGCGGATCCACGAGGAGTACGGGGCCGTCGACCTTGTCGTCAACAACGCGGGCGTCATGCTGGGCAACCCCGTCGACGCCGGCCGGCTCGACGAGTGGCAGCGGATGCTCGACACCAATGTGACCGGGGTGCTGCGCGTCATCCGGGCGTTCACCGGTGACCTCGTGGCGGCTGCCGCGAACGGCCGTACCGCCGACCTGGTGAACATCTCGTCGGTCGCCGCGCACCTGACCTTCCCCAACTACGCGGTGTACGGCGCGACCAAGGCCGCGGTCACGTATCTCTCCCAGTGCCTGCGCACCGAGTTCGGGCCACGTGATGTACGGGTCACCAACATCGAGCCGGGGTTCGTGGCGACCGAGCTGTTGTCGCACGGCGACAACCCCGAGTTGTCGGAGCAGGTCGAGGACATGGTTCAGGCGGTGGGCAGGCTGTCGGCCGAGGAACTCGCGGACGTGGTGGCGTACGCGGCGAGCCGGCCCCGGCATGTGAACCTGCGGCAGATCATGGCGATGCCGACCCGGCAGGCGTGAGCGCCACAGTCACTCGGGGACGGTCAGTCCTCCCACTTGTCGTCGTCCTTGTCCGACCTGCGCCGCCAGCCGCGGAAGAGGCCGGGGTTGGTGCGGGCCGCCTGGACGAGGTTGACGCCGACGATGCCGAACCAGGTGACGAGCAGGCCCTTGAGGCCGGCGACGCCGCCGCCGATCCCGGACAGCGGGATCGCCACGATCAGCGAGACGATGCCGAAGCCGAAGCGGTCACCGAAGGAGTCCGAGTCCGTCGGCTTCGGCGAGCGCGCGCCCCGCGCCGCCGCCATCTGCTGCTCGGCGAGCTGCCGCCGCATCCGGCGCTCGACCGCCCCGTCGATGCGCTGGTCGACCTTCTCCATGAACGAGTCGACCAGCGCGGACTCGTAGTCGTCGCCCAGTTCCCTGCGTGCCTGCAGGGTGGCGTTGAGTTCCTTCTTGAGCTCGGCGTCCCGCGCGTCCATTCCGGTCATACGCCCACGGTAGGCAGCCGGGGCGAAGGCCGCACTGGGGTTAGCCCCCCTGTTCGGCGGGGGCACACGGCAGGGCGCGACTGCTGTCGTGCCCTTGGGGAAGGGCTTGTGGACCGCGGTCGGTCGAACTGGATCATGAGATGTCCCTTGCTCGGATGTATAGGGTCATGCAGAGTTCTCGATAGATGAATAGGTTGTCGACGGGTGGTGTGAATCCGGAGCCGAGGGGAGTTCGGGCTTGATGTCGTCTCGGATCGTGGGCATCCCGGGTGCCGTGTCCTGCGGGCACACCGGTCTGGTCGTCCTCGACGGGATCGGGCTCGGCGTCGAGGACGTCGCCCGCCTCGCCGACGGGACCGCGCGGCCGGTGCCCGCGACCGACGCGATGAAGCGCGCCGAGGAGTCCTGGGACGCCGCCCGGCTCATCGCCGCGACCGGCCGCGTCTACGGCCGCTCCACCGGCGTCGGAGCCAACCGGAACGAGGACGTGCCCACCGACGCCGCCGCCGAGCACGGCCTGCGCCTGCTGCGCAGCCACGCCGGCGCCATCGGCGAGGAACTGCCCGCCCGGCAGGTGCGGGCCATGCTCGCCGTGCGCGCCAACCAACTCCTGGCCGGAGGTGCGGGCCTGCGGCCCACCGTCATCACCGCGCTGTGCCAGGCCCTGGAGAGCGGCGCCCACCCGGTCGTCAACGAGTTCGGCTCGGTCGGGACCGGAGACCTCGCGGCACTCGCACAGACCGGGCTGGCGCTGGCCGGTGAGCATCCCTGGCGCGGCTCCGGGGCGCCCGAGGCGCAGCCGCTCGACAACAACGACGCCCTCGCGTTCATCAGCAGCAACGCCCTCACCCTCGGCCAGGCCGCCCTCGCCCTGCACGAACTGCGCGGCCTCATCGCCGCCACCCAGGTCGTCGCCGCCCTGTCGCTGCTCGCGGTCGACGGCTCCCACGAGGCGTACGCGGCCCCCGTGCACACCGCCCGACCGCACCGGGGCAGCACCGAAGTCGCCCGCCGCATGCGGGAGCTGATCGGCGCCGAGGACCGGCCCACCCCTCCGCTCGGCCGGATCCAGGACCCGTACGGCTTCCGCTGCCTGCCCCAGATCCACGGTCCCGCGCACGACGCCGCCGACGCCCTGGAGGAGGTGCTCGCGGTCGAGATCAACGCCGCCGCCGAGAACCCCCTGATCTCCCCCGAGGACATGGCCGCCTACCACAACGGCGGCTTCTACCAGGCCCAACTCGCCCTCGCCCTGGACCACTTCCGTCTCGCGCTGACCCAGGTCGCCCGGCTGTCGACCTCCCGCCTGTCCACCCTGAACGAGCCCGCCTACACCCGCCTCAAGCCCTTCCTCGCCGACCACGAGCCCGCCTCGTCCGGCGTGATGATCCTGGAGTACGCCGCCGGGGCCGCCCTCGGCGATCTGCGGGCCTTCTCCGCCCCCGCCTCGCTCGGCCACGCTGTACTCTCCCGGGGCGTGGAGGAGCAGGCCAGCTTCGCCTCGCTCGCCGCGCGGCAGACACTGCGCGCGTGCGGCGCGTACCGTCTCGTCGTCGGCTGCGAACTCGTCGCCGCCGTAAGGGCGTTGCGCCAGCGCGGCCTCAGGCCCGACCCTGAGCTTCCGGTCGGCCGGGCGCTGGCGCTGGCCGAGTCGGTGCTCGACGACGACCTGGCCGACCGCCCGCTCACCGACGACGTGACGGCGGCGGCAGCACTGCTGGACCGGTTCACGGAGATCTGGAGGGGGAGCGCGGCATGAGCGCGGACAGGAACACGGTCCGGACGGACAGCCCCGCCGCGCGGTTGCAGGCGCTCTTCGAGGGGCACCGGCTCACGCCGACCCAGCGGCGCATCGCGCACAGCATGGTGCGGCGGGCCGCCGACGTGCCGTTCCTGTCCAGCGTGGAGCTGGCCGAGCTGGCCGGGGTCAGCCAGCCGTCGGTGACCCGCTTCGCCGTCGCCCTCGGCTTCGACGGCTACCCGGCGCTGCGCCGGCACCTGCGCGAGGTCGCGCCCGTCGAGCCGGCGGCGGATTCCGGCTCGTACAACGAGTACCAGCAGGCCGTCGAGGCCGAGATCGAGAACCTGCGGCATCTGGCGGAGGTGCTGGCCGACCCGCGCCCGGTGCAGAAGGCGGGCCGGCTGCTCGCGGCCTCGCGTCCGCTGCCGGTGCTCGGTCTGCGGGCGGCGGCCTCCCAGGCGTACGGCTTCTCGTACTTCGCCGCCAAGGTCCATCCGGACGTACGGCTGCTGCACGAGGGCGGCACGATGATCCAGGACCGTATCGACGCCGCCGTCCGGGCCGGCGCGACGGCCCTGCTCTGCTTCGCGCTGCCCCGGCATCCGCGCGAGGTCGTGGACACCCTCGCCTACGCCAAGGAGTCCGGGCTGACCGTGGTGACCGTGGCCGACTCCGCGTTCGCGCCGGTCGCCAAGGTCTCCGACCTGCTGCTGCCCGCCGCCGTCGGCACCGGCCTCGCCTTCGACACGGCCTGCGCGCCGATGCTGCTCGGCCGGGTCCTGCTGGAGGCCATGTGCGACGACCTGCCGGACGCGCAGGCGCGGCTGGAGGAGTTCGATGCGCGGGCGGCGGCACGGGGGCTGTTCGTCGATTGACTGCTCCCGCGGATGAGGGGGTTCCACCACACCTCAGTCCACACCGCCGCGGTCAGGACGACGCGGCATTCCCGCTCGTTGCCTGATCGGTAGCCGGTTCTTGATCCGATCCAGCCGGGCCGGTCCGCATTCGTCCCCGTCGGCGGGGTGCGGTGGCCAGTGCTCCTTCGGCTGTCGCTCTCAGACTCATCTCACGTTCGCGCGCTACCGTGCCCGGCCTACAGAACTGCGCCGGGACAGCGAGGAGGCGGATCGTGGCGCGCGGAGGTCAGGGGTTGGCTCGGGTGGCCGTCGTCGTACGGGCAGGGGCGGCGCCGCTGTGGTGGCTCGGGGTACTCGCGGCGAGCATCGGCGTGCTCCCGCCGGGCCTGACGGGACGACGGATCGGCGTCATTGCGGGGGCCGCGCTGTTCATCGTCGCCGCGGCTGTGGTGGCGTACACGCGCCGCAAGCGGTACACCGCCTTCGCGCGTGGTGCCGCCCGCGCGGGCAAGCACGACGTACTCCAGGACCGCGCGGTGACGGTCCGCAACTGGCGCCGGGGCCACCGCTGGTCGTTGCTGCTCGCCTTCCTCGCCGCGCTGGCGAGTGCTTTCGCCGCGCCCGCAGCCGGTGGCATGCTGCTGGCCGGCTGCGGGACTGGGCTGTTTGTCAAGGCGACGTGGCTCGGGCGGCGTGAGCGGGCCGAGGGCGCCCTGGTGTGGGTGCGTGTCGACTGGCTCGACAAGCGTGGCGGCGGCCCGGCGCGCAAGGCGGTCAAGGTGTACCGGAGCACAGGGATCGCTGCGGGGGATGCGGCTCCGGGAGGTGCAAGGAGGCGTACAGCGGCTTTGGTCTGACTGGACTGGGGCCGGCCAAAGGAGTGCGGGCCGGTGAAACCGCGTGGCTCCCTCACGTGGGCGAGACCAGCCAAAACGGACCCGCGGTTTACGGCGCACTGAAACGCCTACGGCGCGCAACGTCCGTAAGAGCGGAGGCGTGCGCCCCTCCCGATTCGGCCACGATCTCGTCCAGCGACTGCGGCTCGCGCACCGTCGCGAAGGCGACGCCCCCGGCGTCGTCCGGCGCGAAACCGTACACACCGGGCCGGGCGAGGGAGTTGTACGCGTAGTGGTGCGCGAAGTAGTACGCCCCCGTGTCCAACGCCGCCGCGTAGTCGCCCTGCGCCAGCAGCGGCAGCGCGCTCGCCTCGGCCAGCAGATCACCCGAGAAACAGGCCGGCCCGGCCACGTCCTGCACCACCGCCGGGCCCTCCTTCGGCCGCCCCTTGCCGTCGTACGCCGCGATCCTCAGCGGCCAGCTCCCCGGCGCGTACACCGTCCGCGTCGCCACCTGCACGCCCGCGTGCGTGACCGCCACCGGCCGGCCACCGGCGCTCTTGGCGTACTCGACCCGCGCCACGACCGTCCCGTGCTTGGCGAGCAGCGAGCGCCCGAACTCCGTGACCAGCCCGTAGCGCCCGTCGAACAGCCCCGGAACCGCCTCGCTCAGCAGCCGCGCGTACTGCGCGTAGGTCGGCGTGGTCGCGTCCGACGCGAAGTTCACCGGCAGCCCGCCGCCGATGTCGAGCGTGTCGATCTGCCGCCGCCCGATCCGCCGGTTGATCTCCTCGGCCAGCGCGAACGCCTGCGCCACCCCCTGCGCCATCAGCGACAGCGGGATGCCCTGAGAGCCGGTGTGCGCATGCAGTCGGGTCAGCCACGGACGGTCCTGATACGCCCGTACGACCCACTCCCGCGCCCCCTCGTCGCGCAGCGCCACCCCGAACTTCGAGGTCGCCGTGGCCGTGGACGTCGCCTCGATCGAGCCCCCGCCGACCTGCGGATTCACCCGTATCCCGAGCGGTGAGCGACTCGCCGCCGACCGCATCAGGGCGTCGATGCGGTCCAGCTCCTGCGGGTTGTCCGCGTTGACCGCGATGCCCAGCGCCAGCGCCTCGCGCAGCTCGGCCGGGGTCTTCGCGGGCGAGTCGAGCACCGTCCGCTCCGGGTGCAGCCCCGCCGCCCGCGCCAACGCCAGCTCACCCGGGCTCGCCACCTCCGCGCCGATGCCCTCGTCGCGCAGCAGCCGCAGCACCGGCACCAGCGGGGTCGCCTTCACGGCGAAGGCGTGCAGCACCGGGGTGCCCGGCGCCACCACCGCGTCGAACGCCGCCCGCAGCGCCGCCGCGGACTCCCGGATGCCGGTGACGTCCAGCAGTCCGACGATGGGGGAGGCGGGCCCGAGCAGCCCCTGCTCCACGGCGGCCCGCACCGCGTCGTCGCGCCGGGCGACCCGGTCGGCGTCGTACTCCGGTATTCCAGTCCCGCTGTCCATCCGGCTGCTCACCACATCCCCCGTCATGCCGTCGTCCGAGCTCATGCATCCAGCCAAACACCCGGAACGCGACCGTGGTGGCGCACCGATGTATTGACTAGCTCTATTCAGAACGCCAGGATGTGAATATCCATCTCAACAGTCCGCAGTCACAGTCCGCTGGGAGGCAGACCATGTCAGGACCCCGCCCCGTCCGAGCACCGCGCGGTACGGAACCGAGTGCCCTGGGATGGCAGCAGGAAGCCGCCCTGCGGATGCTCCAGAACAACCTCGACCCCGAGGTCGCCGAGCACCCCGACAAGCTCGTCGTCTACGGCGGCACCGGCAAGGCGGCCCGCGACTGGCGCTCCTTCGACGCGATGGTGCGCACGCTGAAGACCCTGAAGCAGGACGAGACGATGCTCGTCCAGTCCGGCCGCCCCGTCGGCGTCATGCAGACCCACGAGTGGGCGCCGCGTGTCCTGATCGCCAACTCCAACCTCGTCGGCGACTGGGCCAACTGGGAGGAGTTCCGCCGGCTGGAACAGCTCGGGCTGACCATGTACGGGCAGATGACGGCCGGCTCCTGGATCTACATCGGCACCCAGGGCATCCTCCAGGGCACCTACGAGACCTTCGCCGCAGTAGCCGCCAAGAAGTTCGGCGGCACCCTCGCCGGGACGATCACCCTCACCGCCGGCCTCGGCGGCATGGGCGGCGCCCAGCCGCTCGCCGTGACCATGAACGACGGCGTCGCCATCTGCGTCGACTGCGACCCGCGCGCCATCGAGCGCCGCATCGAGCACCGCTACCTGGACGTGCGGGCCGACTCCCTCGACCACGCCCTCCAACTGGCCACCGAGGCCCGCGACGCCCGCCGCCCGCTGTCCATCGGCGTCCTCGGCAACGCGGCCGAACTGGTGCCGCAGCTCCTCGCCATGGGCGCGCCCATCGACATCGTGACGGACCAGACCTCGGCGCACGACCCGCTGGCGTACCTCCCGCTGGGCGTCGACTTCGACGAGATGGCCTCCTACGCCGCCAAGGACCCGGCGGGCTTCACGACCCGGGCCCGCGAGTCGATGGCGCGGCACGTCGAGGCCATGGTCGGCTTCATGGACGCCGGCGCCGAGGTCTTCGACTACGGCAACTCGATCCGCGGCGAGGCCCAGCTCGCCGGCTACGACCGGGCGTTCGCCTTCCCCGGCTTCGTCCCCGCCTACATCCGCCCCCTGTTCTGCGAGGGCAAGGGCCCCTTCCGCTGGGCGGCCCTCTCGGGCGACCCGGCCGACATCGCCAAGACCGACAAGGCGATCCTGGACCTGTTCCCGCAGAACGAGTCCCTCGCCCGCTGGATCAGGATGGCCGGCGAGCGGGTCCACTTCCAGGGCCTGCCCGCGCGCATCTGCTGGCTCGGCTACGGCGAGCGGGACAAGGCGGGCGAGCGTTTCAACGACATGGTGGCGAGCGGCGAGCTGGCCGCGCCGCTGGCGATCGGCCGCGACCACCTCGACTGCGGGTCCGTCGCCTCGCCGTACCGCGAGACCGAGGCCATGCTCGACGGCTCCGACGCGATCGCCGACTGGCCGCTGCTGAACGCCATGGTCAACGTGGCGTCCGGGGCGTCCTGGGTCTCCATCCACCACGGCGGCGGAGTCGGCATGGGCCGGTCCCTCCACGCCGGCCAGGTGACGGTGGCCGACGGCACGAAGCTCGGCGGGGAGAAGATCCGCCGGGTGCTGACGAACGACCCGGGCATGGGTGTCATCCGGCACGTGGACGCGGGATACGACATCGCGGAGTCGGTCGCCGACGAGCGCGGTGTCCGGGTCCCGATGCGTGAAGGTGACGACGCGTGACCTTTCACAGCATGTGGGCGGAGCTGCTGCCGATCGGCCGCAGCTCCGCCTCCGGCGGCTACCGCCGCTACGCCTGGACCGGCGCCGACCTCGACTGCCGGGCCTGGTTCAAGGAGCAGGCGCAGTCCCGCGGGCTGACCTACGAGGTCGACCGGAACGGCAACCAGTGGGCCTGGCTCGGTGACCCCGCCGCCGGGGACGCCGTCGTCACCGGGTCGCATCTCGACTCCGTGCCGGACGGCGGGGCCTTCGACGGGCCGCTCGGCGTCGTCTCCTCCTTCGCCGCACTCGACGAACTGCGCGACAGGGGGGCCGACCTCGGCAAACCCCTCGCCATCGTCAACTTCGGCGACGAGGAGGGCGCCCGGTTCGGGCTCGCCTGTGTCGGATCCCGGCTCACCGCCGGGCAGCTCACCGTCGAGAACGCCCACAGGCTGACCGACGGCGACGGGGTCAGCCTGCCCCGGGCCATGGAGGCCGCCGGATACGACCCCGACGGCATCGGCGCCGACCCGGAGCGGCTCGCCCGCATCGGCGCCTTCGTCGAGCTGCATGTCGAGCAGGGCCGGGCGCTGGACCTGTCCGGCGACCGGGTCGGCATCGCCAGCGCCATCTGGCCGCACGGCCGGTGGCGGTTCGACTTCCGGGGCGAGGCCAACCACGCGGGAACCACCCGGCTGGTGGACCGGCGCGACCCCATGCCGACGTACGCCGAGACCGTGCTCGCCGCCCGCCGGGAGGCCGAACTCGCCGGTGCCGTCGCCACCTTCGGCAAGATCGCCGTCGAACCCAACGGCGTCAACGCCATCCCCTCCCTGGTGCGCGGCTGGCTCGACTCCCGCGCCGAGGACCAGGCGAGCCTCGACACCGTCGTCGGCGGCATCGAGAACGCGGCCCGGCAGTACGCCCAGGCGCACGGCATCGACCTCGACGTCGTCCGGGAGTCCTTCACCCCCGTGGTCGAGTTCGACCACGCCCTGCGCGACGAACTGGCCCGCATCCTGGGCAAGGACACCGACATCACCGTGCCCGTCCTGGGTACCGGTGCCGGACACGACGCCGGAATCCTCTCCGGCACGATTCCGACCGCCATGCTGTTCGTACGCAACCCCACGGGCGTCTCGCACTCCCCGGCCGAGTTCGCCGCCGAGGACGACTGCGTGGCCGGGGTCCTCGCACTCGCCGACGTACTGGAAGGGCTGGCCCGCAGGTGACATCCAAGACCTACTGGCTGGAGCACGCCTGGCTCGACACCCACGTCGAGCCGGGCGTCGCCCTCGAGGTGGGCGACGGCCGTATCGCCGCCGTCCGGACCGACGTCCCCACCCCGCCCCCGGGAGCGGAGCCGCTGCGCGGACTGACCCTCCCCGGGCTGGCGAACGCCCACAGCCACGCCTTCCACCGCGCCCTGCGCGGCACCGTCCAGGTCGGCTCGGGCACCTTCTGGACCTGGCGCGAGGTCATGTACGCCACCGCCGACCGGCTCACCCCGGAGACCTATCACGCCCTCGCCCGCGCGGTGTACGCCGAGATGGCGCTGGCCGGGATCACGGCGGTCGGCGAGTTCCACTACGTCCACCACGCGCCGGGCGGCACCCCCTACGCCGACCCCAACGCCATGGGCGAGGCCCTGATCGCGGCCGCCGCCGAAGCCGGCATCCGGATCACCCTCCTCGACACCGCCTACCTCTCCTCCGGCTTCGGACAGGCCCCCAACACCCACCAGCTCCGCTTCTCCGACGGCAACGCCGAGGGCTGGGCCGAACGCTGTTCAGTTCTCAAGGAACGGGATCACGCACGGATCGGGGCGGCGATCCACTCCGTACGGGCCGTGCCCGTCGACCAGTTGGAGACGGTGGCGCGATGGGCCGAGGAGCGGCGGGCCCCGCTCCATGTGCACCTGTCCGAGCAGACCGCCGAGAACGAGGCCTGCCTGGACGTCCACGGCTGCACCCCCACCCAGCTCCTCGCCCTGCACGGTGTCCTCGGCCCGCGCACCACCGGCGTCCACAACACCCACCTCACCGCCGAGGACATCTCCCTGATCGGCGGCAGCGGCACCGGCACCTGCATGTGCCCCACCACCGAGCGGGACCTCGCCGACGGCATCGGACCGGCCGCCGCCCTGCAGAACGAGGGCTCCCCGCTCTCCCTCGGCTCCGACAGCCACGCCGTGATCGACCTGCTCGAAGAGGCCCGCGCGATGGAGCTCAACGAGCGCCTGCGCACCCGCACCCGCGGTCACTGGACGGCGGCGGCCCTGCTGCGGGCGGCCTCCGCCGACGGCCACGCGGCCCTCGGCTGGGACCGCGCAGGTGCCCTGGAGCCTGGCGCGCTCGCCGACTTCACGACCATCGCGCTGGACTCGGTCAGGACGGCAGGGCCGCTTCCGCGGCTCGGGGCCGAGACGGCCGTATTCGCCGCGTCGGCAGCAGACGTGTCGCATACGGTCGTGGCAGGTCGGCACGTCGTACGGGACGGGGTCCACACCCTCGTACCGGATGTGCCGCAAGCCCTCGCGGACGCCGTCGAAGCCCTGCGCGGATGACCCGGGGCCGCCCACCCGCGCGGCCCGCCTCCGCATCTGCCCCCGAACCCGACCCCACCGCCGACCAGGCAACCAAGGACGCCATGAGCAACGCGACGACCGTCAGCCCCGCCCACTCCGCGAGCACCGCCAGCACGCTCATCACCAACATCGCCGCCCTGGTCACCAACGACCCCTCCTCCGGTGACGGATCCCCCCTCGGACTGATCCAGGACGCGGCCGTCGTCATCGAAGGCGACCGCGTCGCGTGGACCGGTGATCAAAGCAAAGCACCCGCCACTGACAATCGGGTCGACGCAGGTGGCCGGGCCGTCGTCCCCGGCTTCGTGGACTCCCACTCCCACCTCGTCTTCGCGGGCGACCGCACACAGGAGTTCAACGCCCGGATGTCGGGACGGCCGTACAGCGCGGGCGGCATCCGCACGACCGTCGCGGCCACCCGGGCGGCGAGCGACGGGGAACTCGAAGCCAACCTCACCCGTTACCTGCGCGAGGCGCTCCGCCAGGGCACCACCACCTTCGAGACCAAGTCCGGCTACGGCCTGACGGTCGAGGACGAGGCCCGGGCCCTGCGCATCGCGTCCGCGCACACGGACGAGGTCACCTACCTCGGCGCCCACATCGTCTCCCTCGACTACACCGACGACCCCGCCGCCTACGTCTCCCTCGTCACCGGCGAGATGCTCGACGCCTGTGCCCCGTACGCCCGTTGGATCGACGTCTTCTGCGAGAAGGGCGCCTTCGACGGCGACCAGGCCCGCGCGATCCTCACCGCCGGCAAGGCCAAGGGGCTGCACCCCCGCATCCACGCCAACCAGCTCTCCTACGGCCCCGGCGTCCAGCTCGCCGTCGAACTGGACGCCGCCAGCGCCGACCACTGCACCCACCTCACCGACGCCGACGTCGACGCCCTCGCGAACAGCCGTACCGTCGCCACCCTGCTCCCCGGCGCCGAGTTCTCCACCCGCGCCGAGTGGCCCGACGCCCGCCGCCTGCTCGACGCGGGTGTCACCGTCGCCCTGTCCACCGACTGCAACCCCGGCTCGTCCTTCACCTCCTCCGTCCCCTTCTGCATCGCCCTCGCGGTACGGGACATGGGGATGACCCCGGACGAGGCGCTCTGGTCGGCGACGGCGGGCGGCGCGGCGGCCCTGCGCCGCGACGACATCGGCCGCCTCACACCGGGATCCCGCGCCGACCTGCTCCTCCTCGACGCCCCGAGCCATGTCCACCTGGCGTACCGGCCGGGCGTGCCACTGGTCGACGAGGTCTGGCGGCGCGGCGTACGCCAGGCCTGATGGCGCCGCGTACGCCAGGCCGGATCAGGAGGCTCCGGCCCGCCACCGCTGGCGCGCGTCGCCGTTCAGCGGCTGCAGGGACAGCCCGTACCCGGCGCCGCCGTACGCCGTCACCGCCGTCTCGATGGCGATGGCGGGCCGGATCGCCCCGTCGCCGTCCACCAGGAACTTCAGGTTCTGCCCGTTCGGCCCGTGGACCGAGTCGCACGTCCAGACCCCGACCCCCCGATACGTCGAACCCCGGCTGTCCAGGCAGTACTCGGGGTTGGCGGCCGACTGGAGCACGCCGCGCGCGGCGTCGACCCGCCAGCGCTGAGTCCGGGACGAGCCGCACGGGGCCGTGATCACATCGGTCCCGTTGTAGAAGGGGCCGCCCACGTCCAGGCAGAGCCCGGAGGAGACGTTGACGACCTGGGCGTAGGCGCCGGTCGGCGGGTGTGTGGGGGAGGGCGTGGGCGTCGGCTTGGGCTTGGGGCGCGCCGTCTTCGTCGGGGTCGGACTCTTCGTGGGGGACGGGGACTTGAAGGTCCTCGACGGTGACGGCGACGGTGAGGGAGATGCCGACGGTGTCGCCGACACCGTGGTCGTCACGGTCACCGCGACCGGCGGCACGCTCGGAGGACTACTCGCCGCAGCCACCGGATCCGGCGACGACGTGCCGCCCCGTGTCGCAAGGAACGCCACCAGCGCCACCCCGAGCGCCGCCGACACCAGCACGACCCGGCGCCGGTCCAGCGGCCGGCCCCGCCCCACGGTGAGGCTCCCGGCCGCCCGCTCGGCCGCCTGCGCCGCGCCCCCGGCCGCATACGCCGTCCCGCCCCACGGCAACAACCCCTCGGCCAGCGCCGTGCGCGGAGTGTCCCGCAGGGCCGACAGTTCCTCGTACGCCGTCGTGCAGTGCGGGCAGCGGGCCATGTGGGCGCGCAGGTCGGCGCTGTCGCGGGGGCTGTCCGGCCGTACGGACTCCTCGATGAGGCGGCCGAAGTCGGGGCAGGCGGGGTCGTCGGAGGCGGCGAGGCGGGCGCGCAGACAGGAGCGGGAGAGCTGCTGGAGCGCCGCGTGCGTGCCGTAGGTGACGTCCTCGCGGGTGAGGCCGAGCAGAGCGGCCGTGCGTTCCGGTGGCTCCTGCTCCAGGACTCCGTACCAGATCAGGCCCTGGGTGCGCGGCGGCAGGGCCTGGAACACGGTGAGCATGGGCGGGACCGGGCCGGCGGGGCCGGCCGTGTTCAGCACCAGCAGTACGCTCGCGTCGAGGCCCGCCGCACGCTCGTCCCTCGCCCAGGTTCCGGCCAACCGGGCGGTCAGCAGCAGGAGTTGGTGGCGCCAGGGGACGCCGGGGTCGATGCCGCGGGCCGTCTGGCGGGCCGCGAGGGTGAAGGCCTGGGCCGCCAACTGCCGTGCCATGGAGTGGTTCGGGGTGCACAGGCGGGCGTAGGCGAGGACGTGCGCGTGATGGCGGGTGCGCAGTTCCTGGAGCGCCGTGTACGCGGTGCCCGTGTCGGAGCGCAGCAGTTCGGTCAGCCGCGCGTCGGACGCGCCCGCGTGCATCCCCCCGCCACGGTCCCCAGCGTCGTCGGACCGAGCCATCCCCCATGCCTCCTTGCGGCCGTGCGACCCGCTCGGACTTCTGGCCTACCGGCGGGTATGACGGCTCATAGTGGTGGAAGGGGAGCCGTGGGGAAAGGGTTTCTGTGGGTAACCCATGGCAGTCGGTGAAAGATCCGGGTGAAAGATCCGATCGAATCCGAACGCACCTGTGCCCGAACGCACTGGGCCGGAACGCACTGTGCCCGGTGCCCTGCCGACAGAATTCGGCGGGGTACCGGGCACAGTGCGGGTCGGCGCGGCGCGGGCGGCGCTCCGCGGCCGGTCATTCCTCGATCGTCAGACCCTTTCTGAGCCTGATCAGGGTCCGCGACAGCAGTCGCGACACATGCATCTGGGAGATGCCGAGTTCCTCGCCGATCTCCGACTGGGTCATTCCGGCGACGAACCTCAGGGAGAGGATCTTCCGGTCCCGCGGCGGGAGTTCGGCGATGAGCGGCTTCAACGACTCGACGTACTCGATGCCTTCGATGCCGTGGTCCTCGTAGCCGATCCGGTCGGCCAGCGCGCCCTCGGCGTCGTCCTCCTCCGGCTGGGCGTCCAGCGACGAGGCGGTGTACGCGTTCGACGCCGCCATGCCCTCGACGACCTCGTCGTTGGTCAGGCCCAGGCGCTCGGCCAGTTCCGCCACCGTGGGCGCGCGGTCGAGCCGCTGGGCCAGCTCGTCGCCGGCCTTGGCCAGGTCGAGCCGCAGCTCCTGAAGCCGGCGCGGCACCCGTACCGACCACGACGTGTCGCGGAAGAAGCGCTTTATCTCGCCGATGATCGTCGGCATCGCGAAGGTGGGGAACTCCACGCCGCGGCTGAGCTCGAAGCGGTCGATCGCCTTGATCAGGCCGATGGTGCCGACCTGGATGATGTCCTCCATCGGCTCGCTGCGCGAGCGGAAGCGGGAGGCGGCGAACTTGACCAGTGCGAGGTTGAGTTCGACGAGCGTGTTGCGGACGTACGAGTATTCGTGGGTCCCTTCCTCCAGCGACTCCAGCCGCTCGAAGAGGGTCTTGGACAGGGCCCGTGCGTCCACCGGCCCCACCTCGTCGTACGGGGGGATGTCCGGAAGCCCGGCGAGTGCGTCGTCCTGGTCCAGGTCATGCTCGAAGGCGTGCTCGGAACCCGCGTCGCTGCTGCGCTCGATGGGATCCAGCTGTTCCGGTAGGGATGCCGACGTCGCGCTCTGGGTATGCGATGCGTCGAGCCGGGGTGACATGATGTCCTCCATCGTTCTCGGCATATGGCTGCCGAAGCCTGTCGTGCACTGCGGTGTGCGGCGCCTCCAAGCCGGCCGAGTCGGTTACGTGTCTCTACTAGCCCTACCCGCTTTCCCGAGCCCACCGCAAGTGCGCTCTGGTCCGAAATGTCCGATTCTGTGTGGATGTTCGGGTGTTGAAGGGCGTAGGGAAGGCGTAGTGTTCGAGAGCGTCAGTCAGCAGCCACGACGTCGGGAGTGAGACACGGCATGGACCGCGGGACGGTCGGCAGCGCACAGTCTGGCCGACTACTGGTCGAGGTGCGGGAAGAGGGCTCCAGTGCCGTCGTGACCCCGGCGGGTGAGTTGGATCACCACACCGCCGATTTGTTGCGTGAGCCACTCGAGGACTGCCTCGGCAAAGGCTTCAGTCGGCTGGTCGTCGACTGCTCGCGGCTCGAGTTCTGCGACTCCACGGGGTTGAACGTACTGCTCGGGGCGCGTCTGAAGGCGGAGGCGGCCGGGGGTGGGGTGCACCTCGCGGGCATGCTGCCCGTGGTGGCCCGAGTGTTCGAGATCACAGGGGCCGAGGCGGTCTTCACCGTCCACGACTCGCTCGAAGCCGCGCTGGCCGACGAGTCCGACGGCGCCGGCTGACCCCGCACGTCAGGCGCTGCATCAGACGTCACATCATTCGTCCCGAATACAGGGGTGTTCCCTCGGCCGGGTCGGGCAGGAGACATCCTGAACCTGTCGGCTGTGACGTCGGCCACCGGGGGTGGGGGGACTGTGACCGGCGTATCAGGCAAGGAGCCTGTAACGACGTACCGACTCTGCGTACTGACTTCTGAATCGTGTGAACGTTGAACTGGTGAATCGGTGAGGTGAAGCGCTGATGAGCACCACCCGGCCTTTCCCGCCGGGCGACCGCGGCCCCGAGCCCAGCGGCGCTTCCGGGGCGTCCGAGGAGGGCGTGTCAGGGGCGGGAACGTCCGAGGGGGGCGCGGTGCCGCCCCTGCGGCCCGGCGAGCCCGAGGCGTCCGCCGAGGCCGCGGCGGGGCGTCAGGTCCGCCGACTGGCCTTCGAGGGCCAGAGCGGGGTCGTACCGCTCGCCCGGGACTTCGCCCGGCAGGCGCTGTACGCCTGGGGCTGGCTGCCCGCCGCCACCGCCGACCAGCGGGCCGCGGCCGAGGACGTGCTGCTCGTGGTCTCCGAGCTGGTCACCAACGCCTGTCTGCACGCCGAGGGCCCGGACGAGATGTGGATCGCCTGCGACAACAAGGTCATCCGCCTCGAGGTCTCCGACAAGGGCACCGGCCAGCCCGCCCCGCGCACCCCGCATCGCGCCGGGCGCCCCGGCGGCCATGGCATGTTCATCGTGCAGCGGCTGTGCCTGGACTGGGGTGTCGTGCGCACGCCGGGAGTCGCCGGCAAGACGGTGTGGGCGGAGCTCGGCGCCCCGGCGTAAATCGTTTCCGCTGGCACGCCCCCGCCCACCCGTCGACACGCCCCGCCCATCTGAGTTACCCACGGTCACCCCCTCCACTCGGTGCACTCCGGATCGCCACAACTCCGGCGTGCGCCGTGTCTTCCTTCCTCAAGGCCCCGGGCGTACCTTGACGGCCGATCTGATATGCCGTCAGGAATGAGGGGACCGTGTCGAAGCAGAAGCGAACCGCCGCGCTCGCGACCGCCGCGGCCCTGGCCGGCTCGGCGGTGCTGATGGCCGCCCCCGCGGCCCGGGCCGAGGTCGTCGACGTCAACTACGCCTGCAAGACGCCGATCGGCGACAAGAGCGCCGTCTCGCCCATCGACATCAAGGGCGTCAAGAGCGGCAGCGGCTACAAGATCACCATGTCGTGGCAGAAGGGCGTCTCGTCCAGCCCCGTAGAACTCGGCAAGGGCGCGATGAACCCGAGCGCCACCATCAAGCTGGGCGGCGCCGACAGCGGCACCATGAACGTGACCGGCCCGGCCAACCAGGAGGCGATCCCCGCCAACACCCCGATCAAGATCAGCGACCTGACGGGCACCTACACCCCGAAGAAGACCGGCAAGGTCACCTTCACCGCGGGCGTCCTCACCATCAAGGCCCTCGGCACGACCACCACGTGCACGCCCACCAACGACCCCGGGCCCTCGCTGAGCCTCGACGTCACGGCGGCGGGCGGCGGCGGAGCCGACAGCGGGACCCAGGGCGGCTCCGGCTCGGGCGCCGAGCTTCCGCAGACCGGCCCCGAGGACTCCGCGATCGCCCTCGGCACCCTCGGCGGCACGGTCCTGCTCGCGGGCGCGGCCGGCGCGCTGTGGCTGACGCGGCGGGGACAGACGGTACGCCGCTGACCGTCCCGTACCGATCCGCTGGAGCCGCCGATGTCGTCAGCCGCCCGTGTCCTGTGCCTGCCCCTGCTGCTACCGCTCCTGCTGGCGGCCGCCCCCGCGGCGACCGCCGCCGAGCCCTGGTCCGTCGCGCCCTCCGGCGGCGGGCGCCCGTCCTTCTACACCGAGGGCGGGCCCGGCACGGTCCAGCAGGACACGGTGGCCGTGACGAACCGGGGCGAGAAGCCGGTCACCGTACGCCTGCACGGCACCGGCGTCCCCATCGCCCTCGCCGAGAGCCGGGTGCGGATCCCGGCCCGCACCCGTGCCGAGGTCCCGTTCACGGTGACCGTCCCGACGGGCACGGCCCCCGGCGACCGCTCCGGCGAGATCGTCGCCCGCGACGCCGACGGACGTGCCGAGAGCGTCGCGCTGCGCCTGCGCGTCACCGGCCCCGAACTGTCCGCGCTGACGGTCGAGCATGTGGCCCTCCGCACCGACGGCATCACATACGAGCTGGTCAACCGCGGCACGACCCCTCTCACTCCGACCCTCGCGGTCCGCGCCGACGGCGTCTTCGGCCGCCTCCTCGACCGCGCCCCGCGCACCCTCCCCGTCGACCTGCCGCCCGGCAGCCGCACCAAGCTCACCGAGCCCTGGCCCGACCGCCCCGCCCTCGACGCGGTCGACGTGCGGCTGACGGTGACGGCGGCGGGCGGCGCGAGCGACACGGCTCAGGCGTCGGCGCGGTTCGTGCCCTGGGGCGCGGTGGCGGGGGCCGCGGGGGCGATGGCGGCGCTGGGCGCCCTGTTCGTCGTACGACATCGAAGGCGTCGTAGGCCGTACGCCGCCGAGGAGCCCCAACGACCGCTGGAACAAGCCGAGCTGACGGGAGCGGGGACGTGAGCGTCAAGGTGCGGATCGTCGTGGCGTTGCTGGCCGCGCTGGTGCTGCTGTCGCCGACGGCGACCGCGTCGGCGGCCGACGATCCGCCCTCCGTGAAGCTGTCCAAGGCCCAGGCGGGAACGGGCGGTTCGATCACCGTCACCGGCAGCGGCTGGCGGCCGCGCGCCCTGCTGATGCTCCTGATCTGCGGCCAGTCCGTGCCGTCGACCGGGGTGACCGGTGGCACCAACTCCTGTGCCAACGCGGACGGCAGGGCCGTGACCACGGACGCCGAGGGCCGCTTCAGCCGGAAGCTGCCGGTGGCCGAGCCGCCCGTGCCGTGCCCGTGTGTGGTGCATGTGGCGACGGTGACCGGGGCGAAGGCCGAGGCCGACGCCATCTTCCAGGTCGCCGGGCACGCGGTCGAGCCGCTGCCCGCGGAGCCGGCGGGCGGCCGTCTGTCGGTCCTGACGGACACCCGGCTGGACGGCTCCAGCGGCCTGCTCACCTGGTTCGGCGCACCACCCACCCGGACGCTGGTCTTCACCGTCGGCAATGTCGGCACCTCTGCCGTCAAGAACCCGCTCTTCCAAGTCGGCACCTCCCACGGCGTGTTCGCCCCGCAGTGGGAGGAGCAGCAGTGGCGCGGCACGATCCAGCCGGGCAGGAAGGCCCGCATCGAACTGCCGGTGGAACTCGCCGCCGGGGCGCACGGCGACTACACCGTCTCCCTGAAGTACGGCGGCAAGGTGATGGCCGAACAGCCCTGGGGCGTGGGCCGGCCCTGGGGCGTGACGCTGTTCTGGATCCTGGTCGGCCTGGTCGTACCGGCGGCGCTGTTCCGCGTCGGGATGGCCGTGGTGGACCGGATACGGCCGCGGCAGCCGGCCCGCCGCCGTGGCCTGCGCCTGCCCGAAGTCGCCCTTCGCCTGCCGGGGCTCAGGCCCCGGGAAGAGGCGAGGCACGCGGCTTCCCCCTCTTCGACCCTGCCGTGGTTCACCCCGGACAACGACCCGGGCACGGCCGGCCGGCTCTCCGCACCGCACGACGACAGCCCGACGAGTCCTACGACTCCGACCAGGAAGGGACCCCCGTGAGCAAGCGAAGGAGAGTCATACCGGCCCGGCCCGGGAGGGCGAGCGCGGCGGGCGTCGCCCTGATGCTCGGCGGTGCGGGCGTCCTGCTCGGCGTGTCCGCCGGGACCGCCCAGGCGGCGGAGGTGGCGTACGCGACCGAGTGCATCCCGCCCGCCATCTCCGGGCTGCCGCCGGTCCAGGGCACCACGAAGGTGGAGGTCACCGCGCCCGCCGAGGCGAAGGTCGGCGACGAGGTGGAGATCGTCTGGAAGTTCGTCCAGGCGGCGTCCAAGAACCCCGACATCCTCGACCTGGAGGCGAACACGATCCAGCCGACGGGCACCCTGAAGGCGGCCGGCGCGCAGACGGCGGACATCGCCATGCAGGGCCCGCGCGAGAACCCGCCGATCCCCAAGGGCGGCGACATGAAGCTGTCCGACATGAAGGGCAAGCTGAAGCTGACGGCGCCGGGCGAGGTGACGCTGACGCCGGACGCCTACAACATCAACGTCAACAAGCCGATCTCCACGGACACCAAGTGCTCGCCGAAGGAGACGGTGCAGAAGGCGGCGACGATCAAGGTGACCGACGGGGGCGGAAGCTCGGGCGGTACGACGGGCGGTCTGCCGACGGTCGTCCCGACCCTGCCGACGAGCGTGCCGACCGGCCTGCCCACGGGATCCTCCGACCCGACGCCGAGTGAGAGCGAGAGCGGGACGGGCGGCGGGGACACCGGCGGCACGAGCACCGGTGGCGGCGACGGCGGCCAGACCGACTTCACCGGCAAGGAGGTCCAGGTCCCGTACCAGTGCAAGACGCCCATCGGCGACAAGGAGGCGACCTCGCCGGTCCAGATCGACGCCAAGAAGAACGGCGGCAGCTTCGACCTCACGGTCCAGTTCAAGAAGTCGGTGATGGACAGCCCCGCCGACATCCCCAAGGACTCGGTCAAGCCGTCGATGGAGGTCGTCCTGGGCGGCGCGGACAAGGGCACGGTCCATGTCGAGGGCCCGACCAACTCCGAGGACATCAAGTCGGGCGAACCGATCGAGATCCCCGACCTCGAGGGCACCTACAAGCCGGGCGCGAGCGGAGAGTCGACCCTGTCGCCAGGCGTTCTGACGGTGAAGGCCCTGGGCACGACGACGACCTGCACGCCGACCAAGACCGAGGTCTCCCTGACCCTGGACACCACGGAACAGGCCAGCGGCGCGTCCGGCGGCGGCTCGACCGGCGGTTCGGCGGGAGGCTCCGCGGGGGGCTCGTCGACGGACGGGGGCTTGGCGGCGACGGGGGCTGAGGACAGCGGTGCCTTGAAGGCGCTGGGTCTGGTGGCGGGGACGGCGCTGCTGCTGGGCGGGGCGGTGTTCACGTTCATGCCGAAACGAAGGATGCGCTGACCGACGCTTCTTGGGGGCGCGGCAAACGGGCAGGGCCGCTGCAACCCAGTCGGATTGCAGCGGCCCTGCCGGCTCAAGCACAGCGCTAGCGTACGTCGCCCATGAGCGACTTGACCTTCCGCCGATACATCCACACCGCGAAACCGGCGAGGACGGCGAGCGTGGCCTCCAGGGCCACGATGTTCGTCTTGTTCAGGTCGACCCCGGCGATGGAGAGCAGACCGGTCGTCGCGTCACCCGCGGTGACGGCCAGGAACCAGACACCCATCATCTGCGAGGCGTACTTCGCGGGCGCCATCTTCGTCGTCACCGACAGACCCACCGGCGACAGCAGCAGCTCACCCACGGTCTGCGTGAAGTAGATCGCCACCAGCCACATCGCGGCCGCCTTGTGACCGCCCTCGGCGATCGTCAGCGGGGCCAGGAAGAGGAAGAAGGACGCGCCGACCAGGACCAGACCCGAGCCGAACTTCACGATCGTGCTCGGCTCCTTGCCGCGCCGGTTCAGCGCCAGCCAGAACCAGGCGAAGACCGGGGCCAGCGCCATGATCAGGACCGGGTTGACCGACTGGTACCAGGAGACCGGGAACTCCCAGCCGAGGACGCTGTTGTCGGCGGACGACTCGGCGAAGATCGACAGGGTCGAGCCGCCCTGGTCGTAGATCATCCAGAACACGGCCGCGGCCACGAAGAACCAGATGTACGCGGACATCTTGGACTGCTCGGGGCGGTCCAGGTCCTTGTCGCGCTTGATGCGGACCAGAACCATGGTCGGGATGATGACGCCGAGCAGCGTCAGCGGGACCAGGATCCAGTTCAGCGTGTAGTTGCCGGAGAAGCCGACGATCGCGTAGAAGACGACCGCGATTCCGGCCCAGATCGCCGCCTTGCGCAGCGTCGAGGACTTCTCCTCGGCGGACAGCGGCGTCGGGACGACGCTGGAGCGGTCGGCCAGGTGGCGCGAGCCGATCAGGAACTGGGCGAGGCCCAGCGCCATGCCGAGCGCGGCGAGCGCGAAGCCCAGGTGCCAGTTGACGTTCTCACCGATGGTGCCGATGACCAGCGGGGCCGCGAAGGCACCGAGGTTGATGCCCATGTAGAAGACGGTGAAGCCACCGTCGCGGCGCGGGTCGTCCGGTCCGTCGTAGAGGTGGCCGACCATCGTCGAGATGTTGGCCTTCAGCAGACCCGAACCGATGGCGACCAGGCCGAGACCGGCGTAGAACGTGCCGGAGGAGGGCAGGGCCAGGGTGAGGTGGCCGAGCATGATGACGCCGCCCGCGACGGCGACGGTCTTGCGCGGACCCCAGACCCGGTCACCGAACCAGCCGCCGGGCATGGCGAGCAGGTACACCAGCGACACGTACACGGAGTAGATCGCGGTCGCCGTGGCCGCGTTCAGATGCAGGCCCCCCGGAGCGACGAGATACAGCGGGAGCAGGGCCCTCATGCCGTAGTAGGAGAAACGCTCCCACATCTCGGTCATGAAGAGAGTGGCCAGTCCGCGGGGGTGGCCGAAGAAGGTCTTCTCGGAGCCGGGGGTGCCCGGGCGGGCCGAGTCCTTCGTCAGGCTGGACGCCATGGTCGATCCTTGCTGGTCGGGACGCGTGTGCCTGAGCGGTGCCCGCGAGGAGTCCCGCTCCGGGTCACGAAGCGGCGGACGGCGCGGCGCCGGCGCGTACCGGCCCGCACATGAAAGAGACCCCCAGCGTCAAGCGCCGAAGGTCCCCGCAGTGCTACAGGCGTGGATTCACCATACGTCACGACACCGCCGGATATGGAAGGACTTGAGACCCGAATCACAGGTGTCGAGGGAACCGCAACACCTTTTCCATGGTCCTTTCCAGGATGGCACCTCACAGGCGTAGGTCTGTACCACAGCGGGTGAAGGTAAGAGGCTGACCAAAAGCCGGTGAGAACCAAGGCCGCCGATCACCCTCCAGCTCTTGTCAAGGGCGGACTACCATCAGCTCATGACCCGAGTACTGCTCGCCGAGGACGACGCGTCCATTTCGGAGCCGCTGGCCCGCGCACTGCGCCGGGAAGGGTACGAGGTCGAGGTGCGCGAGGACGGCCCCACCGCGCTCGACGCGGGAATGAAGGGCGGAGTCGACCTGGTCGTGCTGGACCTCGGCCTGCCCGGCATGGACGGCCTGGAGGTGGCACGCCGACTGCGTGCCGACGGTCACACCGTGCCGATCCTCATCCTGACCGCGCGCGCCGACGAGGTGGACACCGTCGTGGGCCTGGACGCGGGCGCCGACGACTACGTCACCAAGCCGTTCCGGCTCGCCGAGCTGCTCGCCCGGGTGCGGGCGCTGCTGCGGCGCGGGGCCGCGGAGCCGCAGCAGCCGCCGGCCACGCACGGGGTGCGCATCGACGTCGAGTCGCACCGGGCGTGGATGGGCGACGAGGAGCTCCAGCTCACGGCGAAGGAGTTCGACCTGCTGCGGGTGCTGGTGCGGGACGCGGGCCGGGTGGTGACCCGGGACCAGCTCATGCGGGAGGTCTGGGACACGACCTGGTGGTCGTCGACCAAGACGCTCGACATGCACATCTCCTGGCTGCGCAAGAAGCTGGGCGACGACGCGGCGAACCCCCGTTACATCGCGACGGTGCGAGGCGTGGGCTTCCGGTTCGAGAAGAGCTGAGCCCGAAGGCACCGGGCCGTACAGACACACGGGCCGTACAGGTAAGTAAGAGGACATGCGCCGCCGACTGATCCAGTCCACCCTCGCCGTCGTTCTCGTCGTGATCGCCGTCTTCGGGGTGTCGCTCGTCATCGTCGAGACGCGGACGATCACCAGCACCGCGCAGGAGCGGGTGGACACCGAGGCCGTGCGGCTGGCCAGCATCGTGGACAGCCGGCTGCTCGGCGAGGAGACCGTGGACGCCGCGGTGCTGCGGGACCAGATCCAGGGGGATCGTTACGCCGAGATCCGGATCCCCGGCAAGCCGTTGATCGAGGTGGGCGCCAGGCCGAGCGGTGACGTCATCAGCGCCACGGAGACGGGTGAGGAGGGCGAGACCGTCACCGTGCAGGAGCCGCGCTCGTCGGTGACCCGGGAGGTCGGCCGTACGCTGCTGATCATCGGGGCGGTGGCGCTGCTCGCGGTGATCGCGGCGGTGCTGCTCGCCGTCCGCCAGGCGAACCGTCTCGCCTCCCCGCTCACCGACCTCGCGGAGACGGCGGAACGGCTCGGCTCCGGCGACCCCCGCCCCCGGCACAAGCGCTACGGCGTCCCCGAGCTGGACCGGGTGGCGGACGTGCTGGACTCGTCGGCGGAACGCATCGGGCGCATGCTGACGGCCGAACGCCGACTCGCGGCGGACGCCTCCCACCAGCTCCGCACCCCCCTCACCGCGCTCTCCATGCGCCTGGAGGAGATCACCCTCACCGACGATCTCGACACCGTGAAGGACGAGGCGACCATCGCCCTGACGCAGGTGGAACGCCTCACGGACGTCGTCGAACGCCTCCTGACCAACTCCCGCGACCCGCGCAACGGCTCCGCGGTCACCTTCGACCTCGACGAGGTCATCCAGCAGCAGCTCGCCGAGTGGCGCCCGGCGTACCGCAGCGCGGGCCGGGCGATCGTGAGCTCGGGCAAGCGTCATCTGGAGGCGGTGGGCACGCCGGGCGCGGTGGCCCAGGTCCTGGCGGCCCTGATCGAGAACTCCCTCATGCACGGCGGCGGCACCGTGGCCCTGCGCACCCGCGTCACCGGCAACCAGGCGGTCATCGAGGTCACCGACGAGGGCCCCGGCATCCCGGCCGACCTCGGCGCCCGCATCTTCGAGCGCGCGATCAGCGGCCGCAACTCCACGGGCATCGGCCTGGCGGTGGCCCGCGACCTGGCGGAGGCGGACGGCGGCCGGCTCGAGATGCTCCAGACGAAGCCCCCGGTCATGGCCCTGTTCCTGTCCCGGACACCGCCGGCGAAGAAGGCGCAGGAGTCGGGACTGACGGTCAGGTAGGCGTCCTGCACCAGGTGCGTGTCAGCCCACCCGCTGACCGACCCTCGCCTCCCGTGCCGCGGGCCGGCGCTCCAGGAACGATTCGGCGGGCGGCGCCGGCTCCTCCACCGGGAGCGCCCGGAACACCCAGGTGCGGTACGACCAGAACCGGAACAGCGTCGCGATGCCGATGCCGAGGAACTTGAAGATGTTGCTCTGCAGCGGGCTGTCCCAGCCGAAGCCGTACGTCGCCGCGTACAGCACGCCGTTCTCGATGACCAGGCCGACCGCGCTGAACAGCAGGAACAGCCCGAGTTCCGTGGTATGGCGGCTCTTGTCGCGGTCCCGGTAGGTGAAGTACCGGTAACCGAGATAGTTGGTGAAGGTCGCGACCGCCGTCGCGATCACGCTCGACCGCACCACCTGGAGGTCGGTCACATGCCGTACCAGGTTGAACACGAGGAAGTTGACCAGGACCCCGGCCCCGCCCACCGCACCGAACTTGGCGACCTCACGTACCAGCCGGTCGAGGCGCTGCCGAAGCGCGCTGCGAGTCACCGGAGGCGCCTTCTGGAGCCCCGAGGAACCACGTCCCATGGTCGTGAAGGCTCCCGTCGGTCGATTTGTCGGTCGGTTTCGTCAACGCAGCCATGCTAACCACCCCCCTTCGCGATTGCCTGTGCGTGAACTCATACGCCCCGAGGAGACGCGGAAAAGTCCGGTAAGAGGGTCGCCCCGCGGCGGCCGATACCCTAGGGGCGTGACGTTCCCGGTAGTCGGCATGGTCGGCGGGGGTCAGCTCGCTCGTATGACACACGAGGCAGGCATCCCGCTGGGCATCAGGTTCAAGCTTCTCAGTGACACCCCGCAGGATTCCGCGGCTCAGGTCGTCAGCGATGTCGTCGTCGGCGACTATCGCGACCTCGACACGCTCCGCGAGTTCGCCCGAGGGTGCGATGTGATCACTTTCGATCACGAACACGTACCCACCGAGCACCTCAGGGCGCTCGAGGCGGACGGCATCCCCGTACGCCCCGGCCCCGACGCGCTCGTACACGCCCAGGACAAGGGTGTGATGCGCGCGAGGCTCGACGCGATCGGCGTGCCGTGCCCCCGGCACCGCATCGTCGGCGACCCGGCGGACGTGGCCGCCTTCGCGGCGGAGGGCGACGGCTTTCCCGTCGTCCTCAAGACGGTCCGCGGTGGCTACGACGGCAAGGGCGTCTGGGTCGTCGACTCCGTCGAGGAGGCCGCCGACCCGTTCCGCGCCGGCGTCCCGGTCCTCGCCGAGGAGAAGGTCGACTACGCCCGCGAGCTCGCCGCCAACGTCGTACGGTCGCCGCACGGCCAGGCCGTCGCCTACCCGGTGGTCGAGTCCCGGCAGGTGGACGGCGTCTGCGACACGGTCATCGCGCCCGCCCCCGACCTCGACGAGCCCCTCGCCCTGCAGGCCGAGGAGATGGCTCTGCGGATCGCCAAGGAACTGGACGTCGTCGGCCACCTCGCCGTCGAGCTGTTCCAGACCCGCGACGGCCGCATCCTCGTCAACGAACTGGCGATGCGCCCGCACAACTCGGGCCACTGGAGCCAGGACGGGGCGATAACGTCCCAGTTCGCCAACCACGTCCGGGCCGTCCTCGACCTCCCGCTCGGCGACCCCCGCCCGCGCGCCCCGTGGACGGTGATGGTCAACGTCCTCGGCGGCGACTACCCGGACATGTACTCCGCGTACCTGCACTGCATGGCCCGCGACCCCCAGCTCAAGATCCACATGTACGGCAAGGACGTGAAGCCCGGCCGCAAGGTCGGTCACGTCAACACCTACGGCGACGACCTCGACGACGTGCTGGAGCGCGCCCGTCACGCTGCCGGCTACCTGAGAGGGACCATCACCGAATGAGCCCCGTTGTAGGCATCGTCATGGGTTCGGACTCCGACTGGCCGGTCATGGAGGCCGCCGCCCAGGCCCTCGACGAGTTCGAGATCGACTACGAGGTCGACGTCGTCTCCGCGCACCGTATGCCGCGCGAGATGGTCGCGTACGGCGAGCAGGCCGCCGAGCGGGGCCTGAAGGTGATCATCGCGGGCGCCGGGGGAGCCGCCCACCTCCCCGGCATGCTCGCCTCCGTCACCCCCCTGCCGGTCATCGGCGTGCCCGTCCCGCTGAAGTACCTCGACGGCATGGACTCGCTGCTCTCCATCGTGCAGATGCCGGCCGGCGTCCCGGTCGCCACCGTCTCGGTCGCCGGCGCGCGCAACGCGGGCCTGCTCGCCGCCCGCATCCTGGCCGCCCACGACGAGGACCTGCTGCAGCGGATGCGGGAGTTCCAGCAGGACCTGAACGACCAGGCCACCGAGAAGGGCAAGCGCCTGCGTGCGAAGGTGGACGGATCGAACGGCTTCGGCTTCGGCGCGGGGAAGTGACGCCGATGTCCTCCGCTTCGTTGGAGGCAGCCCGGGAACTCCTGCGCGAGTTCCCGGTCGTCGACGGCCACAACGACCTCCCGTGGGCCCTGCGCGAACAGGTCCGCTACGACCTCGACGCCCGCGACCTCGCCGGCCACCAGGGCGCCCATCTGCACACCGACATCCCCCGCCTGCGCGAGGGCGGTGTCGGCGCGCAGTTCTGGTCGGTGTACGTCCGCTCCGACTACGCCGGTGACAAGGCGGTCAGCGCCACCCTCGAGCAGATCGACTGCGTACGGCAACTGCTGGTGCGCCATCCGCGCGACCTGCGCCCGGCGCTGACGGCGGCGGACATGGAGGCCGCCCGCGCCGAGGGCCGTATCGCGTCGCTGATGGGCGCGGAGGGCGGCCACTCCATCGCGAACTCCCTCGCCACCCTGCGCGCCCTGTACGCGCTCGGCGTCCGCTACATGACCCTCACCCACAACGACAACATCGCGTGGGCCGACTCGGCGACGGACGTACCGAAGACCGGCGGTCTGTCCGCCTTCGGTCGCGAGGTCGTGCGGGAGATGAACCGCGAGGGCATGCTGGTCGACCTCTCGCATGTGGCGCCCTCGACGATGCGTGACGCGCTGGACACCTCGACCGCCCCGGTGATCTTCTCCCACTCCTCCTCCCGCGCGGTGTGCGAGCACCCGCGCAACATCCCGGACGACGTCCTGGAGCGCCTCCCCGGCAACGGCGGCGTCGCGATGGTGACCTTCGTGCCGAAGTTCGTGCTCCAGGCGGCCGTCGACTGGACGGCCGCGGCCGACGAGAACATGCGCGCCCACGGCTTCCACCACCTCGACACCACCGCCGAGGCGATGAAGGTGCACCGCGCCTTCGAGGAGGCCAACCCGCGCCCGATCGCCACGGTGTCCACGGTCGCCGACCACCTGGACCACATGCGCGAGGTCGTCGGCGTCGACCACCTCGGCATCGGCGGCGACTACGACGGCACCGCCTTCACCCCCGAGGGCCTGAATGACGTCTCCGGCTACCCCAACCTCATCGCCGAACTGCTGGAGCGCGGCTGGTCCAGGCCCGACCTGACCAAGCTGACCTGGCAGAACGCGGTACGGGTGCTGGGCGCGGCCGAGGACGTGGCCCGCGACCTGCGGGCGACGCGGGGCCCGTCCAACGCGACCATCGAGGACCTGGACGGCTGATCAGGGGCGCTCGACCACGGGCGCCCGGTCGCCGGGCTCGATCCGGCAGAGGCAGAACGGGTGCCCGGCCGGGTCGGCGTACACCCGGAAGTCCTCCTTGTCCTCCTTGTGCAGCAGTCGCGCGCCCAGCTCCAGCACCTTCTCCTGGGCCGCCTCGACCTCCTCCCAGGTGGACCCGGCGTCGAAGTCGAGGTGGAACTGCTGGGAGTCGTGGTCGGCCCGCGGCCACTGCGGCGGGCTGTAGCCGGGCGCCGACTGGAAGGCGAGCCGCGGCCCGGCCGGGATCTGGAGTACGACCCAGTCGGGGTCGTCGTCCTTGGGCCTGCCGCCGCCGACGTCGGCGTAGAAGCGGGCCAGGGCCCGCGGGTCGGGGCAGTCGAGGACTACGTTGCGCAGGCGTGCCACGGGTGCCATGGGATCCTCTCGAGGGGTCGCGGGGATGTCAGCAGGCGCACAGGCAGAATGGGTGCCCTGCGGGATCGGCGTAAACCCGGAAGGTGCGCGAGTGGTCCCCGGCGTCCAGCGGCTTCGCGCCCAGGGCCAGTACCCCTTCCTCGGCGGCGTCCAGGTCCTCGACGGTCAGGTCGAGATGGAACTGCTGCGACTGATCGGGCGCGGGCCACTGCGGCGGTACGAACCCGGGGGCGGCCTGGAAGGCCAGAGCCGGCCCGCCGGGCACCTTCAGGTCCACCCAGTCCCCCTCGCCCTCGACGCTGCCGCCGAGCATGCGGGCGTAGAAGTCGGCGAGGGCGCGGGGTTCGGGACAGTCCAGGACGACGGCACCCAGTTCGGCGATGGCCATGACTTCCTCCTCGGAGTCCTGCTTACGCGCTCTTGTTACCCATGAAGCGCATCAACGGGTAACGCTGTTACCCCATACTCATGCATTGGGGGTAACGTCGCAAGGGAATTGGAGAAGCGTTCGAGAAGCGAGG
The DNA here is from genome assembly GCF_049974585.1 of Streptomyces sp. UG1. Taxonomy (NCBI): domain Bacteria; kingdom Bacillati; phylum Actinomycetota; class Actinomycetes; order Kitasatosporales; family Streptomycetaceae; genus Streptomyces; species Streptomyces sp. UG1. Next base: position 50,341 of record NZ_JBNGGG010000043.1, on the reverse strand, counting down.
GATAGCGTGCAGCCATGAGTGAGAGAACGCCCGCGCCCGGGGGCCTGGAGCTGGTCGAGTCCCTGGTCAACACGGTGGACCTGGAGTCGGGGGCGGACTCGCTGGACACGGCGCAGGGCAGGGCGCGCTTCGGGCTGGCCGAGGAGGACCTGCCCGGGGCGCGGGAGCTGCGGGAGTCGCTGCGGGTGGCGCTCCTCGCCCACGCCGGGCATCCGCCGCACCGCGCGGTGACCTCGCTCGGTGATCTGCTGGCGGCGAGCCCGCTGGTGGTCGCGGTCGACGCCGCCGACGGTTCGGCCGTGCTCGCCCCGGCCGAGGAGGGCCCGCTGCTGTCCCGCGTGGCCGCGGCCATCGCCCAGGCGCTGGTCGAGGGCACCTGGACCCGGCTGAAAGCCTGCGAGGCGGCCGACTGCCACTGGGCGTACTACGACCGCAGCCCGGCGGGGCGGGGGCGCTGGTGCTCGATGCAGGTGTGCGGGGCGCGCGCGAAGATGCGGCGCTACCGAGCGAAGTGAGCCATTTCGAAAGGTTGTTGAAGATTCATGCGGCACGCCGCGGCGGTGTGCGGCAGAATGCGAAGGACGCCGTTTCGGCCGACTGAGCCTCGGCCGAAACGGCGTCACCCGTGCCGCGGGCGGCGACCTGATCCGGTGTCGGCGGTCACACCCCGGCCAGCCGCGTCACCGACCTCTCCGAACAACACGCCTAGGCCGTCGGCCGGCCCATCGCCCGGTAGCTCCAGCCGGCCTCGCGCCACAGTTCGGGGTCGAGGGCGTTGCGGCCGTCCAGGATGACGCGGGCCGCGGCGGCCTCGCCGAGCGCCTTGGGGTCCAGCTCGCGGAACTCCCGCCACTCCGTCAGATGCAGCACGACATCGGCGCCGCGCACCGCCTCCAGCGCGCTGTCGGCGTAGCCGAGGGTCGGGAAGAGGCGGCGGGCGTTGGTCATGCCCTTGGGGTCGTAGACCGTGACCTGGCCGCCCTGGAGGTGGATCTGCCCGGCGACGTTCAGCGCGGGCGAGTCCCGTACGTCATCGGAGTCGGGCTTGAAGGTGGCGCCGAGCACCGCGACCCGCTTGCCCAGGAACGGCCCGCCGCCCAGCGCCTGCCGCGTCAGCTCCACCATCTGCCCGCGCTGGCGCATGTTGATCGAGTCGATCTCGCGCAGAAACGTCAGCGCCTGGTCCGCGCCCAGCTCACCGGCCCGGGCCATGAAGGCACGGATGTCCTTGGGCAGACACCCGCCGCCGAAGCCGATCCCGGCCCGCAGGAACTTCTTCCCGATCCGGTCGTCGTACCCGATGGCCTCGGCCAGCTTGGCGACATCGCCGCCCGCGGCCTCGCACACCTCCGCCATCGCGTTGATGAACGAGATCTTGGTGGCGAGGAAGGAGTTCGCCGAGGTCTTCACCAGCTCGGCGGTGGGGAAGTCGGTGACGACGAACGGCGAGCCGTCGGCGATCGGCGTCGCGTACACCTCGCGCAGCAGCTCCTCGGCCCGCTCGCTGCGCACACCGACCACGATCCGGTCCGGGTGCAGGGTGTCCTGCACGGCGTAGCCCTCGCGCAGGAACTCCGGGTTCCAGGCCAGCTCCACCTCGCCGCCGCCCGGGGCCAGCTCCAGGATGCGGGCGGCGAGCCGGTCCGCGCTGCCCACCGGCACCGTCGACTTGCCGACGACCAGGTTGGGCCCGCGCAGGTGCTTGGCGAGCGACTCGACGGCCGAGTCGACGTAGGACATGTCGCACGCGTACTCACCGTGCTTCTGCGGGGTGTTCACGCAGACGAAGTGCACGTCGCCGAACTCGGCGACCTCCGCGAAGTCCATCGTGAAGCGCAGCCGCCCGGTGGAGCCCTCGATGCCGGCCACGTGCTTGCGCAGCAGCTCCTCGAGCCCCGGCTCGAACATCGGGACCTGGCCCCGGCCGAGCATCTCGATCTTCTCGGGCACGACATCGAGCCCCAGCACCTCGAACCCGAGCTCGGCCATGGCCGCGGCGTGGGTGGCGCCGAGATAGCCGGTACCGATCACGGTGATCTTGAGGGCCATGGGGGACTCCAGAAAGGGGTACGGGGGCATGCGGGCCCGAGCATAGTCGGAGGGTCTGACGGGCAACTTCCCCGCTGTCGCCAAGCTCACGTATCACTCCCGTGGGCCGACCTCTAAAATTTGAGTTACTTAACGGTAATTAGCGCCAGCATCACACTTGCCACTCAGCGTCCTTGGAGCGTGAGAGACCTTGGCCGGATCGGCTGACTTCGACCTGTACCGCCCGTCCGAGGAGCACGACATGCTCCGTGACGCCATCCGCTCCCTGGCCGAGGCGAAGATCGCGCCGTACGCCGCCGCGGTGGACGAGGAGGCCCGCTTCCCGCAGGAGGCGCTGGACGCCCTGGTCGCGGGCGACCTGCACGCCGTCCACGTACCCGAGGAGTACGGCGGCGCGGGTGCCGACGCCCTCGCCACGGTGATCGTGATCGAGGAGGTGGCCCGCGTCTGCGCGTCCTCCTCCCTCATACCGGCCGTGAACAAGCTGGGCTCGCTGCCGGTGATCCTCTCCGGCTCCGAGGAGCTGAAGAAGAGGTACATGACCCCGCTCGCCAAGGGCGACGGCATGTTCTCGTACTGCCTGTCCGAGCCCGACGCCGGCTCCGACGCGGCCGGCATGAAGACGAAGGCGGTCCGCGACGGCGACCACTACGTCCTGAACGGCGTGAAGCGCTGGATCACCAACGCGGGAGTCTCCGACTACTACACGGTGATGGCGGTCACCGACCCCGCCAAGCGCTCGAAGGGCATATCGGCCTTCGTCGTCGAGAAGTCGGACGAGGGCGTCTCCTTCGGCGCCCCCGAGAAGAAGCTCGGCATCAAGGGCTCCCCGACCCGCGAGGTCTACCTGGACAACGTCCGCATCCCGGCGGACCGCATGATCGGCGAGGAGGGCACCGGCTTCGCCACCGCGATGAAGACCCTGGACCACACCCGCATCACGATCGCGGCCCAGGCCCTCGGCATCGCGCAAGGCGCGCTGGACTACGCCAAGGGCTATGTCCAGGAGCGCAAGCAGTTCGGCAAGCCGATCGCCGACTTCCAGGGCATCCAGTTCATGCTCGCCGACATGGCCATGAAGATCTCCGCTGCGCGCGCCCTGACCTACCAGGCCGCCGCCGCCTCCGAGCGCGGCGACGCCGACCTCACCTACCAGGGCGCCGCCGCCAAGTGCTTCGCCTCGGACGTGGCGATGGAGGCCACCACGGACGCCGTCCAGCTTCTCGGCGGCTACGGCTACACCCGTGACTACCCGGTCGAGCGCATGATGCGCGACGCCAAGATCACGCAGATCTACGAGGGCACGAACCAGGTCCAGCGCATCGTCATGGCGCGGAACCTGCCGTAACTGTCCCTGGTCCCTCAGCTCTTGAGGTAGGGCTCGAGCAGTGTGCCCCAGGCGTGCGCGATCTTCGCGAATTCGTCGGGGCACCTCTCGGCCCGCTCCTCGGGGAGATAGCCGTCCGGGTTGCCGTCGCTCTGCACGATCCACTTGTACGCGGCGGGGTCCGAACCGTACAGCCAGCAGGACCAGTTGTAGAACCGCTGGATGTCGAGGGAGTGCTCGTCGGCGTACGCGTCGTCGGAGATGCCCCCGGCCGCGTCCGCCTGCGCGAGGCCGCCCCACGCCCTGATCGTGTCGATCGCGTACTGCTTGTGTTCGTCATCGCCCTCGGCGAGCAGCAGTGCGGAGAGCTGGTCGACGGCGTCCTCCTCCTCGCCGGTGGCGGGCAGGTCGTACATGGCGATGAGGCCGTGGCCGAGTTCGTGCAGCAGGACGCCGTTGGTCAGGCCGACGAGGTCCTGCTCCACGGCGGCGGCCCGTTGCCCGGTGCCGCCCGCGGTCTCCTGCTTCTCGTAGATCGGCCTGAGGGCGTCGACGAACTCGTAGCAGTACGTGATGTCCTTCGTCTCGGGATTCCAGAAGGCGTTGGCCTCGCCGCAGCTCTTCGCGCGCAGCGGCACGTCGTACGGGAGCCTGACGATGCCGTCGGCGTAACTCGCCACGCCCTCAAGGGCCTTGGTGCGCCGGAGGAATTCCTCGACCTGCCGGTCCGCGGCCTTCTTCGGCTTCTCGTGCGACACCACGAGGGAGCCGGAGCCGGGTGGGGAAGCGGTGGCCCTGACCGGCCGCACCGCGTCCCTGGTCCTCGCCGTCGCTTGGTCGGAGCCGGTCGAGCAGCCCGTGACGGCGGTGAGGGCGGCCCCGACGAGAGCGGCGCCCGTCCGGACGTACGAACTCCGCGCTGCTGTCACGAGGGATCACCTCTCACGGTGTGGCCGGATGCGGAACGCCCCCCGTCCACCCTGGCCACGGGCCCGGTGCCGGGCAAACGGCGTGGGCCGAACGGGTGGCCGGCCGCGCAGGCCGAGGGCTCAGTCCTCGTAGCCCTCCGCCGCCCGCTTCTCCCGCAGCTCCTTGATCGCGCGCCGCCGGGCCAGCCGATGCGTCCGCCTGATCTGGGCCTCCTGGTAGCGGCGCCGGTCGCGCTCGGTCTCCGGTATCACCGGCGGCACCCGGCGCGGCTTGCCGTCCGCGTCGACCGCCGCGAACACCAGGTACGCCGAGCCGACCTGAGTGGGCGGTGCCGATTCGTTCCAGCGCTCGGCCAGGACTCGCACGCCGACCTCCATCGAGGTCCGGCCGGTCCAGTTGACCTGGGCCTTCACATGTACGAGGTCGCCGACGCGGACCGGCTCCAGAAAGGCCATCTCGTCCATGGACGCGGTGACGGCGGGGCCGCCGGAGTGGCGTCCGGCCACGGCGCCGGCCGCGTCGTCGACGAGTTTCATGATCACGCCGCCGTGCACCGTGCCCAGCAGGTTGGTGTCGCCGTGGGTCATGATGTGGCTGAGAGTGGTGCGGGATGCCGACGTCGGCTTGCCCGGGATACCCGGAGTGCCCGACTCCGCGTCGGTGACCTGGTCTGTCATGACCTCCACCTTATGCCGAGCTGACATTCGCGGACTTTGTGTTGGGTTCGCAACAGCCGTGCCTCTATTTTCCGCCGAACCTTGTAAGACACCTGGCCGGGCCCTGCACACTAAGGCGCATGAATGACTGGCCCCAGGGATGGTCCGACGACGACCGCGGCAACCGTTACGGACGCGGCAGCGCGAGCGCACAGCCCGAGAGCGCGCGCGTGATGCGCCAGGTCCGCCGCGGCCCGGCGGCGCCGCCCGGCCAGGGTTACGGCGGAGTGCCCCGGCAGCAGTCGTATGTGAACGGCCAGGGCCACGGCGGCTACGGCGACGGCGCGTCCTACGACGACGGGTACGACAGCGGCTACAACACCGGCCAGGTCTACGGCGGTGGCTCGGGCGGCTCCGGCGGTCCGGGGATGCGCGAGCGCCCCGCGCCGAACTGGCGGCGCCGGATCAAGGTGGCCACGATCACCCTCGTGACGGTGCTGCTCGTGACGACCGTCGCCACCTACTTCTGGGCCGACTCCAAGCTCAACCGCGAGGTCGACCTGTCCAAGGTCATCGAGCGGCCGGAGGCGGGCGAGGGCACGAACTACCTGATCGTCGGCTCCGACAGCCGTGAGGGGCTGTCCGACGAGGAGAAGAAGAAGCTGCGCACCGGGTCCGCCGAGGGCAAGCGCACGGACTCGATGATGATCCTGCACACCGGCAGCAACGGCCCGACGCTGATCTCGCTGCCGCGCGACTCGAACGTCACGATCCCGTCGTTCAAGGGCTCGGACTCCGGGAAGTTCTACGAGGGCACCGGCCGTCAGGTGAAGCTGAACGCGGCGTACGCGGAGGACGGTCCCGAACTGCTGGTCCGCACCGTCGAGGCCAACACCGGTCTGCACATCGACCACTACGTCGAGATCGGCTTCGCCGGCTTCGCCAACATCGTGGACGCGGTCGGCGGCGTCGAGATGGACATCCCGAAGGGCGGTATCAAGGACTCCAAGTCCGGGGCCGACCTCAAGGAGGGCAAGCAGACCCTGAACGGCGAGGAGGCGCTCGCCTTCGTCCGCACCCGGTACGCGCTGGCCGGCTCCGACCTGGACCGTACGAAGAACCAGCAGAAGTTCCTCTCCGCCCTGGCCAACCAGGTGGCGACGCCGGGCACGGTCCTCAACCCGTTCAAGCTGTACCCGACCATGGGCGCGGGGCTCGACTCCCTGATCGTCGACAAGGACATGAGCCTGTGGGACCTGGCGTCCATGTTCTGGGCGATGAAGGGCGTCAGCGGCGGCGAAGGCACGTCGATGAACATGCCGCTCTCGGGCAACTCCGCGAACGGCAACCTCCAGTGGGACACCGCGAAGGTGAAGCAGCTGGTGGAGCAGCTGAAGAACGACGAGAAGGTGACGGTCTCGGGCAACTGACGGCCGACGCACCCATGCCGCGTGGGCTGCTGCCGGTGCAGCAGCCCACGCGGCATTTCGTCAGGCAGGCGGTCAGCGTGCCCCGACCGCTTCGATCAGACGCCGCTCCGCGTCCTCACCGGGCGCGATCTTCGGCAGCCGCCACAGGAACACCGCCCCGGCCAGCCACCAGGCCCCCACGATCACCCACTCCGAGGGCCAGATGAGGGCCGCGGGCATGCCGGGGAGGTAGAGGACGCCCAGGCCGAGGCTGAGGACGAGCGCGGCGATGCCGACGGCCGGGCCGGCCGGGGTGCGGAAGGGACGCGGCATGGCGGGCTCGCGGCGGCGCAGCACCAGGAAGGACAGCACGACGACGACGTAGGCGACGACGATGTTGATGCCGCCCGCGTCGACGAGCCACACCAGCATCGCCCGGCCGAAGAACGGGGCGAGCACCGTCAGCGCGCCGATGAACAGCACGGCGTTGCCCGGCGTGCGGTACTTCGGGTGGAGCTTGCCGAACCAGGCCGGGATCATGCGGGACTCGGCCATGGCGTACAGCAGTCGGCTGCCGCCGATGAGGAAGGCGTTCCAGCTGGTCAGGATGCCCGCGATACCGCCGATGATCAGGATGTTGCCCATGGCCTCGCTGCCCCACAGGGCCGTCATGGCGTCGGCGGCGGCGAGGTTGGCGTCCGCGAGACCGGCGGCGTTGAGACCGGAGCCCACGGTCAGCATGATCATGACGTACCAGACGGTCGCGCACAGCACGGAGATCACCAGCAGCCTGCCCACCTGGCGGTACGGCAGCTTGATCTCACCGGCGGACTGCGGGATGACGTCGAAGCCGACGAAGAGGAAGGGGACGGCGACCAGCACGGTGAAGATGCCGTCCATACCGCCGTTGATCATCGGCTCCATGTTGTCGGCGGAACCGCCCTTGAGGGCGCCGACGAGCAGCGCGGCACCGGCGGCCAGCAGGAAGAGCACGGCGATGGTCTGGAAGACGGCGGCGGGGCGGATGCCGATGTAGTTGACGACGGTGATGGCGATCGCGGCGACGACACCGACGGCGACCCAGCTGGCGTAGACGTCGTAGTCGGCGATCGTCCACAGGTGGCCGGCGAGCATGTCCGGGAAGAGGTTGACCATGCTGTGCGGCAGCGCGACGGCCTCGAAGGCCGCGACCGAGACATAGCCGAGGACCATCGCCCAGGACGCCAGGAACGCCCCGCGCCCGCCCAGTGCCCGCAGCGCGTAGTGGTGCTCGCCGCCGGCGTGCGGCATCGCCGAGACCAGCTCCGCGTACGTCAGTCCGACGAGGGTGACGACCAGCCCGCCGACGGCGATGGCGATGGCCGCGCCCACCGGTCCGGCGTCGCTGATGAAGTCGGAGGTGAGGACGATCCAGCCGAAGCCGATCATGGCCCCGAAGGCCAGTGCCAGTACGTCACCTCTGCCGAGGACTCTGAGGAACCCGCCGTTGTTGTCCGTCATGCGCCGCGCCTGCCTCTCAAGCGGTTTCGTTCGTCGGGGAGAGACAGCAGTGGAGCGGATGTCAGGACATGAACGCCAGCGGCGAAATGTATAAGAGGCCGCGCATATATATACGGATCGATGAAAGGGCTGGTGGTAGGCCTGCAACAGCGCACGTTCAAGGGCACCCGGGTGGGTGCCCTTGAACGAGATCCGGCACGAGATCCGGCGAGGTCGTCACATCGTGGCGCCCGCCATCGAGCGACAGGACTCGGCGCAGCGCCGACACGCCTCGGCGCAGCGCATCATCTGGGGGTCGTCCGGCATGGACATACACGCCTCGGCGCACATCTCACAGGCCTTGGCGCACATCGCGCACATCTCCGTCGACATGGGCGAGCGGCGCATCATCATGTCCGCGCACATACGGGTCGTCTCGGCGCAGTCCATGAGCGTGCGCATGATCTGCATCTGGGCCTGGCCGCCCATCTGCATGCAGGAGCTCATGGTCTCCTCGCACACGCTGTGGCAGTTCATGCACGCCTCGACGCAGTCCTGCATCTCCTTGCTCATCGTCGTGGTTCCGGGCTGGGTCATGGCTCCTCCTGGTGGTGCGGGAGCCCGGGGGCGGGCCCCGTGCCCTTCCGTCCTACGCCCACCCGCCGCCGCGCGCCATCGGTCGGACACACACATTCCGGGGAGGGCGCCATCGGGGTTACGGCGTCGAATGCGCAGCGCGGCCGCGACGGGGCGTACAAGTCGGCTGTGGCGCCGGGGCGTCCGTGGCACGATGCGGCGATGATCCACCACACGCCGGACACCCACGGCGCGCCCATACCGGCCGTCGTCCCCGCGGGCCGGATGGCCCTGAGCGACCAGCCCGTACTGCCTCTCTCCCGCGGCCGGGAGCTGCGCCCCTGGCTCCCGGCCGACGCCGGCGCCCTGGTGGCCGCCGGCCAGGACCCGGCGATCCGGCAGTGGAACCTGCTGGCGGTGGCGTCGGAGCAGGACGCGCGCCGCAGGATCGAGCGGATGCACGAGCGCTGGCGGGCCGAACAGGGCGCCGTCTGGGCCATCGCCGGGCGGGACGGCAGCGAGGCCGTCGGGCTCATCGGCTGCAACGACGTCGATCTCGCCGGCGGCAGCGCCGAGATCGTCTACTGGGTGCTGCCCGAGGCACGCGGCGCCGGCGTGGTCGTCGAGGCGGTCGGGCGCCTCAGCCGCTGGGCGCTGGACGAACTCGGCCTGCACCGGCTGCGGCTGTGCCACTCGGTGGTACGCCTTCGAGGGCACCATGCGCGAGGCGCTGCTGCATGCGGACGGGTGGCACGACCAGCATCTGCACGCGCTCATCCAGGGGGACGCGGCGGCGGTGCGGGCGCACGAGGACTAGGGGGCGTTGTGCGAATCCCGTGCGGTGCCTGCGCCCGCCGCGGCAGCGGCTGTTGTCACAGCCGGTTCGTGCCTCGGCGCGGTGCGGGCCGGGCGCCGTGGGTGCCGTGCGGGACTCTCACAGTACCCCCCGACTACGAGCAGCCTGTCTCGTCCCCGCGCACCACCCTGGCGTGCCCGTCCGCCGGGTCCTCGGCCCGCACCTTCCGCACCTGCTCGAAGTCGGCCCCCACGATCACCTTCAGCGTCGGTCCGAGCCCCTTCACCGCCCGCAGTTCGCTTCCGGGCAGCGCGGCGGCGAGGGACTTCGCGGAGCGGTCCCAGCCGGGGTCGTGGGCGACGACCGTGCGCTTCAGGTCGCGGTCCGTCGCGAACACGGGGCTTCCCGTGGTGCGGAAACCGGTCTTCGCCAGCGCGGTGTCGACGCGCTCGCCGAGGCCGTTCTCCTTCGTGCCGTTCTCCACCTGGACCTGGATCTGCCGCGGGTCGACCTCCACGGGGACGGCCCTGGGCTTCGGGCGGTGCGTGGCGAGCGGCTTGTCCTCGCGCAGGGCCCTGAAGAGCCGCTCGGCCTGTGCGGTGTCCCACTTCACGGTGGAGCCGATGCCCTTCACGTCGTATTCGAGGTCCCCGATCGGCACGGTCGTGAACTCCGAGGAGGACGGTGAGAAGTTCCGCATCGCCCGCCCGAGGTCGAGCAACTCGCCCGTGCCGAACCCCTTGTCGGCCCGCACCGACCCCAGCACCGCCCGTGTCACGTCCCGGAACCGCATCGGGTTCAGCAGGATCCCGGACGACGTGGCCCGCTCGACCAGTGCCGCCATGAACCGCTGCTGACGCTGCACCCGCCCCAGGTCGGCGTCGCTGTCGAGATGCCGCGCGCGCACGAACTGCAGCGCCTCGCCGCCCATCAGCCGGTGGCTGCCGGCCGGCAGGTCGAGGCCGGTGTAGGAGTCCTTCAGCGGCTCGGCGGTGCAGATCTGCACACCGCCGAGGACGTCCACCGTCTTCATGAAGCTGGTGAAGTCGATCTCCAGATAGTGGTCGATCTTGACGTGGGTCATGTGCTCGACGGTGCGCACGGTGAGGTTCGGACCGCCCTCGGCGTACGCCGCGTTGATCTTGATGGGGTGTGCCGCACGGCCCTCGCCCTCCGGCACCTCGGCGTACGAGTCGCGCGGCAGGCTCACCACGCTGGCCCGCTCCCGGTCCGCCGAGATGTGCACGATCATGATCGTGTCCGTGCAGTGACAGGGCGCCCCGCCCAGCCGGTACTTGCGCCGCTCCTCCTCGGTGATGCGGTCGCGGCCGTCCGTTCCGACGAGCAGGACGTTCATCCCGTGCCCGGCCTGCGGCCGGTTCTTCATGTCCTTGAACGGGTCCACGCGCTCGATCTTCGCGTCCAGGCTGGTGACCACCGCGTGCCCGATCCCGGCCGAGGCGAGCACCACGACGGACAGCGTCGTCACCGCCCGCATGGCCCAGCGCGGCCGCCTGCGCCGCCGCACGGGCGCGACCGGCCGCTCCCCGCCGCGGGACAACTGCGGGCGTCGCTGCGCGGGGGCGGGGGAGCGGCGGGGCGTCGTGGGCATGAGGCGATACCTCCGCTGGGGCTTGCCCTGGGGGGTGACGGGGGATCCGAGTAGCACCGTACGGCCATACGATCGGCTGCCCGGAGCACCGGCCCCGGCGGGGCGCACCGGTGTCCCCCGTTCGCGGTAACGTGAGGCCTCTATGAACGCCAATCCCGACGTGCAGCTCCCCGCCGTGTCCGTCATCATGCCCGTCCTCGACGAGGAGCGGCATCTGCGCGGAGCCGTCCAAGCGATCCTCGCGCAGGAGTACGCCGGCGAGATGGAGGTCGTGATCGCCCTCGGTCCCTCCACGGACCGCACGGACGAGATCGCGGCCGAGCTCGTCGCCGAAGACCCTCGTGTGCACACCGTCCCGAACCCGACCGGCCGCACACCCGCCGCCCTCAACGCCGCGATCAAGGCCTCCCGGCACCCGATCGTCGTCCGCGTCGACGGCCACGGCATGCTCTCGCCGAACTACATCGCCACCGCCGTACGGCTCCTTCAGGAGACCGGCGCGCAGAACGTCGGCGGCATCATGCGCGCCGAGGGCGAGAACGACTGGGAGCACGCCGTCGCCGCGGCCATGACCTCGAAGATCGGGGTCGGCAACGCCGCCTTCCACACGGGCGGCGAGGCCCAGGCGGCCGAGACCGTCTACCTCGGTGTCTTCCGGCGCGCGGCCCTCGAACAACAGGGCGGGTACAACGAGGAGTTCATCCGCGCCCAGGACTGGGAGCTCAACTTCCGCATCCGCGAGGCGGGCGGGCTCATCTGGTTCTCGCCCGAGCTGAAGGTGTCGTACCGCCCGAGGCCGTCGGTGAAGGCCCTCGCCAAGCAGTACAAGGACTACGGCCGCTGGCGGCACGTCGTGGCCCGCTACCACTCCGGCTCCATCAACCTGCGCTATCTCGCCCCGCCGACGGCGGTGTGCGCGATCGCGGCCGGCCTGGTACTCGGCGCCCTGGTCACCCCGTGGGCCCTGGTGGTCCCGGGCGGCTACCTCGCGGCGATCGTCGCCGGGTCCGTCCCCGCCGGCAAGGGGCTGCCGCTCAAGGCCAGGCTCCAGATCCCGGTCGCCCTGGCCACCATGCACATGTCCTGGGGCTACGGCTTCCTGACCAGCCCTCGAGCCCTGGCCCGAAAGGTCATCGCGTCCCGTCGCCCGGCGGTGCTCAGCGCGGGCTCCTCGCGCTGAACACGGGGCGGGCCCCTCTCGGCGTATGAGAGGGGCCCGCGCGCACTGGGGCGTCAGCCGCAGTGGACGTTGTAACTGACCCGGACGTAGTTCGAGGCTGCGGCACCGCCGTAGTCGACGCAGGTGTCCACGGCCTTCACGTAAACGGGGCCCGCGTAATACTTGAAGGTGCCGTAGTCCGTCTCGCTGTCCTTCCACACGGTGTCGGTTCTGTGGATCCGCAGCCGGGCGTCCAGGACCATCGGCGTGCCCGGGGTGTCACTGACGGTGACGACGCAGTTCTTGCCGGTGGCGCGGCTGTAGGTGATGAAGGTGTTGCCTTCGCCGACGTCCTTGGAGCCGATCACGCTGTAGCCGGAGCCGCAGGCGCCGTTGTACGAGGCGGCCGAGGCGGTGCCTGTGGCCGCGACGGTTCCGGCGACGGTCAGGCCGAGGACGGCTCCGACCGAGCCGAGTCGCTTGAAATTAAGCATGGTTGAGTCTCCATCAGGTTCGGGTTGCGGGTCCGAGGGCTGTTGCAGGGTCAGCCGCAGTGGAAGTAGCCGTTCGGCGGGACGTGGTCCTGGATGATGTTGTTGCCGCTCTTGTTCCACACGTCGGTCTCGACGGCTATGCAGCGGCCCTTCCCCTTGAAGGTCCAGCTCGCGTAGTACAGGTAGGAGCCGTCGTCCCCCTTGACGTACCCGTCCTTGTCCGTCCAGGCCTTCACGGCGATGCGGGTCTTGACGCCGTAATACGAGCCGCGCTTCACGGCCGCGACGCAGTTGTTCGTCCCGTCCCAGAACAGGTAGGTCGTGGCGTACGTCGTGCCGTTGTAGGTGTTGTTCCAGCTGTCGATCTGGGAGCCGTTGCACCCGTATGTGGCAGCGCTGGCGGCCGGGGCGGTGGCGAGTGAGTAGCCGGCGATTCCCGACAGCATGAGCGCCATCGAGGTCGTGATCCTGGCTGCCTTGCTTGTGAACCTGCGCTTCAACTTCGCTCCAGTGAAAGGGGGGTGGCCGACAGAGGCGGACAACGGTCCTGATACTGACATGAGTTGATCAATCTCGCACATGAATTGCTTTGCGGAAGAACTGCTTTGACATGCTTTCATCACTCGTGATCAACTAGGCGCTGATTGTGCGCCGCCCGACCAGCGGCCTTTGTGCACCAGGGGCGGGTTTGCCGACCTCCCGCACGTATCCCGGTTCTCGACAGCCGCGGCAGATCCGCCGCGGCTTCCACAGTCATGCCATCAAGGGGGCAGCAATGCGTTTCGGTAAGAGGAATCTCGCACGAGCGGGTGTGGTGGCCGGAGGGATCGGCCTGTCGCTGGTCGCCACCATGGGTGGCGCCCAGGCCTACACGGCCGACGGGAAGGACCCGTCGGCCGCGGGCTGCGGCGCTGACGCCAGGACGGTGCACTCCGCGACGGTCAAGAACTCCAACATCACCTGGGGCACCATCGAGCTGCGCTACAGCCTGAAGTGTCACACCGCCTGGGCCAGATTCACGCTCGACCACACCCAGTACGCCTGTGGCAACGCCGCCGCGGGGGAAGACTGCGAGCGCGCGTACATCGTCCGCAACAACGACGGCCGCAAGTACAGCTGCACCATCACCAAGGGGCAGAAGCAGTGCTACACGCCGATGGTCTACGACAAGGGGCTGACGTCGTACGCCGCGGCGTCCGCGGACTCCTCGGCGGGCGGCACGGCCTACGTGCGGACCGCTTCCTACTGATGCCGGGAAAGCGCCACCCTCAAGGGTGATCAGGCCTGGCCGGGGGCTCGCCGTGGCTTGACGGCGAGCCCCCGTGGTCGTTGCCGACTACCAGCGGTAGGGCGCGTACACGTCCATGCAGGGGCTGCTGTCCGACCCGTTGATGGCGTCGGCGTTGTCGGGGATGTCCCCGGCCTTCGGTGTCGACTGCTTGGGGTAGGCCGTCCCCGAACGCCAGTCGGTGCCCACGACAAGGGTGACCCCGGAGACATCGGTGGTCCGCTTCACCGAACTCATCGGAATTCCCAGCGACTTGGCGACCCGCTGGGCGTCGCCCTCCATGTCCGCACTGGGGTAGCGGACGACCGTCTTGTCCACACTGAGCGGCGCCGAGGGGTCCGCCACCGCCTGCGTGAAACCCTTGCCGACGAGCTGCTGGGCGATCACGCCGGCCCGCTGGGGCACCGCGGCCTTCGTGCTGGTCTTTGTGCCGTTCTGCACCTGTACGGCGATCTTGTCGTCGGCCGCCGCCGGGTCCTTGGAGGTCTTCTCCTCGGTCGTCGCCTTCTTCGTGTCCGCGTCCGTGCCGTTGGCGTCGAACGGCACGTCGTCGCGGAGCATCGTCCACACCTTCTCGGCGTCGGCACCGGCCGGCACCACGTGGTTGGCGTCCTGCGGGTCCTGGACGTTCGGCATCGTCGTCATGGTGATGCGGTTCGTCGGCACCGTCTTGAGCTGCATGCCGAGGTCGTACAGCTTCTTGACCGTACCGATCTCCTCGGAGACCTTCAGCGACCTCGTGGCCGCCTCGGCCAGGTCCATCAGATGGCCGGTGTCGGTGAAGACGTTCTGATCCTTCAGGGTGCGGATCATCGAGTTCAGGTACATGTGCTGAGCCCTGGCCCGTAGGAGGTCGCTGCCCCAGGCGTGGCGCGTGCGCAGCCACTGAAGCGCCTGCTTGCCCTTGACCTGCTTCGTGCCGGCCTTCATCTTCAGGCCGGAACCCCCGCGGTCCCATACGTTCTGCTTCACACAGACGTCGACCCCGCCGATGGCGTCCGCCATGCTCACCACGCCCGCGAAGTCGATCGTCATCCAGTGGTCGATGTAGACCCCGGTGAGGTTCTGCCAGGTGGCCAGCGTGCAACCGGCTCCGCCGCGGGCCAGCGACTCGTTGATGATGGTGTTGGTCGCCGGATAGGTCTTGCCGGTCTCCGGGTCCGTGCACTGGGGGATGTCGACCCGGGTGTCGCGCGGGATACTCACCACCGCGGCGCTCTTGCGGTCGGCAGACAGGTGGATGAGCATCTGCACGTCGCCCAGCGGCGGGTTGCCGCGGTTGTCCCTGCTGCCGCCCAGCGCCACATTCTCGTCGGAGTTACGGCTGTCGGAGCCGATCAGCAGGATGTTCAGCGGTGTCTGCCCGGCCGCGTTGGGCGCCGTCTTCTGCGCCTTCGAGTCGCCGCTGCTGCGCTCGCCCTTCTCGATGTTGCCGTTCAGGTGCCGGTAGTACAGGTATCCGGCACCGGCGGTCCCCAGTATCACCACCGCCAGAACAGTCGCCGACCAGCGAAGCGCCCGCCGTCTGCGGCGAGGGGGGCCGGTTTCATGCCCTGGCCGGCGCCGCCTGCCACCAGCGTGCCGGCCTGCTTCGGCCGATGTGTCCCGGTCCTGCGGTGTGAGGGACATCGTGTCCTCGGCCGCGGGCACTTCTCCCTGCACACTGCTGTGTCCCAACTCCCCGCCCTTTCCCCACCCTTGCCTGACAAGGCCACGCTCGCGTCCGGACCTCCCGGTCCGGCGCGGAGCGAACCCTTTCAGGCCACCCTGTCCGACATCGGCCTGCTACCTGTCAGACCCTTTTGGGCCGAACCGGGTTGGCCATGCGTCGGCAAAAACCGCGCTTGACACGGCCATGTACTGCCTTCCACGACGCACCGTCGACGTCGGGCCGACGTGCAGTCGACACAGCGGTGTCCCTAGTCAGACCAACGTGCGCCCCGCGCGGTTGCGTTCCCGTCCGGACAACCCCGTATCCGATTCCGGTCGGTCACCCTGCTCCCGGCAGGGGCGGCCCGGCAAGGGAGGGGCTGTCGCTCGACTCGTAAGGCGCGCGACAGCCCCTCGGATCACTCGCTTCGCCGATTCAGCTGGCGCACTGGGCCTTGTCCGCCGTGGACCTCGGCACATTCGGAGTGGCTGCGGCAGAAGAGTTCATCTTCACCCCGGCGCCCTTGAAGTCCTCTCCCAGCGTGAGTGTCATCGTCGGCAGTCCCTGGGCATTGGTGACGCTCTTCCCCGGCTTCATCATGGACCCGCTCAGGCCCATGATGTCGGCCAGCCTGCGTGCCTGGTCCGCCTGCTCGGGCGCGTACTCGAGCGTTGTCTTGGCTTGCGTGGCGTCAGCGTTGCCCGCGTTCTCGGACTTGGTGACGCCCGCCTCCGTCTGGAGCCAGGTCAGCTGTGCCTGGGCGCTGCCGCCCGGGGCGCCGCCGTTGAGGATCTGCACGCGAACCTCCGAGGCGTCGGCCTTCTCTCCCTTGAGGCGGGCGGCGATCGCAGCCTTTTCCTTCGCCTCCTTCTTCTTCACCTCGGTGAAGGAGGTGTCGTTCTTGATCATCTGGAAGACCTGAGGTGCACTCGACTCGTCGACGACCACGGTCGCCTTGACCTTCTCGGCCGGGTTGTCGCGCACGGGCACCGTCAGGAACGTGATGTTCTTCGTCGGTACCTGCTTCAGCTGCAGGGCCACGTCCTTGAGCGTGCTGACCTTGCCGATGCCGGTGTCCACGGTCAGCGCCTTGGTGGCGGCCTCGGCGAGGTTCACCAGTTTCTTGGGATTGGTCAGGGTGTCGCTGGAGGACATCTTGCGCATGAGCGAGCCCAGGAACTGCTGCTGCACCTTGATGCGGTCCAGGTCGCCCTGGTTGCCCCAGCTGTGCCGGGTACGGAGGAACGCCAGCGCCTGCTCACCCTCGATCTTGGACTCGCCCGCGGGCAGCCGAAGCTTCGACTCCTTGTCGTTGACGGCCTTCTCCACGCAGACCGTGACCCCGTCCACCGCCGTGGTCAGCGTCTTCACCGCGTTGAAGTCCGCCATCATGAAATGGTCCGGCTGGATGCCGGTGGCTTCCTTCACGGTGCGCATGGTGCAGCCCGCGTCCCGGCCGTTCTCGCCGAGGCTGCGATTGAAGCGGACGCCCTGCAGCCCCGGGATGATCTTCTCGCTGCCGTCCTCCTGAATCGTCGGGCAGTCGGGGATGTCCACGATCAGGTCGCGGGGGATGCTGAGCGCGGTGGCGTTCGTGCGGTCCTTGGAGACGTGCAGCAGGATCGTGGTGTCGGCGTGCCCCACGCTGCCCTTGTCGCCGTAGCCCTCGTTACCCGCACCGGTGCGCTTGTCGGTGCCGATGATCAGGATGTTGAAGGCCTCATCCTTGCTGAAGCCGTCCTTGCCCGCGCTGCCGACGTCCGTCGTCGTGACGTTGCCCTCGAGGTGCCTGAGGTAGAGATAGCCGGCCGTGCCGACCGCGACGAGGACGAACGCCATGGTGCCGCCGGTCCACATAAAGGCCTTCTTGGCCTTCGATTTCTTCTTGGCCGGCCGTCGCCCCCGTCGCCCCGGCAGGGGCTCGTCGGGCGCGGCACGTCGTCGGCGCTGTGGCGGGACCTCGCGACCGGGGGCCTCGGGGGCGCGACGGCGCGGTGAGGCCGTTCTGGTGTGCACGGCATCACGGGCGCCACGGTCCGCGGCCCTGCGCTGCCCCGGAACCGATGACTGCGGTGCGGAATTGCTCAGTCGCAGTTCGTATTCACCGGTGTTCGGATTGAGCACCCACTGGTCTGCGGGATCGATGTCATCCGCCCGCCCACGGCCTTGCGCGTCCACGGTTGTCTGAATCCTCCGTCGGGGCCACGCGGCGCCTTCCCCCTCCAAGGCGCTCGGGTCTCTCGGTCAAACAGTGCGCAAGCCTAACTACGGCAGGGAGCACCAGATCGCTCACACTATCCGCCCAGTTCAGCGTCGAGCGAGGACGGTGACAAATTCCACGTCCCTACAACTGGGCAATCCGTCCCATTTCTTTGAGGTCGGGTTCACGGCGGGGCGACGACTTGGTGAGCGCTTTACCCACAGGGGTTCTCGGCGGCGGTGCTGCCGCGGAAGGTGGGTGCCGGGGGAGTGGGGCCGGAAGGCTCGTCCGGACGGGAGAGATGGCGTGGTGACCCCGGGTGCATTTCGGGCGAATCCGTGACTTCCACCGGGGTGTCGGTGCGCAGTCGCTCGAAGAGGCGCTCGGCTTCCGGCTCCACGAGTTGGTCGCGATTGGAGTTGTAGAGGTACGACTCCCTCGGAACCGTGAGGAATTGCACGCGTTCGGTGGGGATGTCGCGCACTCCGCGCGCAAGTTCGTACAAACCACGCAAGCTGGCCAGGGCCGGGTCGGTGGTGAGAGACGATGTGGCGGCGTCCAGGACGGGGTAGAGCCTGACCGGATTGAGCAGTACGTCATTGCTCTGCACCTTGTGCACGAGTGCGGCCAGGAAGCGCTGCTGGCGTTCCATGCGGTCGGTGTCGCTGCCGTTGCCGAGGGATTTGCGGGCGCGGACGTAGCCGAGGGCCTGCTCGCCGTTGAGGGTCACTTTTCCGGCCGGGAGTCTGAGCTTGGCGGCCTTGTCGGCGATGGGTTTCCGCAGGCAGATCTCGACGCCGTCGAGGGCGTCGACCATCTCCTTGAAGCCGTGGAAGTCGATGACGACGTGGTGGTCCACGCGGATGTTCGTCAGCCGCTCCACGGTGCGGATGGTGCAGGCCGAACCGCCCACCTGGAAGGCGTAGTTGAACATCGCGAACACAGGGTCGCTGCGGGTGCCGCCGGGGCGGCGGCAGCCGGGGACGTCGACCATGAGGTCGCGGGGTATCGAGACGGCGGTGGCGCCGCGGCGGTCGGCCGAGAGGTGCAGCAGGATGGTGGTGTCGGAGCGCTCGGTCCCGGAGTCGCGGCCGTAGCGGCGGTTCTTGCTGCCGGCGCGCGAGTCCGAGCCGATGACGAGGATGTTCTGCGCGCCGCGGACCAGTGAGGTGGGGCGTTCCTTCTCGTACCGGGCGAGTTCGGCTGCGGCGGCCTCGTCCGGGGTGATGTTGGAGTCGAGCTTGGCGTAGACGGCCCAGCCGACCCCGCCGGCGACGAGCACCAGGATCCCGACCCCCAGGGCTCCCCGCCGAACCCATCGCCGGCGCGCACGTACGGTGTCGGTCACGGCTGGGTCCACCCCTCAGTGCGTGCTGCGTGTGGTGTGGGCTGCTGTTACGACCATGGCTTGGGTGGGGGGTGGGTGGGGGGTGGTGATGGGCCGAATGGGTGGTGGGGGGCGCTCCGCCCAAGCTGCGGGCAGTCGTGCCGCTGGGGCGGCGCCCGTCCCAAAGAAAGGCGGCACCCCGTCGCGCCGGGCTGCGCACCCACCCCCGCCCAGCCCTCAGGCCGGGTGCGGCGTCACCGCGCCGTCGTCGTCACCCGCTCCGCATCGATGCGCTTGGCCAGCGCCTCATCCGTCAGCGCCTCGAGGTGCCGGCACAGCACCACCGAGCCACCGGTCGCGAGCGCCGCGTACAGGCCGGCGTTGAGGCCGTGCCAGGTGTCGTACGGCAGGGCGGAGAGGATCCTTGAACCCGGGCCCGTGAGGCCGAGCGCCGGTGCCTCCGCTCGGGCGCGTTCGACGAGCTCGGCGGCGCTGAACTCCCGGCCGGCCACGATCAGCGCCGGATCCTCGGGGTCGACCGGCGCGTACGGTGCGAAGCTGTCGCCCTGGCTGGGCACCTCCACCGCGTAGTCGGCGAAGCCGGGCGGGGGTTGCGGGAAACGGCCCCCCAGCGGGCGTAGGGCCAAGGCGACCCGCTCACCCCGGCAGGCCCGCGCGGCCTCCAGCCCCTCCGGCCCGCTGACGACCACGTCCGCCGTCGCCGGATCGCCGCCCACGTCCGCGATCGTGCCCACCGAGGAGCACGCCAGCAGCCATACCGCCGTCTGCCAGTGCGCGGGCAGCAGCAGCGTGACCCGGTCACCCGGCCCGGCCCCGAGGTCGCCCTGGAGCAGATTCGCGGTCTTGGCCACCCAATTGGCGAAGGTGGCCACGGACAATTCGACGCGTTCCCCGGTGGCGTCGTCGTAGAAGGTCACCAGGGGACGTCCGGCATCCGCGGCAAGCGCGGAACGCAGCAGGTCGGCAGGGGTGCGATCGGTGGCATTCACCCGCGCAAGGGTACGCGCAGGCCTGGCCGCGCACCCCCCTGCGGGCCGCGAGGGCGCCACCGGTTCGGCGGAGCCGTGGGCCGACACGGCGTCAGTTTCCCAATGGACAGATTTGTGTGACTATGTCCAATATCGGGAGCATGCGTGGATTCCTTGCTTCTTCAATCGGTGTCACGTGCGCGGCCGCTCTCCTCCTCCCGCTCACCCCGACCGCCGTCGCGGCGCCCGGAGCGGAAGCCGCCGCAGGCCGGGGGACGGTGGCCGGGTCGGCGGTGCGGCGCGCGGACAACGAGGCCTACGTCCCCGGCAGTACCCAGTCGCTGCCTCTCGTCCCCCTCACCCGTGACCGTGTCGCCGGCGCACCCACCGAACTGGGGCTGCCCCGCCGGGACGTAGGTCACTTCTCCCTCGTCGGCGTCGTCTGGGACGACCCGGCCACCGAACTGCACGGCCGTGTCCAGGTCCGCACCCGCGCGGTCGACACTGGCACCTGGTCCGACTGGCAGGACGTCGAGACGCACAACTCCGAACACGCGGCCGACCCGGACACCTCCGAAGGCGGCTCCGGCGGGGCACGCGGCGCCACGGCACCCTTGTGGGTCGGCGAGTCGGACGGCGTGGAGGTGCGGGTCACGGCCCACCGAGCCGAACCGCGGCCCGAGGAAGGCGAAAGCGCGGAGGACGGTGACGACTCGGCGGTGCACCCTCACGCCATCACTCCGCTGCCCGCCGACCTCCACGTCGAACTCGTCGACCCCGGCGACCCCGCCCCCGTGCAGGGCGACCCCGGCTCCGGTACGGGCGGACTGAACCCCGGGACCAGCGGGGCGGCCGGAACCGGCGGCATCGCCGTGTCCGCCGATGCCCTCGCCGCCTCCGCCGCCAACGCCGAACTCACCTCCCTGGGCGCCGCCGAGATCCCCGCGCTCGGCCGCATCGAGACCGAACGGGAACTGCTGGCCCTGCGCGGCAGCGAGCTGACGGCGGAGCAGCGGGCCAAGCCGTACATCGGGCCGCGGCCGCGCATCGTCACACGGCGCGGCTGGGGCGCCAACGAGAGCTGGCGGGAGCGGCGGTTCGGCTACACGAAGAAGGTGAAGGCGGCCTTCGTGCACCACACGGCGACCGGAAAGTACCGGTGCAAGCAGGCCCCCTCGCTCATTCGCGGTATCTACCGCTACCACGTCAAGAGCATGCGCTGGCGCGACATCGGCTACAACTTCGTCGTCGACAAGTGCGGAAACATCTACGAGGGGCGCGCGGGGGGAGTGGCCCGGCCGGTCATGGGTGCCCACACACTCGGTTTCAACTCCAACAGCATGGGGATCGCCGTTCTCGGCAGCTACGACACCAAGAAGCCGACCCGCAGGGCGGTGAAGGCCATCGCCCGGCTCACGGCCTGGAAGCTGGGGCTCCACGGTGCCAATCCGCGCGGAAAGACATACCTGAAGTCCGGAGGTGGCAATCTCTACCGAAAGGGAAAGAAGGTACGACTGAACGTGATCTCCGGCCATCGGGACGGGTACTCCACGGCGTGCCCCGGATGGCAGCTCTACCGCAAGCTCGGCTCGGCGCGCTCCGCGGCGGCCCGCTACCAGGGACGTTGACGACGGTCTGCATAAACTGGCCGGCCGAAAGACAGTTCGGCCGGTCCCGGCAGGAAGCAGAGACGACAGGTGACAGAAGCGATCCTCCTGGTCGGCGGCAAGGGCACTCGGCTGCGCCCGCTCACCGTGCACACGCCGAAGCCCATGGTCCCGGCGGCCGGGGTGCCGTTCCTCACGCACCAGTTGGCGAGAGCGAGAGCGGCGGGGGTCGAGCACATCGTGCTCGCGACGTCGTACCTGGCCGAGGTCTTCGAGCCGTACTTCGGCGACGGGTCGGCGCTGGGCCTCCATCTGGAGTACGTCACGGAGGAGGAGCCCCTCGGCACGGGCGGCGCGATCCGCAACGTGGCATCGCGTCTCCACTCCGCGCCGGACGACCCGGTGCTGATCTTCAACGGCGACATCCTGACGGGGCTGGACATCAGGGCGCTGGTCCGCACCCACGAGACGACGGGCGCGGACGTCTCCCTCCACCTCACCAAGGTGACGGACCCGAGGGCGTACGGCCTGGTCCCCACCGACGACACGGGCCGGGTGACGGCGTTCCTGGAGAAGCCGCAGACTCCCGAGGAGATCGTCACCGACCAGATCAACGCGGGCGCGTACGTCTTCCGCCGCTCGATCATCGACACGATCCCGGCGGGCCGTCCCGTGTCGGTGGAGCGCGAGACCTTTCCGGACCTCCTGTCGGCCGGGGCGCACCTGCAGGGCATGGTCGACTCGACGTACTGGCTCGACCTGGGCACACCGGCGGCCTTCGTCCGGGGCTCGGCCGACCTGGTCCTGGGCCGGGCCCCGTCCCCCGCGGTGCCCGGCCGGTGCGGCGACCGCCTGATCCTCCCCACGGCCCAGGTGGCACCGGACGCCAAGCTGACCGGTGGCACGGTGGTGGGAGAGGGCGCGTTCGTGGCCGAGGGCGCCCGGGTCTTCGGCAGCACGATCCTGCCCGGCGCCGTGATCGAGCCCGGCGCCGTCATCACCGACTCCCTGATCGGCAGCCGCGCCCGCGTGGGCGAACGCTCGATCCTCACCGGCACGGTCATCGGCGACGGCGCGGTGATCGGCGCGGACAACGAGCTCAAGGAGGGGGCACGGGTGTGGTGCGATGCCCGGATACCGGCCGGGGCGGTGAGATTCTCGCCGGATCTCTGAGCGGCGGCGGATGGCCGGCCCGGCGGGGGCACGCGTGCCGTATCGTCGACGGCCGGTACACGGTCCGGGGCTGCACACCGCGCCTACCGGTAAGCGCGGCGAGACCGGTCAGCCCTCGGTGGACGTCACAACCGCCCGATATCCCCCCGAGGCATCCGCGGCGCCCGCCGCGCCGGCACCCGCCCACTCAACAGAATCAACCGAGCCGCCCGGTGCCGCTGCCCCGCATACGGCTCCAGCAACTCCAGCATCACGGAGTCATCCGCATCCCGATCCCCCGCAAGCGCGAACCCCACAATCCCCGGCAGATGCAGATCCCCCACCGTCACCGCATCCGCCGCCCCATGACTACGCTGCACAACCTCCGCAGACGTCCACGGCCCGATCCCCGGTACGACCTCCAACCGAGCCTGCGCCTCAGCCGGAGGCATCCGCACCGCCTCCTCCATCCGCGCAGCGACCCGCACCGCCCGCAGAATCGTCGACGCCCGCTTGTTGTCGACCCCGGCCCGATGCCACTCCCAGGACGGAATCAGCGCCCAGGTCCGCGCATCCGGCATCACACACATCCGCCCCGGCGCGGGCCCCGGCGCCGGCTCGCCGTACTTCCGTACCAGCAACCGCCACGCCCGATACGCCTCATCGGTCGTGACCTTCTGCTCCAGCACCGACGGAATCAACGACTCCATCACCAGCCCGGTCCGCGTCAGCCGGAGCCCCGGCCGCCGATGCCGAGCCATCGCCACCACCCGATGCCGAGGCACGAACACGGACGGATCGTCGGCGGCCCCGAGCAGCTCGGGCAACCGCTCCAGCAGCCACTCGGAACCCGGCCCCCACGCCTCACCCCGCACCTCAGCCCCGCGCGCACTGACCCGCAGCGTCCCCGGCCCGGCAGGCGTGAGACAGGCCCGCCACACCGACCCGTCCGGCATCGCCCGGAACGTCGGATCCCCCGGCCCACGCCGCAGCGGCCCGAGCACCAGCCCGAGATCGAGCGGCCCCTCCGGCACCCACGTACGCACCCGCCCGGGCGCCGCGGCCTGCCGCGGTATCCCCGCGGGCACGGCGACATGCCCACCGCGCACGGTCGTACGCGTGGGCCGCGGAGCGAAACGTCCTGCCACGGTTGAGTCCTAGGGGGCTGGGAGGCTACGAGCGTAAGCACCTGGCGAGCGCGCCCGCAGGGGTGGATGTCGCCGCAGGTGGTGCTCTACGAGCGTAGGCGCCGCACGGCACGGATCAGCGCATCTCGATGAAAGCCCCCGCATCCCGCTCCGGCCGCGGCCGTGGCTGCTGAGCCGGATGACCGACCGCCACCGCCCCCATCGGATCCCAGTCCTGCGGCAGCCCGAGTACCTCGCGCACCACATCCCGGCAGAACATCGTCGACGACACCCACGCCGAGCCCAGTCGCTCCCCGGCCAGCGCGACCAGGAAGTTCTGCACCCCGGCCCCGGCGGCGACGACGAACATCTCCCGCTCGGCCCCGTCCCGCCGCGCATCGCCGTAGGTGTGCGAGCCGTCCATGACCAGGCAGGGCACCACGAGGTACGGCGCGTGGCGCAGCACATCCCCGCGCCGCACCCGCCTCGCGATCGACTCCTCGCTCTTGCCGTCCCGGCGCAGATCGGCGATCCAGGCCTCGCGCATCGCGTCGAGCAGCCGCGTCCGCGACTGCGCCGATTCCAGCAGCACGAACCGCCACGGCGTCGTGTGGTGCGGCGCCGGCGCCGTGACCGCCGCCGCGACCGCTCTTCGTACGGCCCCGGAGTCGACGGGCTCGTCCGTGAACGCCCGGACCGTACGGCGCTGGGTCACCGCCTCCCGTACCGCCTCCGACGTGCCCAGCCGGAACATGTCGTCACGCGCGCCGCGCACCAACGTCCGCGCCCCCTCCCCGTGGTCCTCGGTCACCGTGTGCGCCAGGCCGCGCACGACGGCGACGGGCAGCCCGGTGGCCTTGCCCTTGACCAGGTCTCCGGCGGCGGCGAGTTCGTCCGCCGTCGCCACGACGGTCGCGCTGAGCGGATTGCCGTACGCGTCCGTGCCCCCGCGCAGATCATCCAGTACGCGGACACCGGCGGCGCCGATCGCGACATCGGTGAGCCCGGAGCGCCAAGGGCGTCCGAAGGTGTCGGTGACGACGACGCCGACCTCGACGCCGAGGGCGTCGCGCAGGCCGTCGCGGATCGCCCGCGCGGACGCGTCCGGGTCCTCGGGCAGCAACAGCACGGTCCCGGCGGGGGTGTTGGAGGCGTCGACCCCGGCGGCGGCCATCACCAGGCCCTGCCGGTTCTCGACGATGCGCAGGGCGCCGCGGCGCGCCACGACCCGTACCGTCTCCGCGTCGATCGCGGCCTCCCGGTCCGTCGCCTCGACGATCCGCCCCTCCGCCTTGGAGACGATCTTCGAGGTGACCAGGAGCACGTCCCCGTCGGCGAGAGCGGGTTCGGCGGCGGCGATCAGTTTGGCGAGGTCGTCGCCCTGCCGGACCTCGGGCATCCCGGAGACGGCCCAGACCCGGTAGCCGTCGGCACGGATCTCGCTCAAACTCCCCGCACCTCCTTCGCCAGCGCCAGCGCCTCGCGGGCCATCTGCGCGGCGGCGTCGATGTCGGTCATCATCAGCGGTACGGCCCGGCAGCGGATCCCGGCCGCCTCGACGCGCTCCACGGTGCCCGCGTCCACGGTGTCCACGAGCCAGCCGTCGAGGAGCCCGGAGCCGTAGTGCTCGGCGACCGCCGCGGCCGTCGACTCCACGCCGACCGCCGCGAGCACCTTGTCGGCCATCCCGCGCACGGGCGCGTCCCCGACGATGGGGGACAGGCCCACGACCGGCACGCCCGCGTCGGCGATCGCCTCGCGGATGCCGGGCACGGCGAGGATCGTGCCGACCGAGACGACCGGGTTGGACGGCGGGAAGAGGATGACGTCCGCCTCGGAGATCGCCTCCAGGACACCCGGCGCCGGCTTCGCCTGCTCGGCCCCGACCGGCACGATCGCCTCCGCCGGCACCGAGGCCCGCAGCCGTACCCAGTACTCCTGGAAGTGCACGGCCCTGCGCTCGCCGTCCACCTCGACCGCGACATGGGTCTCCACACGGTCGTCCGTCATGGGGATCAGGCGGACGCCAGGCTTCCAGCGGTCGCACAGCGCCTCCGTCACCGCGCTGAGCGGATAGCCGGCGCCGATCATCTGCGTCCGCACGATGTGCGTGGCGAAGTCCCGGTCGCCGAGCCCGAACCACTCCGGTCCCACGCCGTACGCCGCGAGTTCCTCCTTGAGGTGGAAGGTCTCCTCGGCCCGGCCCCAGCCCTGCTCCTCGTTGATGCCGCCGCCCAGCGTGTACATCACCGTGTCGAGGTCCGGGCAGACCTTCAGCCCGAAGAGGTGGATGTCGTCCCCGGTGTTGCCGATGACCGTGATGTCCGCGTCCGGCACGGCCCGCTTCAGACCACGCAGGAACCGGGCACCGCCGATGCCGCCTGCCAGAACCACAATGCGCATGGGAGTAAGTCTTGCAGGCGGATACGACAACGGGTCAGGCAGTCACCGGACGCGGTTGCGTGTGCGCCTCGCACGCCGAGGCCGTGTGCATCGGCATCTGTGTCAGGCCCGGGTAGTACACGTGCAGACTCACCGCGGGCTCCAGCGCGTCGTTGACGACTTCGTGGGCGTACCCCGGCGCGAACACCCGCTGAGCGCCCGCCGCCAACGCGCGCATGCCGCGCTCGGTGTGCTCGGTCAGCGTGCCGTCCAGGACGGTCAGCACGCCGGAGGAGGGGCCGTGGTCGTGCAGTCCGCTGCCCTGGCCGGGGACCCAGGACAGCAGCCACACCTCGTAGCCGGGCCCGGTGCGCAGCCGGTGGTACCAGCGGGTGGTGGCGTCGTACTGGACGAGGTGCTCCCACTGGGAGCGGTCGGCGGCGATGGCGCGGGCCAGGCCGGCGAACTCGGCGACGGTGGCCGGGTGCTCGCGCGGTGTCTGGAGGAGGTGGGGGACTTCGAGGATGTCGCCGGCGATCTGCAGGTCGCTGTCGCTGTTCATGGGTGGGGTGGTTCCTCAGTGAAAGAAGGTCAGAGGGAACTGAAGCCGAGGAGACGGGCGACTCGGCCTGGCTGGAGCGGGTGGGGCTCAACAGCCGGGACAGCAACAGCTACAGCGAGCGCGGGCAGCACCGTGGGACCCGGCGGTGCGGGTCGAGGTGAGTGCCGAGTTCGCGAGCATGCCCACAAGGACATCGGTTCGCACCTTGACTGTCAACTCGGCGCCCGCCTTGTGGGACGTGTTTCACCTCATCCGGTTCATCTCTATGGCGAAAGGTTTGTTCATGGGGCAGGCGGGACACATGGCGCACAACCGGGCGCACGAGCGTCGTTGTGATCCTGTGATCCGACTGTGATCCGGTTCGCATCCGCGCGTGTGTGCAACGAGATCGAACTTCTGGGCGTCCTTGTCCGTACAGGCTCTGCGCGGGGGTGGCGCCCCTCCTGGGTCTCGTCTGCTTGTCAAGGTTTAGGCCGATTTGAACACTTTCCGCTAGGCCTTGGTTCCGCAGAGTGAATAAGGGGCTCAATAGCAGATCTCGGCTTGACTCGCCCGGAGCAGCACACTTGTAATTTCACTCGTGTCGTTCAGCCGAAATCGGTAACGGCTACATCACGGGGACGCGAAAGACAGACGAGGGGCGCACATGACCGAGCTGGTGCAGCAACTGCTGGTCGACGACGCGGACGAGGAACTCGGCTGGCAGGAGCGCGCGCTGTGCGCCCAGACCGACCCCGAGTCCTTCTTCCCCGAGAAGGGCGGCTCCACCCGCGAGGCCAAGAAGGTCTGCCTCGCCTGTGAGGTCCGCTCCGAGTGCCTCGAATACGCCCTCGCCAACGACGAGCGCTTCGGCATCTGGGGCGGCCTGTCCGAACGCGAGCGCCGCCGGCTGAAGAAGGCGGCCGTCTGACCGCAGCGCCGGGCGCCGCGGTCGGCACCCGAGCAATGCGCACGTACATACGTCTCGAACAGGTCTCGAACGGCCCGTCGCAGGTGGGTTATCCACAGGCGGCGGGCCGCCGTGATGCCCAGCCGATAGTGTGGTCGCTCGTCCGAGACGCCCCGCTGCCCCCTCGGGGCACAGGCGTCCACCGCAGTCCATCGAACCGGGGCCCGTACCTCGATGTCCGTGCACAGCCACACGGCAGCCCACGACCACTTCGCTGCCACAGCAGTGTTTGACCCGACCCGCCCGCCCGAGTTCCCACGTCATGTGGTGACGGCGGTGCTCGTCTCCCACGACGGCGCCCGCTGGCTGCCCGACGTGCTCGCCGGGCTGCTCGGCCAGGAGCGCCCCGTCCAGTTCGCCGTCGCCGCCGACACCGGCAGCGCGGACCACTCCGCGCAACTGGTCACCGACGCCCTCGGCGCCGACCGGGTCCTGCACCTCGCCCGGCGCACCGGATTCGGCCAGGCCGTCGAGGAGGCCAACCGCACCGCCCCCGTCCTCACCCCGGACGAGCTGACGTATCTGAAGCGGCCCAGCGGCTGGGACCCGGTCACGCGCACGTGGCGCGACGACGCCTACGACATGCCCGAACTCCCCCACGGGGAGCCGGTCCAATGGCTGTGGCTGCTGCACGACGACTGCGCCCCCGACCCCGACGCCCTGGCCCAGCTGCTGCGCGTCGTGGACAACGAGCTGGAGCTGGGCCGCGACGACGTGGCCGTCGTGGGCCCCAAGCTGCGCGGCTGGTACGACCGCCGCCAGCTCCTCGAGGTCGGCGTCACCATCGCCAACTCCGGCCGCCGCTGGACCGGCCTCGACCGCCGCGAACAGGACCAGGGCCAGCACGACCACGTGCGGTCCGTGCTGTCCGTGTCCACCGCCGGCATGCTGATCCGGCGCGACGTCTTCGAAGAACTCGGCGGCTTCGACCGGCGACTGCCCCTGATGCGGGACGACGTCGACCTGTGCTGGCGCGCCACGGCCGCCGGCCACCGCGTCCTCGTCGCCCCCGAGGCCGTCGTACGACACGCCGAGGCGTCCTCCCGCGAGCGCCGCACCGTCGACTGCGTGGGCCGCACCGCCGCCTCCCCGCACAAGGTCGACAAGGCCGGCGCCGTCTACACCCTGCTCGTCAACACCCGTACCGCCGCGCTGCCCTGGGTGCTGCTGCGCCTCGTGCTCGGCACCGTCCTGCGGACACTCGCCTACCTCGTGGGCAAGGTCCCCGGCCAGGCCCTCGACGAGATCCGCGGCCTCATGGGCACCCTGCTGCGCCCGGAGCGGATCATCGCCGGGCGGCGCAGGCGCGGGCGCCCCGTCATCGACAAGGGGGAACTGCGGGCGCTGTTCCCGCCGCCCGGCGCGACCGTGCGGGCCACCGTCGAACAGGTCGCGAGCAACCTCGTCGGCCGCTCCGACCCCGAGGCCGCCGCCGGCGCGGGACGGCACGGCGGCGCGGTCGAGTCCGGACCCGGCGGCGACGACGCCGACTTCCTGGAGATAGAACAGTTCGCGCGTCTGAAGCGCATCGCCCGCAACCCCGGCCCGATGCTCTTCCTGGGGCTGCTGTTCGTCGCGCTGATCGCGTGCCGCCAGCTCCTCGGCGGCGGCGCCCTCGCGGGCGGCGCGCTGCTGCCCGCCCCCGCCGAAGCCGGCGAGCTGTGGTCCCGCTACCTGGATGTCTGGCACCCGGTGGGCGCCGGCGGCACCTCGTCCGCGCCGCCGTACCTCGCGATCGTGGCGATGCTCGCCGGCGTACTGCTCGGCTCGACCGGGCTCGCGGTCACCGTCCTGCTGGTCTGCTCGGTACCGCTGGCCGGATTCACCGCCTACTTCGCCTCCCGCCCGCTCGTGGAGTCGCGCCTGCTGCGCGCGTGGGCCGCCGTCGTCTACGCCTTCCTGCCCGCCGCCACCGGTGCCCTCGCCGGCGGCCGCATCGGCACCGCCGTACTCGCCGTCCTGCTGCCGCTCATCGCGCGCGCGGGCATTGCCGCCAGCGGCCTGGCGAACAGCGCGGGCGTGCGGGGTAGCTGGCGCGCGACCTGGGCGTACGCCCTGCTGCTGACGATCGTCACGGCCTTCACGCCGATCGTGTGGCCGATCGCGCTGATCCTCGGCATCGGGCTGCTCGTGGTGCGGCGCACCGACATCACCGCGTACGGCCTGCGCTTCCTGGCCCAGCTCGGCGCGCCCCTGCTGGTCCTCGCGCCCTGGTCGCTGTCCCTGCTGCCCTTCGGCTTCTTCCGGGAGGCCGG
Source organism: Streptomyces sp. UG1 (assembly GCF_049974585.1). Taxonomy (NCBI): domain Bacteria; kingdom Bacillati; phylum Actinomycetota; class Actinomycetes; order Kitasatosporales; family Streptomycetaceae; genus Streptomyces; species Streptomyces sp. UG1. Next base: position 20,365 of record NZ_JBNGGG010000043.1, on the reverse strand, counting down.
CCTGGAGTACGGCGCCTCGACCGCGTCCGCCCTGGACCTGCTCGGCGCCAGCCCCGGCGGGCCCGGCACCGTCAGCGGACTGATGCTCATCGGCGTCGTGCTGGCCGCGCTCGCCGCCCTGCTGCGCTCCGAGCGTCAGTCGGGCATCCGCACGGCCTGGGCGGTCGCCCTGCTGGGCTTCGTCTTCGCCGTCCTGTCCAACAGCTCCGCCTGGGCCGGCCCCGCGACCCTCGTCTACGGCATCGCCCTCCTGGCCGCCGCCCTGCTCGGCGCCGACGGGGCACGCTCGAGGGTCGCCGAGCAGAGCTTCGGCTGGCGCCAGCCGGTCGCCGCGCTGATCGCCTTCTCCGCCGCCGCGGGCCCGCTGCTGGTCGCCGCCGGCTGGATGATCCGCGGCGCCGACGGGCCGCTGGAGCGCCGCGACCCCGTGCAGGTGCCCGCGTTCGTCGCCGAGGAGAGCGGCACCCGCGACCAGGCCCGCACCCTCGTCCTCGACAGCGACTCCTCGGCCCACGTCCGCTACATGCTGGTCCGTGGCTCCGGGGTGCGGATGGGCGACGGTGAACTCGCCGTGGCCGACGGGGAGAACGCCAGGCTCGACAAGATCGTCGCCAACCTCGTCGCCGGCTCCGGCGCCGACCAGGCGGACCAGCTCGACGCGTTCGCGGTGCGTTACGTCCTCATCCACAAGGGTGCGCCGCGCGAGGTCGCGCGCGTCCTGGACGCCACGCCCGGGCTGTCGCGGCTGAGCGAGCAGAACGGCAGTGCGCTGTGGCGGCTCGACCGGGAGGTCTCGCGGGCGGCCATCGTCGCCGGGGGCGATGCCGATGCCGATGCCGGCGAGCCCCAGCCGGTCGCCGCCGGGCCCGTGGAGATCCACACCACGATCCCGGCCGGCTCCGACGGGCGGGTGCTGCGGCTCGCCGACAGTGCCGACGACGGGTGGACGGCGACCCTGGACGGCAAGGCGCTCACCCCGACCACCGTCGACGGCTGGGCGCAGGGCTTCGAACTGCCCGCCGAGGGCGGCAGATTGGACGTCACCCACGACGACCCGATCGGGCACACCGCCTGGCTGTGGACGCAGGGCTTCCTCGCGCTCGTGCTCGTCGTGATGGCGCTGCCGGGGCGCCGGCGCGACGTCGACGACGACCTGCCCGAGGAGGAGCTCGTGCCGGCCGAGGCCATGGCGGGCGACGGGCGGCGGGCCCGCCGGCTGCGCGCTCAGGCCGAGGCCGAGCCCGAGTCCGAGCCCGAAGAGGGCGGTCAGGGCGGTCAGGGCGGGGACTTCCCGCCTCCTCCTTCGCAGGCGCCGTCCGCCGGGATTCCCCAGCAGACGCCCTATGGAGAGTGGGACACGCCCGGCTACACAGGGGCCGACTACGGGGGTTACGGCGGGGGCGAGCAGTACCAGGGTGGCCGGCAGTATCCGGTCAGCGCCGCCTACGACCAGGCGTATCAGGCGGATCCGTATCAGGGCGGGCAGTACGACCCGTACGCGTACGGCGGGCAGTCACAGGCGGGGGCGCCGGGGGCACCGGGGGCGTACGACTCCTCGTACGACCAGACGTACCAGCAGGGTTACGACCAGGGTTACGACGGCACGTACGACCCGGCGCAGCAGCATCCGCACGGCAGTGAGCGTTCCGACGGGAGCCAGCAGTGAACCGCACCACCCTGTCCCTGATCGCCGGCGCCGGCGCCCTCGCCGTCATCACCGGGCTCGCGACGCTGACCTCGCCGGACGCGTCCGGTGCGGACACCGCGAAGGTGGCCACGGAGTTGCCGGTGGAGCGTTCGAGTCTGGTGTGTCCGGCGCCGAGCATCTCGGACCTCGCCGAGACGACGTACACCTCGTTCACGCCGGTCACCAAGGGGACGGGGAGTGACGGGAAGGCGGTGCTGCTGCCCGGGGAGGGCAAGGGGGGCAAGGCCGGGAAGGGCGGTAAGGCCGGGAAGCCTGTTGTGGAGGTGAAGGAGCCGGGGACGCCGGCCACCGGGGACGCCTCCGGGGCCGACTCGCCGGCGCTGATCGGGACCGCCGACGGGAAGTTCGCGCCCGGGTGGGCCGTGCAGGAGACGACCGAGGTCGCGGCGGGCACGGGGCGTGGGCTCCAGGGGGTCAACTGCACCACGCCGGACACGGAGTTCTGGTTCCCGGGGGCCAGTACGGCTGCCGATCGGACCGACTACGTGCACCTGACGAATCCTGATGACTCGGCGGCCGTCGTGGACATCGAGCTGTACGGCAAGGACGGAGCACTGGAGACCACGGTGGGGGAGGGGATCACGGTTCAGCCGCACTCCGGAGAGCCGATACTCCTGTCCACGCTCACCGGTGAGAAGCAGGACAACGTGACCGTGCATGTGAGTGTGCGCAGCGGTCGGGTGGGTGCGTCGGTGCAGGCGCTGGACGACAAGCTGGGCGGCGACTGGCTGGCGGCGTCGGCCGATCCCGCGGGGAGCCTGGTGCTGCCCGGTGTGCCGAAGGACGCCACGTCTGTGCGGCTGGTCGCGTTCGCGCCGGGGGAGTCGGATGCGGATCTGAAGGTGCGGCTCGCTTCGCCGTCCGGGCTGATCACGCCTGCCGGGAATGAGACGTTGCACGTCAAGGCCGGGATGACGAGTGCGGTGGATCTCGGGGACGTGATGCAGGGTGAGGCCGGGTCGTTCGTGCTGACGCCCACGGATCAGTCCGTGCCGGTGGTCGCGGCGTTGCGGGTGGTGCGGGGGAAGGGCGCCAAGCAGGAGACGGCGTTCATTCCCGCTGCTCGGGCTGTCGGCGCGCGCGCGACGGTGGCGGACAACCGGGAGAAGGGCACGACGCTGTCCGTGACGGCGCCGTTCCGTGCGGCGGAGGTCAAGGTGACGGCGTCGGCGGGGAGCGAGGGCGGTACGGCGGCGTCGAAGACGTACACGATCAAGTCCGGCACCACCGAGGATGTCGAGGTGCCGGTGCCGAGCGGTCTGAAGGGCACGTACGCGCTGACGGTGGAGACGGTGTCGGGCGGGCCGGTGTACGCGTCCCGGACGCTGGCGGTGACGCAGGACGGGGTGTCCGGGTTCACGGTGCAGACGTTGCCGGACGATCGGGGCATGGTGGCTGTGCCCGAGGCGGATGAGGATCTGTCGGTGTTGCAGAAGTAGTGCTGCTGGGTGGGGGTGCGCGGGCGGCACCCCGTCGGCGCCGGGGCTGCGCGACCCACCCCCGCCCAGCCCCGGCGCCGAGTGCCTGTCAGTCCTCCCCGTAGCGCGGGTCCACAGTCTCCGGCGTGAGGCCCAGCAGCTCGGCGACCTGCTCCACGACCACCTCGTGGACCAGCGCCGCCCGCTCGTCGCGGCCCTTGGTGCGGATCTCCACCGGGCGGCGGTAGACGACCACCCGCGCGGGTCGCCCCTCGCGGGCGGGGATCGTGCCGCCCAGGGGGACCGCCTCGTCGTTCCAGGAGCGGCCGGGGCCGTCCAGGCGGGGTACTTCCAGGACCAGGAAATCGATGTCGGTCAGCTGTGGCCAGCGGCGTTCGAGGCGTTCCACCGAGTCCTGGACCAGGTCGGCGAAGATGTCGGCGCGGCTGGCGGCGAGCGGGACCTGGGGTGGTGCGATCGGGCCGCGCATGCCCCGTCCGTGGCGATCACGGCGGCGGGGCCCGGGGCCGGCGGCGCGGGGCGGTACAGGGGTGTCCATCACTGACGAAGCGTAGTCCTCACGGCCGATGATCTCCCGTCCGTACCGCATGTCGGCAGATGACCATTCCAGCCAAGCTTGGGCTCGATTCCGTATCTCTCCGGGACCGTCGATGTCGAGGTAATTGACGGGTTTTGTGATGATTGGTGACCGGTTCTGTCAGTGTTCGGGATCTCGGAGGGAGGCTTCCGGGCAGGTCAGAAGGGTGGGGCGAAAGGGGCCTGTGGGGTGGTTCACAACACGACACGGTGGGGTGACCTGGGGGAGAGTCGTCGCGGCCCGCTCAAGAGTGCGGTACCGTCCAACGTCGTGAGCCCTGTACGTCGCTGTTCGCGCACCGCTTGCGGTCGTCCCGCCGTCGCGACGCTGACGTACGTCTACGCCGACTCGACCGCGGTCCTCGGCCCGCTCGCCACCTACGCCGAACCCCACTGCTACGACCTGTGCGCCGAGCACTCCGAGCGTCTCACCGCCCCCCGCGGGTGGGAGGTCGTGCGGCTGCTCGACGGCTCGGCACCTGCCCGTCCCAGCGGCGATGACCTGGAAGCGCTCGCCAACGCCGTGCGCGAGGCCGCCCGTCCGCAGGAGCGCGCGGCCGAGGCCGGCGGGGGCGGGGGTCGTGGGGCCGACCCGATGGAGGTCGCACGGCGTGGGCATCTGCGCGTGCTCCGGTCGCCCGACAGCTGACTTTTTCCTGCGCGTCGTGTGTTCGTTTCGTTGAGTGATGCACGGCCATTGACGTGCCCTTGTCGCGGACACGACCATTCCGTATGTCGGAACGAGAAATCGCTTTCCGCATGGCGGAATCCGGGGAGTCGCCCGTGTACGTCCAGGAACTGGAGCCCTTAGCCGGCTCACTGGGACTGTCCGCCCTGGTGGCGGCCCTGCCGCTGGTGATCGTGCTCGTCCTGCTCGGCGGCGTCCGGCTGAAGGCGCACCTGGCGGGGCTCACGGGGCTTCTGGCGGCCGTACTGGTCGCCTGGCTCGCCTACGGCATGCCGCTCGGGCAGACGCTCTCCGGCGCCGCCCAGGGAGCCGTCTTCGGGCTCTTCCCCATCCTGTGGATCGTCGTCAACGCCCTGTGGGTGTACCGGATGACCGTCCGGACACGGCACTTCGACATCCTCCGGCGGTCGTTCGGGCGGCTGTCCGACGATCCGCGCATCCAGGCCCTCGTCGTCGCCTTCTGCTTCGGGGCCCTGCTGGAGGCCCTCGCCGGCTTCGGGGCGCCCGTCGCGATCTGCTCGGTCATGCTGGTGGCGCTCGGCTTCGAGCCGGTGCGCGCGGCCGTCGTCGCCCTGGTCGCCAATACGGCGCCCGTCGCCTTCGGCGCGATGGGTACGCCCGTGGTGACGCTCGCTCAGGTCACCGGCCTGCCGCTGGACGACGTGGCCTCCGTGGTGGGGCGTCAGACGCCTCTGCTGGCCCTGGTCGTGCCGCTCGTGCTGGTCGGGCTCGTGGACGGGCGACGCGGGCTGCGGGAGACCTGGGTGCCCGCCGTGGTGTGCGGAGTCGCCTTCGCCGTCGCCCAGTTCGCCGCCTCCAACTACGTCTCCGCGCAACTCGCCGACATCGGCGCCGCCTTGGCCGGTGCGGGTGCGCTGGTCGCCGTGCCGCACGCGCGCGTGCCCGCCACCGAGGCCGTACGCACGTCCGTGCTGACCGGGGCGCGGAGCGAGGAGTTGGACGAGGACGACCCGCGCGGCGAAGTCGTGCGGGCCTACGCGCCGTACGCGTTGATCGTCGTGATCTTCTCCGTCGCCCAGGTCCCGGCCGTCAAGGACTGGCTGGCCGAGGCGACCCGGACCTTCGACTGGCCCTTCCTGAACGTCGCGAACCCGGACGGGGATCCGGTCAGCGGCAACGTCTTCAGCCTGCCGATCGTGTCCACGGGCGGCACGCTCGTGCTGCTCGCCGGGGTGTGCACCGCGGTGGTTCTGGGCGTGCACGCGCGCGTGGCGGTCAGGGAGTGGGCCGCCACCGTGCACGAGCTGCGGTTCGCGATCCTGACCGTGACGTCCGTGCTGGCGCTGGCGTACGTCATGAACCTCTCCGGACAGGCCGCCACCATCGGCCACTTCGTGGCGGCTGCAGGCGCCGGGCTCGCCTTCCTGTCGCCCGTGCTGGGCTGGTTCGGGGTGGCCGTCTCCGGCTCGGACACCTCCGCCAACGCCCTGTTCGGCGCGTTGCAGGTGACGGCGGCGCGGGAGTCGGGGCTGTCGCCGGAACTCCTGGCCGCCGCCAACAGTTCAGGTGGTGTGCTCGGCAAGATGATCTCGCCGCAGAACCTCACCATCGCCTGCGCGGCGGTGGGGCTCGCGGGCCGGGAAGGGGACCTGCTGCGGCGGGTGCTGCCGTGGAGTCTGGGGCTGCTGCTGGTGATGTGTCTGATCGTGGTCGGGCAGAGTTCACCGGTGCTCGGCTGGATGCTGCCCTGACGCCCGCGCTGACCTTGAGGTTACGGCTCGGGGTCCACTCAGTGGGCACCCAGCGCACTGTCAGTCCGGGCGGGTAGTTTGGGGTGACCGACAGGACTTTCAGGAGGTTGGCCGTGGCTGCTGATCTGTCACAGCTCGTGAAGGCGTACGACGTGCGCGGGGTCGTCCCGGACCAGTGGGACGAGTCACTGGCCGAGCTCTTCGGCGCAGCCTTCGTCCAGGTGACCGGCGCGAGCGCGATCGTCATCGGGCATGACATGCGCCCCTCGTCGCCCGGTCTGTCCCGCGCCTTCGCGCGCGGAGCCGCGGCCCGGGGCGTCGACGTCACCGAGATCGGCCTGTGCTCCACCGACCAGCTCTACTACGCCTCGGGTGCGCTGAACCTGCCCGGCGCCATGTTCACGGCCTCGCACAACCCGGCCCAGTACAACGGCATCAAGATGTGCCGCATGGGCGCCGCCCCGGTCGGCCAGGACACCGGCCTCGCCGAGATCCGCGAACTCGTCGAGGGCTGGACCGAGTCGGGCGCCCCGGCACCGGCCGCGCAGGCGGGCACGATCACACAGCGCGACACATTGGCGGACTACGCGGCCCACCTCCGCTCCCTCGTCGACCTGACCTCCATCCGCCCCCTGAAGGTCGTCGTCGACGCGGGCAACGGCATGGGCGGCCACACGGTGCCGACCGTGTTCGGCGGCCTCCCGCTGGAGGTCGTCCCGATGTACTTCGAGCTGGACGGCACCTTCCCGAACCACGAGGCGAACCCGCTGGACCCGGCGAACATCGTCGACCTGCAGAAGCGGGTCCGTGAGGAGTCCGCCGACCTCGGGATCGCCTTCGACGGCGACGCCGACCGCTGCTTCGTCGTCGACGAGCACGGCGCCCCGGTCTCCCCGTCCGCCATCACCGCCCTGGTCGCCTCCCGGGAACTCGCCAAGCACGGCGGCAAGGGCACGGTCATCCACAACCTGATCACGTCCTGGTCGGTCCCCGAGGTCGTCAAGGAGAACGGCGGCACCCCGGTCCGCACCCGCGTCGGCCACTCCTTCATCAAGGCCGAGATGGCGAAGACCGGCGCGATCTTCGGCGGCGAGCACTCCGCCCACTACTACTTCAAGGACTTCTGGAACGCCGACACGGGCATGCTGGCCGCCCTCCACGTCCTCGCCGCCCTCGGCGGCCAGGACGGCCCCCTCTCGGGCCTGGTCGCCCAGTACGACCGCTACGCGGGCTCCGGCGAGATCAACTCCACCGTCGCCGACCAGTCCGGCCGGCTCGCCGCGATCAAGGCCGCGTACGAGGGCCAGGAGGGCGTGGAACTCGACGAACTCGACGGCCTGACGGTGACGGCCGCCGACTGGTGGTTCAACGTCCGCCCGTCCAACACGGAGCCCCTGCTGCGCCTGAACGCTGAGGCCAGGGACGAGACGACGATGGCGAAGGTACGGGACGAGGCGTTGGCGATCATCAGAGGGTGAGACCGGGCCCAGTCACTGTCCCGGGCCCGGTCACTGTCATCGCCGGTCCAGGCAATCTCAGCCCGTCCGGCGTTTGAGGACGAGGCCCGTTCAGGGCCGACAGCGGGGGTCTGGGGGCGCAGCCCCCAGAAGGCCACGGGGTCGAAGGGGCAGAGCCCCTGGAGGACGGGACGGGTAGGGGCGGCGGGGGCGACCCCACCCGGTCAACCCCACCCCCGCCCAACCCCGGCACCCCGCCCCCACCGGCGGTACCCTGACCAGGCACATCCGCACACGCACGCACCACCCGCCCCCACCCCCGGAAGGGACCCGCCATGCCGCTGGAAGCCGGCCTCCTGGAGATCCTCGCCTGCCCGGCCTGCCACGCCCCCCTCAAGGAGCAGGACACCGAGCTGATCTGCACCGGCCAGGACTGCGGCCTGGCGTACCCGGTCCGCGACGGCATCCCCGTACTGCTCGTGGACGAGGCCCGCCGCCCGGCGTAACAAAGCCACAACCACGGCCACAACCACGGCCGCAAGCCGACCCCGGCCAGGGCCCGCCCAACCGCACAACACGACAACAGCCGCGAACCGCACAACAAATCCACACCCACGCCCCGGCGATCGGAGGCTGCCGCCCATGCTCGACGAATCGCTGCTCGACACGCCGGACGCGCTCGCCGAGGCCGACCGCCGTGCCCTGCTCCGAGGCGCGGCCGAAGCCGGCGCCCGCGTCCGCACCGCCGCCCGCCACGCCACCGAGGCCGGTGTCAACGACCTGAAGCCGGACGGCCGCCCCCGCGCCATCCTGATCGCCGGCCCCGGCACCGCCGCCATCTGCGTCGCCGACCTCCTCGGCACCCTCGCCGGCGCCACCAGCCCCGTCACCCGACTGGCCCCGTCAGGCGTCGCCCCCGCCGCCGGCGCCCTGCGCTGGGAGCTGCCCGGCTGGGCCGGCTCCGTGGACCTGCTGCTGATCGCCACGCCCGACGGCACCGAACCCGGTCTGTCACTGCTCGCCGAACAGGCGTACCGCCGCGGCTGCACGGTGGTCGCCGTGGCCCCCGCCCACACCCCGCTCACCGCGGCGGTGCACGGCAACCACGGCCTGTTCGTACCGATGGCGACCGCGCCGTACGAGCACGACGAACCCCTCACCGCCTCCGCCCCCGGCGTCCTGTGGGCGCTGCTCACCCCACTCCTCGCGCTCCTCGACCGCACCGGCCTGCTCACCGCCCCGCCCGACGCCGTCGAGAAGGTCGCCGACCGCCTCGACCACATCGCCGAACGCTGCGGCCCCGCCATCGCGACGTACAGCAACCCCGCCAAGACCCTGGCCGCCGAACTCGCCGACGCGCTCCCGCTGATCTGGACCGAGGGCGTCTCCGCCGGCCCGGCCGGCCGCCGTTTCGCCGCCGCGCTCGCCGAACTCTCCGGCCACCCCGCCCTCGTCGCCGAACTGCCCGAGGCCCTCGCCTCCCACAGCGCCCTCCTCGCCGGCCGCCTCGCGGCGAGCGCCGACCCCGACGACTTCTTCCGCGACCGCGTGGAGGAGCCACCGGCCCTGCACGCGCGCGTGCTGCTGCTGCGCGACCGCCCGATCGGCGGCCTCACCGCCGCGCCGTCCGCCCGCGACCTGGCCCTCAGCCACGACACACCCATCAGCGAACTGGAGCCGGAGCCCGGCGACGAACTCGAGACGCTCGCGGAGCTGATCGCCATCACGGATTTCGCCGCCGTTTACCTCGCGCTCGCCTCGAGAGCCTGATCTGTCCCGGGACGCCCTGACGGCCGTACGCCCGTGGAACCGGCAGTCGTACGCAAGGCGAACTCACGTCCCGCACAACGAGACCGCGCCGCACGCACAGAGAGCAGGCAGACAACCGCATGGACCGCCTCGACAACACCATCCGCCCCTACGCCTGGGGCTCCACCACCGCGATCCCGAAGCTCCTCGGCGTCGAGCCGACCGGCGAACCGCAGGCGGAGATGTGGATGGGCGCGCACCCGGGCGCACCCTCGCGCACCGGGCGCGGCACGCTCGTCGAGGTCATCGAGGCCGACCCGGAGCGCGAACTGGGCGCCACGGCCGTCGCGAAGTTCGGCCCCCGCCTGCCGTTCCTGCTCAAGATCCTCGCCGCCGGCGCCCCGCTCTCCCTCCAGGTGCACCCCAACCTGGAGCAGGCCAAGGAGGGTTACGAGGACGAAGAGCGCCGCAACATCCCGGTCGACGCCGGCCACCGCAACTACAAGGACGCCAACCACAAGCCCGAACTGATCTGCGCGCTCACCGAGTTCGACGGCCTGTGCGGCTTCCGCGACCCCGTCCGGGCCGCCGACCTGCTCGACGGCCTCGGCGTCGACTCCCTCAAGCCGTACGTCGATCTGCTGCACGCCCATCCCGAGGATGCGGCCCTGCGCGAGGTGCTCACCGCGATCCTCACCGCCGACCCGGACGAGATGGCCCACACCGTCGCCGAGGCCGCGGCCGCCTGCTCCCGCCTAGGCGGCGACTACGCCCCGTACGCCGACATCGCCCACCACTACCCGGGCGACCCCGGCGTCATCGCCGCGATGCTGCTCAACCACGTACGCCTGCAGCCCGGCGAGGCCCTGTTCCTCGGCGCCGGCATCCCGCACGCCTACCTCAACGGCCTCGGCGTCGAGATCATGGCCAACTCCGACAACGTGCTGCGCTGCGGCCTGACCCCCAAGCACGTCGACGTCCCCGAACTCCTGCGCATCGTCCGCTTCGAGGCGGGCGACCCGGGTGTGCTGCGCCCGGAGGCGGCCCCGGACGGCGAGGAGGTCTACGAGACCCCGATCGACGAGTTCCGTCTGTCCCGGTACGTCCTCCCGGAGGGGACCGTCGCGCACGACCTCACGCGCGCGACCCCGCAGATCCTGCTCTGCACGGCCGGTGCCGTCCGCGCCGGGGAACACGAGCTGACGCCCGGCGAATCCGTCTTCGTACCGGCGGGCGAAAAGGCCGAAGTGTCCGGGGCCGGTACGGTCTTCCGGGCCACGGTCGTCGCCTGACCGAGGGCATCCGACGACCCGGCGCGCCGTTGTCGTACCGGGCTGCAACAATGGCCCACCGGCAAAGGACGGGCAAAGCCGATCGGGGGCCGCGCGCTCCCCTCGGCGACGCCTTGGACGGCGTACGCACGAAGGCTACGAAGGCTTACGAAGGCCTACGAAGGCGAAGGGACAACGCGACACATGAGCGCGTCAGGCGGTACCAAGGCGATCGTGGCGGCACTCGCCGCCAACCTCGCGATCGCGGCATCGAAGTTCGTGGCGTTCGCGTTCAGCGGCTCGTCGTCGATGCTCGCCGAGGGCGTGCACTCGCTCGCCGACTCCGGCAACCAGGCCCTGCTGCTGGTCGGCGGCAAGAAGGCCCAGCGCGAGGCGACCCCGCAACACCCCTTCGGCTACGGCCGCGAGCGCTACATCTACGCGTTCCTCGTCTCGATCATCCTGTTCTCGGTCGGCGGCATGTTCGCCCTCTACGAGGGCTACGAGAAGATCAAGCACCCGCACGAGATCGAGCACTGGTACTGGCCGGTCGGCGTCCTCGTCTTCGCGATCATCGCCGAGGCCTTCTCCTTCCGGACCGCCATCAAGGAGTCCAACGCCCTGCGGGGCAAGAAGTCCTGGAAGGAGTTCGTCCGCCACGCCAAGGCCCCCGAACTGCCCGTCGTCCTCCTGGAGGACCTGGGCGCGCTGGTCGGTCTGATCCTCGCGCTGGGCGGCGTCGGCCTGGCCCTGATCACCGGCGACGGCGTCTGGGACGGCATCGGCACCATCTGCATCGGTGTCCTGCTCGTCCTGATCGCCGTCGTCCTGGCCATCGAGACCAAGTCGCTGCTGCTCGGCGAGGCCGCGGGTGTCGAGGACGTCCAGAAGATCGAGGCCGCCGTCGTCGACGGCGACACGGTCACCCGCATCATCCACATGCGCACGCTGCACCTCGGCCCCGAGGAGCTCCTGGTCGCCGCCAAGATCGCCGTCCGGCACGAGGACACGGCCGCCGAGGTCGCCTCCGCCATCGACGCCGCCGAGGCCCGCATCCGCGAGGCCGTCCCGATCGCCCGCGTCATCTACCTCGAACCCGACATCTACAGCGAGGCCGAGGCCGCCAAGGGCGCCGACCGCGAGGCGACACCCGGGGGACCGGCCTCGCACGACACGGACCACTGACGCCCGCACACCTTGAGGGGTCTGCCGGAACAAACCGTTCCGGCAGACCCCTCTGGTGCATGCCCTCAAGCCTGCATCATCCAGGGCGCTGCGGGCGGAACAGCCGCCCGCGCCCGCCGCCGTACGACCACGGCGGCGATCCCCAGACCGACCCCGACCAGCACCAGCACCACCCCCAAGATGATCGCCGTCCCGAGGACCGCCGGCACGGTGAAGTCGTCGAGCACACGCCCCCGGACCGCGGACACCGGCACCGTCCCGCCCTGGTCGTCGAGAAAGGCCCGCGAATCACGGGCGTTGGCGCGGTAGTCACCCAGCAGGAACAGCCGCCCCTCGGGAACCCGCACGTCGTAGGAGGGCATGCCGAACCCGCTGGCCTCCCCGCCCTTCAGATACGGCTCCTCCAGCGGCTCCCCGTCCACCGTGACCCGCGCATCCGCCCCGTTTCCCTCGCAGCACGCCACACGGTCGCCGCCCACGCCGATGACCCGCTCCATCACCAGCGCGTCGAAGCCGTACCGATCCGGATCCGAGAACAACACGACGTCCCCGGCCCGCACATCACTGCCGTCGACCCGCTCGAAGACGATCCGGTCACCAGGCCGATACGTCGGCCGCATGCTGTCGCTCGCCACGACGGAACCCCCGAACCCCTGCCGCGCCCAGGCCAACCCGCCCAGCCCCAACAGCACGCCCACCAGGCCCACCACCACGGCAGCGATCCCCAGCCCCCGCCCCTTGCCGGCCATAACGCCCCTCCCCTGCGGCCCATCCGCGGCCGCAGAGCGTAGCGGGTCCATACGACCGGGCTGTGCACCGCATTCGGCAGCCACATCGACGCCTGGGCCCGCGCCCCCCGGACTCGGGAACGCGGGCCCGCACACGCGCCTACCCGACCTCGCGCAGCACCCCGATCACGGCCGATGCGTCCGCCGCGTCCAGCAACCGCTCACGGAACCCCGCATCCATCAACTTCCGCGACAGCAGCGCCAGAATCCGCAGATGCTCATCCCCGGCGGCCGCCTCCGGTACGGCGATCATGAACACCAGCCTTGCCTTCGTACCGTCCGGCGAGTCCCACTCGACGCCTTCCGCGGACCGGGCGAAACCGACGACCGGCGCGCTCACCGCATCCGTCTTGGCGTGCGGAATCGCGATCTCGTCCCCGAGCCCGGTCGTCCCCTGCTCCTCCCGCCGCAAGGCGGTCGCCACCAACTCGTCCACATCCGCGACCCTGCCGGTCCGCGCGAGCAACTCCGCCATCTCACGGATCGCGGACTCCTTGTCGGAGGCGCCGAGCCGGACCTTGACGCTCCGCTCGGTGAGATGGCCGGACAGGACCTCGCCCGAGGCCCCGCCGCCTTCGTCCGGTTCGGCGGGGGAGGCCTGCTTCGGTACGGCGGCTTCGGCTTCGGCTTCCGCGGCCGCAGCACTGTCCACAGCCGTGGCTGTCGTCGTCTTGGCGGATGCAGCCCCTTGCCCTACGACAGCACCGGCCCCCGTCGCTCCGACACCGGCCCCGACCAGCGCAGCCTCGGGCCCGACCGGGCCGGCGCCCGCTTCTCCGCGCCGCCTGCGCTCAACCAGGTCGACAAGGGCGACCGTCGTCACCGCGGTGACGACCGAACCGATCACCACCGCGACGAAGAACATCGGCACCCCGCTCACCGCGCCCAGCACGGCCACGATCGGCCCACCGTGCGGCACCGCGTCCTCCACGCTCGCGACTCCGGCGACCGCACCGGCGACCGCGCCGCCCAGCATGTTGGCGGGGATGACCTGTGCGGGCCGGGCCGCGGCGAACGGGATCGCGCCCTCGGAGATGCCGAAGCAGCCCATGAACAGCGAGGCGAGCCCGGTCTCCCGCTCCTGCTCGGTGTACAGCCGCCTGCGTATCAGCGTGGCCAGACCCTGACCCAACGGCATGACCGGGATCGCGGCCGCGCACATGCCCATGACCGTCTGGTTGCCGGTCGCGATGAGGCCCGCGCCGAACAGGAACGCCGTCTTGTTGACCGGCCCGCCCATGTCGAACGCGATCATGAGCCCCAGAATCGCGCCGAGCAGGATCGCGCTCGTGCCGGTCATCCCGCTGAGCCAGTCGGTCAGGTTCTCGAACACCCAGGAGATCGGCTTGCCGATGACGTAGATGAAGAACAGCCCGAGCACCGTCGTCGCCACGATCGGGATCACGATGATCGGCATGATCGGCTGCACGAACTTCGGGACCTTGACCTTCTTGATCCACCGCACCAGATACCCGGCGAGGAACCCGGTCACGATCGCGCCGATGAACCCGGCGCCCGCCTTGGAGCCGTACAGCTCACCGGTGTTGGCGATCCAGCCACCGATCATGCCGGGCACGAGGGCCGGCCGGTCCCCGATGGCGTACGCGATGTAACCGGACAGGATCGGCACCATCAGCGTGAAGCCGATCACGCCAATGTTGTTCACATCCATCCAGAAGGAGTCCTTCGGGATGACCAATCCACCCGACGGGTCCGTGTGCCCGCCGAGCGAGAGGGAGATCGCGATCAGCAGGCCGCCGACCACGACGAACGGGATCATGTAGCTGACCCCGTTCATCAGCGCCTTGTATCCGACGCTGCGTTCCCTGCCGCCGCCGGTCGCGGGAGCCGTGGGGGCGCCCCCTACCGCGTGCACGGGCGCCGACAGCACCCGCTCGATCAGCTGCTCGGGGTGGCGGATGCCCTCGGCCACCCCGACGGTCAGGACCCGCTTGCCGGCGAAACGGCTCAGGTCCACGTCCTTGTCCGCGGCGATGATGATGCCGTCCGCGTGATTGACATCGTTGTCATCTAGGACATTTTCAGCCCCGATGGATCCCTGTGTCTCCACCTTCATGTCGACACCGCGGCTCTCGGCGGCCTGCGCGAGCTTCTCAGCCGCCATGTACGTATGGGCGATGCCGGTCGGGCACGCGGTCACCGCGAGCAGCCGCAACCGCTTCTGCTCGTCACCGCCGCTGCCCGTGGGGGGAGGGCCGGCCGGACTGGTCACGTCGATCTCCTAACGCCATTGTCGTGCGGAAACGCCGTCCCGGACGCCCCGCAAGATCGATCAGGTGTTCCGATCTCCAGGCATCCTGCACCACCTCACCGCAGGCTCAAAGGCCCAAAGGTCCCGCGGCATCCTGGCTTGCCTTCTCCTGTGAACCGTTCGTTGGCGTCCTGTTACCGCTCCCGCACCTGACCGTCACCCCACCCACGAACGGCACTCCCAGCCCCCCGCCCGCCACGCCCCCTCGTTGGCGAGATCTGTTCGGAGGCGGACTGGGGACGGTCGGGCATCCCGGTGTAGCTTGGGACGGAGCCAGACGTCGCTGCTGATGGCGGTCGGGCGGTCCCGACACGGACCGGCCGAGGGAGAGAGGGCCTCCGACGGACTGCGCTGCGCGCACGCGGGCATGCCTGTGTCCTCTTCGGGCACTCCTGTGTCCGCCGCCGCGCAGACCAGCCGTACCCACCCTCGACCCAACCCCGAGGAGCAGCTCGTAATGACGACTGTCGAGAACCGACAGGACTTCAAGGTCGCCGACCTCTCCCTGGCCGAGTTCGGCCGCAAGGAGATCACCCTCGCCGAGCACGAGATGCCCGGCCTGATGGCGATCCGCAAGGAGTACGCCGAGGCCCAGCCGCTGGCCGGCGCCCGCATCACCGGCTCCCTGCACATGACGGTGCAGACCGCCGTCCTGATCGAGACCCTGGTAGCCCTGGGCGCCGAGGTCCGCTGGGCGTCCTGCAACATCTTCTCCACTCAGGACCACGCCGCCGCCGCGATCGCCGTCGGCCCGAACGGCACGCCCGACAACCCCCGGGGCATCCCGGTCTTCGCCTGGAAGGGCGAGACCCTCCAGGAGTACTGGTGGTGCACGGAGCAGGCCCTGACCTGGCCGAACACCCCCACCGGCGGCCCGAACATGATCCTGGACGACGGCGGTGACGCCACCCTCCTCGTCCACAAGGGCGTCGAGTACGAGAAGGACGGCCAGGTCCCGGCCGTCGACACCGCCGAGTCCGACGAACACCGCGTCATCCTCGAACTGCTCCACCGCACCCTGGGCGAGAACGCCCAGAAGTGGACCCAGCTCTCCTCCGAGATCCGCGGCGTGACCGAGGAGACCACGACCGGCGTCCACCGCCTGTACGAGATGCAGCGCGACGGCACCCTCCTGTTCCCGGCGATCAACGTCAACGACGCCGTCACCAAGTCGAAGTTCGACAACAAGTACGGCTGCCGCCACTCCCTCGTCGACGGCATCAACCGCGCCACCGACGTCCTGATCGGCGGCAAGACCGCGGTCGTCTGCGGCTACGGCGACGTGGGCAAGGGCTGCGCGGAGTCCCTGCGCGGACAGGGCGCCCGCGTGATCATCACCGAGATCGACCCGATCTGCGCCCTGCAGGCGGCGATGGACGGCTACCAGGTCACGACCCTCGACGAGGTCATCGACAAGGCCGACATCTTCATCACCACGACCGGCAACAAGGACATCATCATGGCCTCGGACATGGCCAAGATGAAGCACCAGGCGATCGTCGGCAACATCGGCCACTTCGACAACGAGATCGACATGGCCGGCCTCGCCAAGGTCCCGGGCATCGTCAAGGACGAGGTCAAGCCGCAGGTCCACACCTGGACCTTCCCCGACGGCAAGGTGATCATCGTCCTCTCCGAGGGCCGCCTACTGAACCTGGGCAACGCCACCGGTCACCCGTCCTTCGTGATGTCCAACTCCTTCGCGGACCAGACCCTGGCCCAGATCGAGCTGTTCACCAAGCCGGACGCCTACCCGACCGGTGTGTACACGCTGCCCAAGCACCTGGACGAGAAGGTCGCCCGCCTCCACCTGGACTCGCTCGGCGTGAAGCTGACGACGCTCCGCCCGGAGCAGGCCGCCTACATCGGCGTCAAGGTCGAGGGTCCGTACAAGTCGGACCACTACCGCTACTGAGCGGACCCACTGACGAGCCGGACCGCCCCCACCGGCCGAGCGGCCGCTGAGCCGGCCTGCCTGAGCCAGGTGCCGGTCGCCGGTCGCTGGTTGCCGTACGACGGCGCTCGTACGGCAACCAGCGGCACGGGCAGTCCGCACGCCACTCTCCGCCCGTGTGGTCCGCTGCCCGGCATCTCTCCACGAGCGCGCCCGTGCACTGACGCGCCGCGCAGCGGCAGCTCCTCCGGGGCAGGCCCCCGCACCCCCGTGCCGGGGGCCTGCCCCGTCGGCCCACATGGCCGGTCCAGTAGCCTCATCAGCCCGAGTGGCCGGGACCAGCCCGTCCGTCAAGCCCCAGGACCCCGATGCCCCGCGGCCGTTATTCGCTCCACGATCCGCACGATCACACCCCCTTCGCAGAAGAGCACTTCCACTGCGCCCCCGGCCCTTCCGGCTGGCGCTATGTCGCCCAGCGGACCACCCCCGCGGGCGATCACAGCGGCTCCGTCGACCTTGCCCTCGACGAACTCGGCCGCCCCATCCGCCTCGAACTCCACGCCGGCGGCTGGCAGGTACGCGGCGCCGCTCTCGACGGCGTCACCTGGGTCCGTACCGACCCCACCGGGGAGTACGCCACAGAAGGCAATGTGCGCGCCCATGCCTTCACCGGGACGTCCCCCGCATTCCTCATCGCCACCACCCGTCTCCTCCGCCTCACCCCTTCCGACTCGGCAACCCGCGTCCGGCTCGTGGCCCTCACGGATCCGGTACTCGCCCCGCGCACCGTGGACCAGTCCTGGGCCTTGGTGAACAGACAAACACACGCCACTGACAACGGCCCCCTGACCGTGGACGAATACCAGGTCACAGCCCTGGACACGGGGGAGCAGCACGCCGTACACATCGCGGGAGACGTGGTCCTCGCCGCACCCGGCGTCGAGCTGGAGGACCTGGACTCACCGCCGTCGACGTTCGTCTGAGCGAGGCCGGTCAGAACGGGGCGCGCTAGGCGGGGGGAACGAAGCCGGTGGCGGGTCGGTCGGCCGATGCCGTGTCGTGGGCCGGCGACGCCTGCTGCACCGTGCCTTCGTCCGCCGACACGGGGGAGGGGGAACGGCCCTCTTCCGTCCGAGCCGCGTGCTGATCCCCACCCGGAGCAACGCCCGAGCCGTAGGCGACAACCGACGGCGGGGGCGTTGGCGCGACGGGCGGCGCGACCGGCGGACCGTACGGCCCCGGCGCACCAGTCCCACTCCCCGGCCCGCTCACCATCTCGGCGCCGCTGGGTGTCCCACCACCCCCAGCCGACCCATTTCCGAAGGCCCGCCGTGCCTCCCGCTGCTGCCGCTCCTGCAGAACCGCGGCCAGATACGCGGCCGGCGGCACACCGTGCGGAGCCGGAGCTCCCGTGCGCGCCGCGAGATCCGACGAGAGCCGCTCCGCCATGCTCCAGGCGACCTGCGGGTCGAGCTGCTGCATCCGTGTCAGGTACTGGCGAATAGCGAGCCACAGCCCATCGGGAACCGAGGACAGATCGAGCGCCGAGAACCGCCCGGCCAACCACGGCGGAGGCGGAGGAACGAACCCCGTCCGCGTGAGGGGCACCCGTTCCCGCACGACGAGAGTCCCGGCGAACACATCACCGAGCCGCCTCCCGCGCGCGGACACCAGCGAGGCGATGACAGCGACGACCCCGAAGGTCATCAGAATCTCGATGACACCTATAAGGCCTCGTACCAGTGCGTGCCGGAAACGGATCGGTCCGCCGTCGTCGCGCACCACCCGCAGCCCGCACGCCAGCTTCCCGAGCGACCGCCCATGGCTGAGCGTCTCGACCGCGATCGGCCCGCCCACCAGCAGCAGCACGAACATCGCGATCGACAGCGCGGTCTGCGCCGCCTCGTCCAGAGAAGCGGTGGCAGCCACCACGCCCATGGTCACGACGATGTAGGCGATGAAGGCCACGGCCAGATCGAGCAGCACGGCCAGCGCCCTGCTGGGCAGCTTCGCCGGGCGCAACTCCAGCGCCACCGCCTCACCCGTGACCAGCTCACTCACGCCGTCCGTCCTTCCCCTGACCTGCCCTTGGAATGGCCAGTCTGCCAAGCTGTGGGCGCATTGCGTCGCAGTACGACAAGCTGACACCTACGACGAGTCGCCGACGAACAGCCGAGGAGCAGAAAACCAGATGGACCTCGACGTCTTCGTCACCGCCCACCGAGCCGAATGGGACCGCCTCGACGCCCTGCTCGGGCGCCAGCGCCGCCTCACCGGCGCCGAGGCCGACGAACTCGTCGCCCTCTACCAGCGCACCGCCACCCACCTGTCCCTGATCCAGTCCAGCGCCCCCGACCCTCAGCTGACGGGCAGGCTCAGCCAACTCGTGGCACGCGCGCGTAGTGCCGTGACAGGCACACGCCGCGCCTCTTGGCGCGATGTCACACGCTTCCTCGCCTACGGCTTCCCGGCCGCGGTCTACCGATCGCGCCACTGGTGGGTACCCACCGCGCTCCTGTCCACCCTCGTCGCGGCCCTCCTGGGCTGGTGGATAGGCACCCATCCCGAAGTACAGGCCACCATCGCGGCCCCCAGCGAACTGCGCGAGCTCACCCGCCCCGGCGGCCAGTACGAGACGTACTACTCCAGCCACCCCGCGGCCTCCTTCGCCGCCCAGGTCTGGACGAACAACGCATGGGCCGCCGCCCTGTGCCTGATCCTCGGCGTCTTCCTCGGCCTCCCAGTTCTCTGGATCCTCTTCCAGAACATGCTCAACCTCGGCGTCGGAATCGGCCTGATGTCCTCAGCAGGACGCCTGGACACCTTCCTCGGACTCGTCCTGCCACACGGCCTCCTCGAACTGACCGCGGTCTTCGTAGCCGCCGGCACCGGCCTACGCCTCGGCTGGACCCTCATCGACCCCGGACCCCGCACCCGCCGCACGGCCCTCGCCGAAGAGGGCCGAGCCGCGATCGGCATGGCGATAGGTCTCGCCCTGGTGCTCTTCATCTCCGGCGCCATCGAAGGCTTCGTCACCCCTTCGGGCCTGCCCACCTGGGCACGCATCACCATCGGCGTCGTCGCTGAACTGGTCTTCCTCGCCTACGTCTATGTCGTCGGCGGCCGTGCCGCCCGCGCCGGAGACACCGGTGACCTCGAGGCGGCCGAACGCAGCGCCGCCGTTCCGACAGCGGCCTGATGTGCGAGCACGCCTACTGAGCTGCTAGTGTCCTCTTCGCCTCACAAGAGCCGTTGACACGGAGCGTGTGGGGAGGTAGATTTGAACAGTTGTCTGGAAGTGGATGTAGTCCACCCGGGCGAGTGAAAATCTGTCTGCTTCAGTGGAACATCGATTCCCGAGAAGCCCCTCCCGATGATTTCGGAAATGAGTGGCTGGTCAGTCCGGCCCGAAACTTCTGATAAAGTCGGGGTCGCCGGAAAGGGAAACGCGAGAGCGGGAACCTGGAAAGCACCGAGGAAATCGGATCGGAAAAGGATCTGATAGAGTCGGAAACGCAAGATCGAAGGGAAGCCCGGAGGAAAGCCCGCGAGGGTGAGTACAAAGGAAGCGTCCGTTCCTTGAGAACTCAACAGCGTGCCAAAAGTCAACGCCAGATATGTTGATA
>NZ_JBNGGG010000042.1:0-117242 GCF_049974585.1 Streptomyces sp. UG1 | reverse complement strand
CCCCCCCCCCCCCCCCCCCCCCCCCCCCCCCCCCCCCCCCCCCCCGCCCCCCCCCCCCCCCGCCCCCCCCCCCGCCCCCCCCCCCCCCCCCCCCCCCCCCCCCCCCCGCTCCGGGTTCACACAGTCGAACGTCCGACGGACCGTCAGACCTCCACCACCACAGGCAGAATCATCGGCCTGCGTCGGTACGTGTCCGAGACCCACTTGCCGAGGGTTCGACGCACCAACTGCTGGAGCTGGTGCGGTTCGACCACGCCGTCCTGGGCCGACCGCTCCAGGGCCTCCGTGATCTTCGGGATGACGTCCCCGAAGGCGGAGTCCTCGATGCCGGAGCCGCGGGCCTGGATGTGCGGGCCGCCCGTGATCTTGCCGGTGGAGGAGTCCACCACCACGAAGACCGAGATGATGCCCTCGTCGCCGAGGATCTTGCGGTCCTTCAGCGCCGGCTCGCCCACGTCACCGACCGACAGGCCGTCGACGTAGACGTATCCCGCCTGGACCTTGCCGGAGATCTTCGCCTTGCCCTCGATGAGGTCGACGGCGACGCCGTCCTCGGCGATGACGATGCGGTCGTGCGGGACGCCGGTCAGGGCGCCCAGTTCGGCGTTGGCGCGCAGGTGGCGCCATTCGCCGTGCACCGGCATCAGGTTCCTCGGGCGGCAGATGTTGTAGAAGTACAGCAGCTCGCCTGCCGAGGCGTGGCCCGAGACATGGACCTTGGCGTTGCCCTTGTGGACGACGTTCGCACCCCATCGGGTCAGGCCGTTGATGACGCGGTAGACCGCGTTCTCGTTGCCGGGGATGAGGGACGAGGCGAGGATCACCGTGTCGCCCTCGACGATGCGGATCTGGTGGTCGCGGTTGGCCATGCGGGACAGGGCCGCCATCGGTTCGCCCTGGGAGCCCGTGCAGACCAGGACCACCTCGCTGTCCGGGAGGTCGTCCAGTGTCTTGACGTCCACCACGAGGCCCGGTGGGACCTTCAGGTAGCCCAGGTCTCGCGCGATGCCCATGTTGCGGACCATCGAGCGGCCGACGAAGGCGACCCGGCGGCCGTATTCGTGAGCCGCGTCCAGGATCTGCTGGATGCGGTGGACGTGGCTGGCGAAGCTCGCCACGATGACGCGCTTGCGGGCGCCCGCGAAGACCTGGCGCAGGACGTTGGAGATGTCGCGCTCGTGCGGGGTGAAGCCCGGGACCTCCGCGTTCGTGGAGTCGGCGAGGAGGAGGTCGATGCCTTCCTCGCTCAGCCGTGCGAACGCGTGCAGATCGGTCAGCCGGTTGTCCAGCGGGAGCTGGTCCATCTTGAAGTCGCCCGTGTGGACCACCAGGCCGGCGGGGGTGCGGATCGCCACGGCCAGGGCGTCCGGGATGGAGTGGTTGACCGCGACGAACTCGCAGTCGAAGGGGCCGATGCGCTCGCGGTTCCCCTCTGCCACCTCGAGGGTGTAGGGGCGGATGCGGTGCTCCTGGAGCTTGGCCTCGATGAGGGCGAGGGTCAGCTTGGAGCCGATCAGCGGGATGTCCGGCTTCTCGCGCAGGAGGAAGGGGACCCCGCCGATGTGGTCCTCGTGGCCGTGGGTGAGGACGATGCCCTCGATGTCGTCGAGGCGGTCTCTGATGGACGAGAAGTCCGGCAGGATCAGGTCGATTCCGGGCTGCTCCTCCTCGGGGAAGAGCACTCCGCAGTCGACGATCAGCAGGCGGCCGCCGTACTCGAAGACCGTCATGTTCCGGCCGATCTCGCCGAGGCCGCCGAGTGGGGTGACCCGCAGGCCGCCCTCGGGGAGCGGCGGCGGCGGGCCGAGTTCAGGATGCGGATGACTCAAAAGACTCTCCTCACCACGCGCGCCACGTACCGGTCGGGCACGTGGCGCGCGTGACGTTCGTGCAGAAGCAGTTGTCGTTGTGTGTGCTGTGCAGGCACCGGTGGCCCGCTTATTCAGTTGTGGAGTCCGTTTGCGCGCCGGGCGCGCGAAGTCTGGTGTTAGAGCTGTACCCCGCCTGCGGCAAGATCGATCTTGAGCTGCTCGATCTCCTCTGGGGAACACTCGGCCATGGGGGCGCGCAGTGGTCCGGCGGGCAGGCCCTGGAGGGCGAGCGCGGCCTTGGTGGTCATGACGCCCTGGGTGCGGAACATGCCCGTGTAGACCGGGAGCAGCTTCTGGTGGATCTCCGTGGCCTTCTGGACGTCGCCGGAGACGTACGCGTCCACCAGCGCCCGCAGGTCGGGGGTGACCACGTGGCCGACGACGGAGACGAAGCCGACCGCGCCCACGGAGAGCAGCGGCAGGTTCAGCATGTCGTCGCCGGAGTACCAGGCGAGGCCGGAGCGGGCGATGGCCCAGCTCGCCCGGCCGAGGT
Source organism: Streptomyces sp. UG1 (assembly GCF_049974585.1). Lineage (NCBI taxonomy): Bacteria > Bacillati > Actinomycetota > Actinomycetes > Kitasatosporales > Streptomycetaceae > Streptomyces > Streptomyces sp. UG1. Next base: position 114,878 of record NZ_JBNGGG010000042.1, on the reverse strand, counting down.
CACCCTTCGCGTCCTTGTTGGCGACGATGCGCGGGTGCTCGGCGAGGCGGACGATCGTCTCGGTGTTGATCGGGACGCCGCTGCGGCCGGGGATGTCGTAGAGCATCACCGGCAGCTCGGTGGCGTCGGCGATGGCCTTGAAGTGCCGGTACAGGCCCTCCTGCGGGGGCTTGTTGTAGTACGGCGTGACCACCAGCAGTCCGTGTGCGCCCACCTGCTCCGCGGTGCGGGCGAGCTCGAGGCTGTGGTGGGTGTCGTTGGTGCCGACGCCCGCCACGACATGGGCCCGGTCGCCGACCGCCTCCAGCACCGCTCGTACGAGGTCCGCTTTCTCCGCATCGCTGGTGGTGGGGGACTCGCCGGTGGTGCCGTTGATGATCAGGCCGTCGTTGCCTGCGTCCACCAGGTGCGTGGCGAGCCGCTGTGCGCCGTCGAGGTCGAGTGCGCCGTCCGCCGTGAAGGGCGTGATCATGGCGGTGAGGACCCGCCCGAAGGGGGTCTGCGGAGTGGAGGTCGGAGCCATGGGTTACACGCTACTCGTTGCGCCCGGCCTGGTCTGCCCTCGGGGGGTGCGGGAAAGTCAGGACAAATGTGGAGCCCGGCACTGCCTGCTCGGGGGTTCAAGCAGTGCCGGGCCCGTTTGATCAGGCTAGATGAACTTCTCTAAATGCCGCAATACGGACACTTCATGAGGCTGAACCATGCCCCCGTGCCCGGGTTGCGTTACGGCGCCACGCGGCCGTTCGCATTGAAGGCGGCGTACGTCAGCGGCATGAGCCTGGCCCACTCCGCCTCCATCTTCTCGCCGACCATCTCGATCTCCCGCTGCGGGAAGGACGGCACCTTGGCCAGCTCGTGCTGGGTGCGCAGGCCGAGGAAGTGCATCAGCGAGCGGGCGTTGCAGGTGGCGTACATGGAGGAGAACAGGCCGACCGGGAGGACGGCGCGGGCGACCTCGCGGGCGACGCCGGCGGCGAGCATCTCCTGGTAGGCCTCGTAGGCCTGCCGGTACGAGTCCTCCATGACGCGGCCGACCAGCTCCTGCTGGGCCTGGGTGCCCTCGACGAAGACGTACTTGCCCGGGCGGCCCTCCTGGACCAGCTTGCGGGACTCGTCCGGGACGTAGAAGACGGGCTGGAGCTCCCGGTAGCGGCCGCTCTCCTCGTTGTAGGACCAGCCCACGCGGTGCCGCATGAACTCGCGGAAGACGAAGATCGGGGCGCTGATGAAGAAGGTCATCGAGTTGTGCTCGAAGGGGCTGCCGTGCCGGTCGCGCATGAGGAAGTTGATCAGCCCCTTGGAACGCTCCGGATCCTTGCTCAGCTCGTCCAGGGACTGCTCCCCAACGGTCGACACACGAGCCGCGAACAGGACGTCGGAGTCTGCCGCGCTGTGCTTGACCAGTTCAACGGTGACATCGCCGCGGAGGTCGATCTTGAGTTCGTCGTCGGGGGTCACGATTCGGAGGGTCCTTCCCATCACATCACTTGGCGACGCCACTCTACGGCCCACCAAACGGGACGATCACGATCGTGACCGAGTGAAGTTGGCGAAACCGGGCACCTTTTGGGGCACTCGCTCGTCTGTGTTGGTGATGGTCGTTCATACGATCCCGAAGATCCCGACGATCCCGAGAGGAGACGTTCCCCGATGTTCCGTCGGCGCGAGCCCGTCCCGTTCGCCTTCCTCGCCGAGGCCGACAGGTTCCGCAGCAATGTCGCTCCCCCGCCCCGTGAGCGGGCGTCCGCCGGTCAGATAGCCGGACGCTGGCTGCTGGGGCTCACCATCGTCGCCGGTCTGGTCGGCTCGCTGGTGGTCGGCATGCCGGCGCTGTCCACGGACACCGCCACGCAGACCCAGCCGTCGCAGGCGTCCCAGGGGCACTGACCTCTCCCCCACAGCCCGAATGGCGTGAGAGGCACCCCCATGGCCCCCCGCGGGTGGTGAGCGGGCACTCAGGTCGATAGCCTCACCGGGCACAACCCATGCATGGATTGAGTGAGGACCAGCCGTGCCCCTGCCCTTCCTGACGGCCGACCGCGCGTTCGAGGCTGCCGACGACGTCGCGCTGCCCTTCGACGACCACGACCGCTGGCGGCGTCCCTACCGTCCCGGGCCGTGGCGGGTGGGCATGGCGGCGCTGGGGCTGCTGCTCGCCTCGTTCGTGCTGTTCGCGGCGGTCATCATCGCCCTGACCGGCACGGTCAACGAGGCGGCCGTCATCTTCGGCATCGCGCTCGCCGTCATCGCCTGTGCCCTGCGGCTGCTGCGCGCGGGTGTGTGGGTGAGCGCGCGCGGGCTGCGCCGGGTGAACTTCCTGGTCACGCGTACGGTGCCCTGGGAGCAGGTCGTCGCGGTGCGGACGGTGCAGCAGCCGGTGCGCTGGCTGGGGTTGCCGCGCACCGTGCAGGGGCAGGCGCTGATGCTCGTACGGCAGGGTCGGTCGGCGGATGACATGCCGACGCTGATGACCACGCACAACGCGGACTTCCTGGCGCGGGTCGCGGCGTTCGACCGGGCGGCCGACGCGATCGAGGCGTGGGCGGCGGAGAATACGCGCGGCTGATCGAGACGGAGTGCCGAAGGGGCCGGTCCGAGGTGAGAGCGGGCCGGCCCCTTCGGTGTACGGATCGAGCGGCTGCGTACGGATCCGGCGGATGCCGTACGGCTCAGGCCGCCACGATCGGCCGGACCTCCACGGTCGGCTCAGACCTGCGCGGTCTTGCCGTCGTGCAGCGCGATGGCCCGCTGCATCGCCTTGCGTGCCCGCGGGGTGTCGCGGGCGTCGTGGTAGGCGACGGCGAGGCGGAACCAGCTTCGCCAGTCGTCGGGGGCCGCTTCCGTCTCGGCCTTGCGGCTGGCGAAGACCTCGTCGGCCGAGTCGCGGTCGATGCGGCCGCTGGGGGTGCGCTTCAGCTCGTCGACGGGCAGGCCGCCCTCGGCGTCGAGCTGGGCGGCGAGGGCGTTGGCCCGGCGGACGAACTGGGTGTTCTTCCACAGGAACCACAGCCCGATGACCGGCAGGATCAGCACCGCCACGCCGAACGTGACGGTCAGGAGCGTGCCGGACTGGATGAGCAGCACGCCACGGCTGCCGACCAGGACGAAATACACGACCAGGACGGCGGCCGTTATGGCGTAGGAGATCTTCGCGCGCATGTTCTCGGGGCCTCGTGTCAGCCCAGGTCCAGGAAGTGCTCCAGGCCGAAGGTCAGGCCCGGAGTGGTCACCACGCGGCGCGCGCCGAGCAGGATGCCCGGCATGAAGCTGCTGTGGTGGAGGGAGTCGTGGCGGATGGTGAGGGTCTCGCCCTCGCCGCCGAGCAGGACCTCCTGGTGGGCCAGCAGGCCGCGCAGGCGGACCGCGTGGACCGGCACCCCGTCGACGTCCGCACCGCGCGCGCCGTCCAGGGCGGTCTCCGTGGCGTCCGGGGCGGGGGCCGTGCCGGCGGCGCGGCGGGCCTCGGCGATGAGCTGGGCGGTGCGGGTGGCGGTGCCGGAGGGGGCGTCGACCTTCTTCGGGTGGTGCAGTTCCACCACCTCGACCGACTCGAAGTACGGGGCGGCGATCTGCGCGAACTTCATCGTCAGGACGGCCCCGATGGAGAAGTTCGGCGCGATGAGGACGCCGGTCTCCGGGGAGGCGGACAGCCAGCCCTTGAGCTGCGCGAGGCGCTCGTCGGTCCAGCCCGTCGTGCCGACGACCGCGTGGATGCCGTGGTTCACGCAGTAGTCGAGGTTGGCCATCACCGAGCCCGGCGTGGTCAGTTCGACGGCCACCTGGGCGCCCGTCTCCGCCAGGGTCTCCAGCTTGTCGCCCCGGCTCAGGGCGGCGACCAGCTCCATGTCCTCGGCGGCCTCGACCGCCCGTACCGCCTCGGAGCCGATCCGGCCCTTGGCACCGAGGACCGCCACGCGCAGCTTGCTCATGTCTTCTTGCTTCCTTACGTCGGATCTTCCGAGGGCGGAGAGGTCAGGCGACGGCGTCGTGCAGGCGGGAGGCCTGCTTGTCCTTCAGCGGGCCGATGACCGACAGCGAGGGCCGCTGGCCCAGGATGTCGCGGGCGACCGAGCGGACGTCGTCCGGGGTCACCGACGCTATCCGGGTCAGCATGTCGTCGACGGACATCTGCTCGCCCCAGCACAGCTCACTCTTGCCGATGCGGTTCATGAGCGCACCGGTGTCCTCAAGGCCGAGGACGGTGGAGCCGCGGAGCTGGCCGATGGCACGGTCGATCTCGTCCTCGGGCAGGCCGTGTTCGGCGACGTGGTCGAGTTCGTCGCGGCAGATCTTCAGCACGTCGTGGACCTGCGAGGGCCGGCAGCCCGCGTACACGCCGAACAGGCCGCAGTCGGCGAAGCCCGAGGTGTACGAGTACACGCTGTAGGCCAGGCCGCGCTTCTCGCGGACCTCCTGGAACAGGCGGGAGGACATGCCGCCGCCGAGGGCGGTGTTGAGGACGCCGAGTGCCCAGCGGCGCTCGTCCGTGCGGGACAGGCCGGGCATGCCGAGGACGACATGGGCCTGCTCGGTCTTGCGGCCGAGGAGCTCGACACGCCCCGCGGTGCGCAGGGCGCGGTGTCCGTCGCGCGGGGCGATGGGGGTGGCGGCCGGGTTCTTCAGGGCGCCCGCCTTCTCGAAGGCCGCGCGGACCTGTCGTACGACCTTGTTGTGGTCGATGTTGCCGGCGGCCGCCACGACCAGGTGCGTCGGGTCGTAGTGCTTCTTGTAGAAGCGGCGGATGCGGTCGGCGGTGAGGGCGTTGACCGTGTCGACGGTGCCGAGGACCGGGCGGCCGAGGGGGTTGTCGCCGAACATGGTGTGCGCGAACAGGTCGTGCACGCAGTCGCCCGGGTCGTCCTCGGTCATGGCGATCTCTTCGAGGATGGCGCCGCGCTCGACGTTGACGTCCTCTTCGAGTATGAGCGAGCCGGTCAGCATGTCACAGACGACGTCGATGGCGAGCGGCAGGTCGGTGTCGAGCACGCGCGCGTAGTAGCACGTGTACTCCTTCGCCGTGAAGGCGTTCATCTCGCCGCCGACCGCGTCGATGGCGGACGAGATGTCCAGCGCCGACCTGCGGGCGGTGCCCTTGAAGAGCAGGTGCTCCAGGTAGTGCGTGGCGCCGTTCAGGGCCGGGGTCTCGTCGCGGGAGCCGACGTGGGCCCAGATGCCGAAGGTGGCGGAGCGGACCGAGGGCAGGGTCTCGGTGACGATGCGCAGGCCGCCCGGGAGGGTGGTCTTGCGGACGGTGCCGATGCCGTTCTCGCCCTTGATGAGGGTTTGGGTACGGGCGACGGCCCGCGCCTCCGAGGAGGTGCGGGCCGTCGCCGTGGAGCTACTCGACGTCACTTGTCGGCGTCGTCCTTCTTGTCGGCGTCAGCTTCTTCGCCCTCGATCACCGGAACGAGGGAGAGCTTGCCGCGGGAGTCGATCTCGGCGATCTCGACCTGGACCTTCTGGCCCACGCCGAGGACGTCCTCGACGTTCTCCACGCGCTTGCCGCCGGCCAGCTTGCGGATCTGCGAGATGTGCAGCAGACCGTCCTTGCCGGGGAGCAGGGAGACGAAGGCGCCGAAGGTGGTGGTCTTGACGACCGTGCCCAGGTAGCGCTCGCCGACCTCGGGCATCGTCGGGTTGGCGATGCCGTTGATCGTGGTGCGGGCGGCCTCGGCGGACGGGCCGTCGGCGGCGCCGATGTAGATGGTGCCGTCGTCCTCGATGGTGATCTCGGCGCCGGTGTCCTCCTGGATCTGGTTGATCATCTTGCCCTTGGGGCCGATGACCTCGCCGATCTTGTCGACCGGGATCTTCACGGTGATGATCCGCGGCGCGTTCGGGGACATCTCGTCCGGGGTGTCGATCGCTTCCATCATCACGTCGAGGATGTGGAGGCGGGCGTCACGGGCCTGCTTCAGGGCGGCGGCCAGGACGGAGGCCGGGATGCCGTCCAGCTTGGTGTCGAGCTGGAGGGCGGTCACGAACTCCTTGGTGCCGGCGACCTTGAAGTCCATGTCGCCGAAGGCGTCCTCCGCACCGAGGATGTCGGTGAGGGTGACGTAGTGCGTCTCGCCGTCGATCTCCTGGGAGATCAGGCCCATGGCGATACCGGCGACCGGGGCCTTCAGCGGCACACCGGCGTTCAGCAGCGACATGGTGGAGGCGCAGACCGAGCCCATGGACGTCGAGCCGTTGGAGCTCAGCGCCTCGGAGACCTGGCGGATCGCGTAGGGGAACTCCTCGCGCGTCGGCAGGACCGGGACCAGGGCACGCTCCGCGAGGGCGCCGTGGCCGATCTCGCGGCGCTTCGGAGAGCCGACGCGGCCGGTCTCACCGGTGGAGTACGGCGGGAAGTTGTAGTTGTGCATGTAGCGCTTGCGGGTCACCGGGGAGAGGGTGTCCAGCTGCTGCTCCATGCGGAGCATGTTCAGGGTGGTGACGCCCAGGATCTGGGTCTCGCCACGCTCGAACACGGCGGAGCCGTGGACCCGCGGGATGGCCTCGACCTCGGCGGCCAGGGTGCGGATGTCGGTGACACCGCGGCCGTCGATGCGCTTCTTCTCCTTGATGACGCGCTCGCGGACCAGGGTCTTGGTCAGCGAGCGGTACGCGGCGGAGATCTCCTTCTCGCGGCCCTCGAACTCCGGCAGGAGCTTCTCGGCGGCGAGCGCCTTGACGCGGTCCAGCTCGGACTCGCGCTCCTGCTTGCCGGCGATGGTCAGCGCGGAGGCGAGCTCCGGCTTGACGGCGGCGGTCAGGGCCTCGAGGACGTCGTCCCGGTAGTCCAGGAAGATGGGGAACTCGGCGGTCGGCTTGGCGGCCTTCGCGGCGAGGTCGGCCTGGGCCTTGCACAGGACCTTGATGAAGGGCTTCGCTGCCTCCAGACCGGCGGCGACGACCTCCTCGGTCGGGGCCTCGGCGCCACCCTGGACCAGCTTGATGGTTCCCTCGGTGGCCTCGGCCTCGACCATCATGATCGCGACGTCGCCGTCCTCCAGGGTGCGGCCCGCGACGACCATGTCGAAGACGGCGTCCTCGAGCTCGGTGTGCGTCGGGAAAGCCACCCACTGACCGCGGATCAGCGCGACGCGGACGCCGCCGATCGGGCCGGAGAAGGGCAGACCGGCGAGCTGCGTGGACGCGGAGGCGGCGTTGATCGCCACGACGTCGTACAGGTGGTCGGGGTTGAGCGCCATGATCGTGGCGACGACCTGGATCTCGTTGCGCAGGCCCTTCTTGAAGGACGGGCGCAGCGGGCGGTCGATGAGGCGGCAGGTGAGGATCGCGTCCTCGGAGGGGCGGCCCTCGCGGCGGAAGAAGCTGCCGGGGATCTTGCCGGCGGCGTACATCCGCTCCTCGACGTCCACCGTGAGGGGGAAGAAGTCGAGCTGGTCCTTGGGGTTCTTGGAGGCGGTGGTGGCCGACAGCACCATGGTGTCGTCGTCCAGGTACGCCACGGCGGAGCCGGCGGCCTGCTTGGCCAGGCGGCCCGTCTCGAAGCGGATGGTGCGGGTGCCGAAGGAACCGTTGTCGATGACGGCTTCGGCGTAGTGGGTCTCGTTCTCCACTAGCGTTTTCTCCGTTACTTTTCGTCTTTTGTCCTGATCCGCCCGTGTGGCGGAGGGACGTGGGCGGAGAAGCGCTCCGTCTGGTGCGGGCCGGTCTTCGATCGAAGCACCCGGGGTTCGCATCGCCCGGGGGCCACTACCGAGGACCGGCGGCGGCGAGGTGCACTTCTCCTCGTGTCACTGCGTTGTGCTACCACACTACAAAGCGGGTGTGACACTCCGCACGTTTCCGTACGCACAGCAAAGGGTCCGTACGTACGGCAAAGGGAGCGGCCCCCGATCCGTTCGGGAACCGCTCCCCTCATGGCGTCCTACTTGGCGCCCGCCGCACCGCGGCGGATGCCGAGGCGGTCGACCAGCGTACGGAAGCGCTGGATGTCCTTCTTCGCCAGGTACTGCAGCAGGCGACGGCGCTGACCGACCAGGATCAGCAGACCACGGCGGGAGTGGTGGTCGTGCTTGTGGGTCTTGAGGTGCTCGGTCAGGTCGGAGATCCGACGCGACAGCAGAGCGACCTGGACCTCGGGGGAGCCGGTGTCACCCTCCTTGGTACCGAACTCGGACATGATCTGCTTCTTCGTAGCGGCGTCGAGCGACACGCGTACTCCTCGTGAGTCTTCTTCTTGCCACCGAGTGCCCCTGGTCTTCATCTCAGGGGAGCTTCCATGACTCGGGAGGCGGGGATCCGCTGGGCGCTGCCCCCAGGTGGACCGGGGACGCGTACACAAACGGCCGTTACACAGCGTACCAGCCCGCAGGCACGCTCCTGACCGGCGGTTCCCCGCCCGTCAGAGGCCGCCGCGGACCTTGGCGTAGACGTCGAGGACCGCGAGGCAGATCGGGACCAGGGACAGCAGCACCAGCGAGTCCGCGAGGTCCAGCATGCGGCCCCAGAAGGGGGAGAGCCCCTTCTGCGGGACGATCAGGGCGATCGCGATCAGCAGCAGCACGCCCGCCCCGACCGAGGCGCCGAGCCACAGGGTGCGTACGTCGACCGGGCCGGAGTCGCCCTGGAGCAGATCGATGATGATGTCGGCCGGCGGCGAGATCGCGAGGCCGAGGACCAGCAGCGCGAGCGTGACGACACCGGCCACGAACAGGCAGGTGACCTGGGCGGTGTAGCGGAACAGCCGGGCCCGCAGCATCGCGGCGAGGCCGGTGCACAGGGCCAGGAGCTGGGCCCAGCCGCTGTCGCTGAAGCCGAGCACCGCGCCGCCCGCGCCGATGATCACGGCGGCGCAACCGCCGACGAGGCCCAGCAGCAGCTCGTGGCCGCGGCTGGTCTGGGCGACGATGCGCTGGACGTCGACGGCCTCGAGGTCGCCCTCGCGGCCCTCGCGGCGGGCGCGGGCCAGGTCCTCGGGGTTGCGGAAGCCGATCGGGAGCTTGGCGAAGCGGGCCGACCAGCCGGGCAGGAAGCCGACCACCGCCAGGGCGACGACCGTGGTGCCGGCGGCGATTTCGCGAGGCTCGGCCTCGGTGAGCACGCCGCAGAACACGGCGAGCGTGCCGATGGCCGAGGCCAGCGCGGCGGCCACGAACGGGGCGTCGCCCTGCGGCAGCAGCATGATCAGTACGACGGAGCAGAGCAGTACGGCGACACAGCCGACCAGGAACTGGATCCTGCCGGGGCCCTCGCCCGCGTCCTGGGGGATGACACCGGAGCCGGCGATGAGCGCGTGCGGCAGGGCCGAGACGCCGAGCGCGACGGCGGCGCCGCGGTCCTCGTACACCCGGGCCCGCACCCCGGCGAGCGACGTCAGGGCGAGCGCGGTCACGCCGGCCAGGATGCCCTGCAGGCCGTGCATGTCGTGCCGTACCGGATCGGCGAACCAGAAGACGAAGCCGAGCATGACCAGCAGCAGCGACCCCGCGACCAGGCCCGCGACCCGCATCAGGTTGTCGTTCCAGCTGCGGACGTCCTGCTTGACCGCCGCGGCGATGGCGTCCACCACGTCGTCATGGACCGCCGGCGGCAGCGAGTCGGCGAAGGTGCGCAGCAGCAGCACCTCGCCGTCCCTGACCCGGTGCTCGAGCAACGACCGGCTCGCGTCCAGCACTTGGCCCTCGCGGGTCACAAGGTGGTAGCCGGCGGGACTGGTGTCCGACTGGACCAGGCCCGAGAGTCTGACGATCTCGGGAAAAAGGTCCTGGACCGGCAGGTCCTCCGGCAGCGCCACATCGACGCGACTGTCCGGCGCTGCGATGGTGATTCGGCAGAAACCTGTCGAAGTCCCCGTGCTCACCTGGTGTTCCCCCTGCTAGACAAGGCTTCTTCACGCCGCTCCTACGACGCGGCTCGCCACCCTATCCGCTGCCGTGCCCGGGGAAGGACCTACCTCCCGCATTCCTCCCAGGACCTGCGCCGCATCTCCATCCGCCTGACTCCATCGGGCACCTGCCGCATCAGTAGGATCGACCTCTACGCGAACGACGCCTACGCGAACGAGAACACGTCGCGGTACAACGGGGGCGTCGGTGCCAGGACGTACGTATCAATCGCGAAGGATGAGTGCATCGGTGAGCGTCGTCATCATCAAGCGGCCACCGCGGATAGTGCCCCCGGCCGTCCCGGACGGCGAGGTCAAACTGGAGACGCCCCCCGAGATCCCTCGCGAGGGCGACGAGAGCATGCTGATGAACCTGCTGCCCATGATGGGCATGCTGGGTTCGGTCGGTTTCTTCTTCATGCCCAACCTGCCCTCTTATATGAGGGTGGTCGGTGGTCTGATGCTGGCCTCGACGCTGGCCATGGCCATCGCCCAGTTCGCCAAGTCCCGGCAGGGCGGCGGCGCGGGGATGGCCCAGGACCGGCGTGACTACTTCCGCTATCTGGAGCAGGTCCGCAAGGACGTGCACAAGACGGCGGAGCTGCAGCGGCAGAGCCAGCTCTTCCAGCACCCCGACCCGGAGCAGCTCTGGGCGGTGGCGGCCGACGGCAAGCGGCTGTGGGAGCGGCGGCCGACGGACGCGGACTTCGCCTCCGTACGCATCGGGCGCGGTGTGCAGCAGCTCAACACTCCGCTCGTCGCGCCGGAGACGGCGCCCAAGGACGAGCTGGAGCCGCTGACCGCGGCCGCCATGAAGGCGTTCCTCGACGCGCACGGCTCGCTGTCCGATCTGCCCGTCTCCATCTCGCTGCGCGCCTTTTACCACGTGACGGTCTGCGGGGACTCGGACACGGTGTACGGCAACGCCCGGGCCACCCTGTCGCAGCTCGCGACGCTGCACTCGCCCGAGGACCTGATGATCGCCGTGGTGGCGCACCCCTCCGCGGCGGCGGACTGGGACTGGATCAAGTGGCTGCCGCACAGCCAGCATCCGAAGGCCAAGGACGGCGCGGGCTCGACCCGGCTGCTCTTCGACGACCTCGGTGAGCTGGAGGAGGCGCTGGCGGACCAGTTGGGCGACCGGCCCCGCTGGAACCGGGAGGCGACCCCCGTCTACGACCAGCCGCACCTGATCGTGGTGCTCGACGGCGGCACCGTGCCGCCGGACTCCGAACTGGCCAGCAGCGAGGGTCTGCAGGGCGTCACCTTCCTGGAGATCGCCCCCGGCCCGCTGGAGGAAGAGCTGCGCGCCGGTCTGACGGTGTACGCCAAGCCGGACCGGATGCGGCTGTTCGTCGGCCACGAGTCCGCGTACACCGGCAAGCCCGATGTGCTGAACCCGGCGCAGGCCGAGTCCCTGGCGCGGCAGCTCGCCCCCTTCCGGGTCGGGTCCGCCGAGGAGGGCGAGCCCCTGCTGTCCAACCTGGACTTCACGGACCTCATGGGCATCGGCGACGCGGGCACCGTCGACGTCTCCCGCACCTGGCGTCCGCGCACGCTGCACGAGCGGCTGCGGGTGCCGATCGGTGTCGGTGAGAACGGCGAGCCGGTCATGCTGGACCTCAAGGAGGCCTCGCAGGAGGGCATGGGCCCGCACGGCCTGTGCGTCGGCGCCACCGGTTCCGGCAAGTCCGAGGTGCTGCGCACGCTGGTGCTCGGGCTCGCGGTGACGCACTCCTCGGAGACGCTGAACTTCATCCTCGCGGACTTCAAGGGTGGTGCGACCTTCGCCGGTATGGCGGACATGCCGCACACCGCGGCCGTGATCACCAACCTCGCGGACGACCTCACCCTCGTCGACCGGATGCGCGACTCGATCATGGGTGAGACGCAGCGCCGCCAGGAGCTGCTGCGCTCGGCGGGCAACTACGCCAACCTGCACGACTACGAGAAGGCCAGGGCGGCGGGCGCCGCGCTGGAGCCGATGGCGTCGCTGGTGATCGTGCTCGACGAGTTCTCCGAACTCCTCACCGCCAAGCCCGACTTCATCGACATGTTCATCCAGATCGGACGTATCGGCCGATCGCTGGGCATCCACCTGCTGCTGGCGTCGCAGCGCCTGGAGGAGGGCAAGCTGCGCGGCCTGGACACATACCTGTCGTACCGGATCGGTCTGCGGACCTTCTCCGCCGCCGAGTCCCGTACGGCGATCGGTGTCCCGGACGCCTACCACCTGCCGTCGATCCCGGGTTCCGGTTATCTGCGCTACGACACCGACACCATGGTCCGCTTCAAGGCGGCGTACGTGTCGGGGCCGTACCACGGTGAGGGCCCGTCCCGTGTGCACCGTTCGACGCAGCTGCGGCCGGCGCTGTTCTCCGCGGAGCACGTGGCGCTGCCCCCGCAGCCGGTGATCGAGGAGCCGGAGCCCGACAACCGGGTGGACGACGCGCTCGCCGACACCGTCCTGGACGTGCTCGTCGGCCGGATGGTCAACCAGGGTCCGCCCGCCCACCAGGTGTGGCTGCCCCCGCTGGAGGAGGCGCCGTCGCTGGAGCAGTTGCTCCCGCAGCTCGCCGTCACCCAGGACCGCGGCCTGACCGCGCCCGACTACACCGCGCTCGGCCGGCTCAATGTGCCGGTCGGCCTGGTGGACAAGCCGTTCGAGCAGCGGCGTGACGTGCTGTACCGGGACTTCGCGGGCGGTGCGGGCCATGGTCTGTTCGTCGGTGGTCCGCAGTCCGGCAAGTCGACGCTGCTGCGTACCCTCATCTCGTCGTTCGCCCTCACCCACACGCCGTCCGAAGTGCAGTTCTACTGCCTGGACTTCGGCGGCGGCAGCCTGATCGCGATGGAGGATCTGGCGCATGTCGGCGGCGTCGCCAACCGTCTGGACGCCGAGAAGGTGCGCCGTACGGTCAGCGAGGTCGAGGGCATCCTCGAAGCGCGCGAGGAGTACTTCCGCGTCAACAACGTCGACTCGATCACGACCTTCCGTCAGCGCCGCGCCGCGGGCCAACTGCCCGACCAGCACTGGGGTGACGTCTTCCTCGTCATCGACGGCTGGGCCACGTTCAAGACGGACTACGAGCTGCTCGAGTCGACCGTCACGGAGATCGCGACCCGCGGCCTCGGCTTCGGTGTGCACGTGATCCTCACGGCCAGCCGCTACACCGAGGTGCGACCGGCGCTCAAGGACATGCTGCAGAACCGCATCGAGCTCAGGCTCGGTGACCCGACGGAGTCGGAGATCGACCGCAAGGTCGCGCAGAACGTCCCCGCCACCGTGCCGGGCCGTGGTCTGACGCCGGACAAACTGCACTACATGACGGCGCTGCCGCGCGTGGACGGCTCCTCGGCGACGGACGACCTGTCGGAGGCGACGTCGATCCTCATCCGCGGGATCAACGACAACTGGCAGGGCAGCCACGCCCCGGCCGTACGACTGCTGCCCACGATGATGCCGGCGGACCGCCTGCCCAAAGGCTTCGAGCACCCGGACCGCGGTGTCGCCATCGGTATCGACGAGTCGTCGCTGTCGCCGGTCTTCGTCGACTTCGAGACGGACCCGCTGTTCATCGTGTTCGGTGAGAGCGAGTCCGGTAAGTCCGCGCTGCTGAGGATGCTGGTCAAGCAGATCACCGAGCGCTACACGCCGGACCAGGCGAAGATCGTCATGGGTGACTACCGGCGTGCCCACCTGGAGGGCGTGCCCGACTCGCACCTGTCGCGGTACTGCGCGTCGGCGCCGGCCCTCACGGAGACGCTGGAGGGCCTGGCCGGCTCGATGCACCGCCGGATGCCCGGCCCGGACGTCACGCCCGAGCAACTGCGCAACCGGAGCTGGTACAGCAGCCCGGACGCGTTCGTCATCGTCGACGACTACGACCTGGTGGCGACCGGCGTAAACCCGCTGGCCCCGCTCCTGGAGTACCTGCCGTTCGCCCGTGACATCGGTCTGCGCGTCATCATCGCGCGTGCCTCGGGCGGTGCGAGCCGGTCGCTGTACGAGCCGGTGATGCAGCGGATGCGTGAGCTGGGCGCCCAGGGCGTGGTGCTCTCCGGCGACCGCTCGGAGGGCGCGCTGCTCGGCAACATCACCGCGTCGCAGCTCCCGCCCGGCCGCGGTTACTTCCACACGCGCCGGCGCGGTGGCCAGCTCATCCAGACGGGATGGCTGCCGAACCGGTTCTGAGGATCGGTCGGTCCAGTGTTCAGGGGCGGTACCCGGGTGGGTGCCGCCCCTTCCTGTTGCCCTTGGGGGTGGGGCTGTCGAGGGGCCCGGCGTTAAGGTGGCGGTGCGACCTGGACACAGGTGCGAGAGACATAAATGACGAGCCACGGGGGGCAGTTGTGCCGTCGGAATACATGGACTCCGATCCCGCGGTCCTCAAGACCGAGGGCTTCCACATGTTCAACGTCGGGGTGGACTTCGCCAAGGCCGTGACGGCGCTGCAGACGGGGCTGACCGCGCTCGAGGAGGGCGACACCCCGCCGTGGGGCGACGACGACATCGGCGAGAAGTTCGGCGTCGTCTACGAGGGCCTGCGCGACGGCATGTACGAATCGATGGCCAGCCTGGCGGAGCGGATCGCAGGGATGGGGGTCGCCTTCGGCAAGATGGGCGTGGCGCACGAGCAGAACGAGGCCGAGCAGGAAGCCATCTGGAAGGAGACGATGGCCCAGTACGACGGGCAGGTGGAGGTGCCCTCCGGGGTCGCACACGCCAGGTTGCGGCCTCACCAGGACCTCCTCTGATCAGGACCTCTGACCAGGACCTCTGATTCCGACGGGCACATGCGGGGCGATCGACGCCAGTAAGGTGAGACACGTCCGTCGTTCGCACATCAGGAAGAGGCCCAGCAGCATGACCGAGGCACGGGACAACGAGGTCGGGACTCAGGCCGAGGACATCAAGGCCCGCAAGGAGCGGGAGCGCGACGAGCTGTACGCCCTCGACATCTCCGGGGTCGAGTGGCACTGCGCGCCCGGTACCGAGGAGCACGAGGAGCGCGTCGAGATCGCGTACCTGCCCGAGGGCGCGGTGGCCATGCGGTCCTCCCTCGACCCCGACACGGTGCTGCGGTACACCGAGGCGGAGTGGCGGGCGTTCGTACTGGGGGCGCGGGACGGGGAGTTCGACCTGGAGCCGACGCCGCACAACGGGGGCGTGACGGCCGACTGAGGGGCTCGGAGCCCCGGTCGGCCGCCTAGGATCGACGTCGTACGCGAACAGATCGGCGCCGTGCGCGAAGGCATCCGCGACGGCGGAGGACGGGGACCCATGACCGGCTCGACCGACGACTACGCACCGCACTCCCACATAGGTGGCCGGGGCGCCGCCCTGCGCGCGCTCGCCGCGTGGCGTGGGGCCGCGCCCGGCGCGCCACGCGTGGTCGTGCTCACCGGCAGCTCCGGCAGCGGGCGTTCGCGGCTGCTCACCGGGTTCCTGATGCTGTGCGAGCCGGAGTACCGCAAGCGGCTGCCGCTGGCCGAGATGGATCCGTCGACGGTGCCGCCGGAGCTGCCGGCCCCCGCGGTGCCGTCCGCCGAAGGGTTGACGGCGGCCCAGGTGCTGTGGCTGCTGGCCGACCACTACGGCCTGAACGCCACCAGCACCGAGGGGGTCTACGCCGAACTGGCCGCGCTCGACGAGCCGGTGACCGTCGTCGTACCGGACGTCGACCGCGCAGGCCCGGTGCGCGCCGCGGGCGAGCCCGAACGGCTCGTACGGGACGTCCTCGCACCCCTGGCGGCCACCGAGACGGTCCGGCTGCTGGCCGAGGTGCCGCGCCGGCTTGCCGCCGAGCTCGCCGAGATCCTGCCGTCCGACGCCGTCCAGGTCATCGATCTCGACGAGCGGGAGTGGGCCGACCCGGAGGGCCTGGTGCTGCATGCCCGGGCCGCGCTGAATCCGGAGGTCGGGGCACCCGAGCTGCCGTTCACGGTCGATCCCGCCGCACGTCTGGCCCTGGGCGCGGCCATCGGCCGCCGGGCAGGGACGAGCCCGCTCGTCGTCGAACTCGCCGTCCGCTGCGTCCTGATGGCCCCGGAGGGCTTCGACCCGGCCGACGAGAGCCTGTTGCCGACCTCAGTCGGTGAGTCCCTCGACCTGCATGCCCGGCGGCTCGGTGCCGACCCGCGGACGCTACGGCTGCTGCTGGCGCCGCTCGCCCTGGCCGAGGGCGAGGGGATACCCGTCCAGTTGTGGGCGCGGTTGGCGAGCGCGGTCGCCGAGCAGGACATGAGCCGGGCCATGGCGGACGGGATGCTCCTCGCCGGGCCCTTCGTCCAGCCCGAGGACCGGGAAGAGGAGGGAGCGGGAGCGGGCGGCGGCCGTACGCTGCTGCGGCTGCTGCACCCGGCCCTCGGGGACGAGATCCGCGCCGGTCTGCCGAGCGTCCGGGCCGCCCAGACGCAGATCGCGATGGCGCTGCTGGAGGCCGTGCCGGAGCAGGACTGGAGCAGGGCCGATCCGTACGTGCGCGACCACATCGCGGGCCACACCCTGGAGGCGGGCCTGCTGCCCCAACTCCTCACGGACCCGGGGCTGTTCGTCCACGCCGACCCGGTGCCGCTGCGCGCCGCCGTCGAGGCCGTACCGACCGAGGCGCTGGGTGCACCCGCCCGTACCTACCTTCGTACGGCCCCTCTGCTGACCCGTACCCAGGCCCCTGTCACGCTGCGGGCCGCTCTGCTGGAGAGCGCGTTCGTCGAGGACGGGCTGCCCGAGTACGCCGAGGCCATCCACGGCCGGCTCGGTATGGAGCTGCCGTGGCAGACCCTGTGGAGCCTGCCCGTCCCCGGGATCACCGCCGCGACCGTCGGCAGTCTGCCCCGGCCCGAGAGGCCGGCCACCCCTGTCGCCGTGCTCGTCGTGCCCGCGGGCACGCCCGGTGCGCTGCCGGTCGGCGATCCCGGCGAGGAATCCGGTTCCGCGGTGCTCGTCCATGGGCTCGTACAGGCCGGTCTCCTCGGCGGCACCGACACCGACACGGATACGGATACGGACACCGACACCGACCTCGACCCCGCGCGGATTCTGCGTCCCTCCGAGGAGGAGCGGGCCGCCGCGCCGCTGGGGCTGAGCCGTGGCGCGGACTATCTGCGGGTCTGGGACCGGGGGAGCCAGGAGGTCGTCGCCGCGATGGTCTCCGACACGCCCTTCACCGCCGCCGACCTCTCCTCCGACGGCATCCTGCTCGTCGCCACCGAGCGCGGGGCGAAGGCCCTCCGGATCCGCTCGGCGGGCACCGGGATAGCCTCGTAGGCACGTACGGCATGGTTCGGCTCGTCGGTACGTATGGCGTGGTCCGCCCGTCGGCACGTACGGCGCGGTCGGCCCGTCGGCACGTACGGCGCGGTCCGCCCGTCGACACGTACGGCGCGGTCCGCCCGTCGACACGTACGGCGCGGTCCGCCCGTCGGCGCATACTGCGCGGTCCGCCCGTCGTCCCTCTTCTTCCCCTCGACCTTCTTCCCCTCCACCGACCAGCCCCGAAGGAGCCTCCCCGTGACCAGTCAGGAGCAGGCGCTCGCCATCGCCGACCGTTGGCTCAACCCGGACGGCTCGGCGGAGCCGCGCCGTGAGGTCCGGATGCAGGAGTTCGACCTGGGCTGGGTCGTGTGGGCCGCGCCCGCGGAGCCCGAGCGTGACCCGGTGACCGGGGAGCGCCGGCCGCCCGCCGAGATCGGCAACGCCTGCGGGGTCGTGGACCGCCGCACCGGCGAGCTGACGGTCTGGCCGTCGGTACCGGTCGACGAGGTCGTGCGGATGTACCGCCAGAAGCACGGCGGCGCGGCGCAGGGCGCGGGATCGCCGGAGGGCGCCCGTCCGGTCACCGGCCCCGGCAACACCGCCGTCTTCACGTTCGTCGACCCGGCGAACGGCGAGGAGACCACTCTCTTCCGCACCTCCGCCCCGGGCATGCTCCCCGCCGAGTACCAGGCGTGGGCCGAGCTGCGCCGGATGAACGTCCCCGTCGACAATGTCGTGGCCATCCACACCGACCTGCGCCCCAGTCTGCTCCCCGGCGGTTACACGGCCGAACTCCTCAACTCCTTCCGCAACGCCCAGCTCTCCTGCTCGCAGACCTACGGAGCCCGTCCCGAGGCCCGTGCGGAGGGCATCGCGGCGCTGGTCGAGCAGGTCGAGACGATGCACCGGATCGCGGGGCAGCAGCCACCGCCCCGCCCGCACCGCGTTCCGGTCCCCACCCAGGTGACGCCCGCCGAGCCGATGCGTGACGTGGCCCTCGGCCGGCATCTCGTCGAGGTCTTCGGCCAGGACGGCGTATGCCGCTTCGACGCCGACGACATCGCCGGCAGCCCGCTGCCCGAGGCCACCAAGGAGACGCTCACCTGGGCCGGGCTCCCCGCCGACCTCCCGCTGTTCTTCACGGCCGACCGGCCCGACGCCCCTCCGGCCGGCGGGCTGTTCACCGACGTCGCGACGAATCTGCGCGAGCGGCGCAGCCCGGCCGGCGAGGAGAAGATCGGCACCCTGGCGCATCTGGTGCGGATCGGCTTCGACGGGGTGGCGGTCGTGGCGGTGCAGTGCCTGCCGGGTTCCGGGCAGCCGGACGGTCTCGGGGCTGTCTGGGCGGTGGATCCGGTCACCGCCGAGGCGCGCTACGTCAATGTCTCGGTCGCCGCCTTCGCCCGTTCCCTGGCCCTGATCGCCACGGTGCGGGAGCGGATGCAGGGCCTGGACCCGGTCGCGGCGGGCGGTGAAGTGGCGGAGCTCCAGGGGCAGTTGGCGGCCGTCGACGCGTCCGCGACGGCCAACGCGGAGACCTGGTGGTCGCTGATCGTCGAGCAGATGTGGCATGGGCTGTTCTGAGGGGCCTGGGCCTCGTGAGTTCAGACCCTGGCCTCGTGAGTTCAGACAGCCATGCCCCGCCCACCACCGCCGAGCAGGCGCTCGCCATCGTGCGCGGCCGGTATGCACAGCCCAGGCTGCCGGACGGCACCCCGGTGGAGCTGCGCGTCGAGGAGTTCGACGTCGGCTACCTGGTGTACGCGGTGTTCCCGCCCGTCACGGACGCCGCCGGGCGGCCGGGGCCCGCTCCGCCCGGTGGCAGCAGGATCGTGGTCTGCAAGGAGACCGGCGAGACCGTCACCGTTCCCAACTGTCCGACGGAGACGGCCATCGCGCTGTACCGGAGGCAGCGCGAGTCCGGATGATCGGTGCAGGACGGGTCTTGGGCCTCGGTGATCAGTACAGCGAGAAGCCGCCGCTGTGCCGGCCTTGGCCCTTCTTGCCGGACTGTGATGCCTGGTCCTTGGAACTGCCGGGGTCGGACTGCCCGGCCGCGGCGTCCCCGCTCGCCGGTGCCTCTCCGTGCCTGATCCGGTCGCGTTCCTCCTCCGACAGCGACTCCCACTGGCCGCGCAGGGACGCCATGCCTCCGCTGAGAGCGCGGGCCACCGCGGGGTCGTCCAGAGCGTCGCGCAGGGCGAGTCGGCCGGAGAGCATCCTCTTCGCCGCCTCCTGCAGGTCCTTGCTGACCCCGTCGGTCTCGGTCAGCTTGCGCAGGGCGGAGTTCAGGGAACGTATCTGCTCCGGTTCGAGTGCCTCGTCCAGTACGCCGCGGTCCGGTGGGTTCGGAGAGTTCTCGGGTCGCCCGGTCATGTCGATGCTCCTCGTTTCTCCTGGCGTCTCGACACCCGCAGTATCTCCCGTCACTTGAGGGGGGAATTATTGTCATGGCTCGGGCGCGCCGACGGCCTGGTCTTCCTGATCGCCGGCCTCGTGGGTGCTCAGCCGGGTCAGGGCAGCGCATCCGCCAGCGACGCGCCCGCAGCCGCGAGAATGATCGCCATCATGGCCCAGCGGGTGCGTGCGCGCCGCGCCAACTCCACGCTGGCACCGGCGAAGACGAAGGCCGAGCCGTACACCACGGTCCCCACGCCCGCCTGCGCACCGTCGTTGAGACGCCCCACCATCACGACGAGGCAGACCAACGCCACGAGCGCCCCCGCGGCCATGAGGCCACCGCGGGCGCTCCGCGCCTGCCGAGACCGTTGTCTCGCGAACCCCGGATCCGGTTGCCCCTGGAAACTCGCCCTGACTTCGTCCACGCCGGGCAGGACCGGATCGCCCTCGCCGCCTCGCGTCTGCATCTGAACCTGTTCCCCGCCGCGTTCCCGGCCGTACGTCGTCATGACGAGGCAGCGTAGGTCAATTGGCTAAGCTCACGCACCATGTTGCCATCGCACACACCCTCCCCCGCGCCGGACGCCACGGTCATACGGACCGGCCGCCGCGGTGCCATGGCCGGACTCCCCTGTTCCGTCGTCCTCATCGCGCTGGGCGCCGTAGGCGTCCTCGGTGCCGTCGTGATCGCCACCGGGAACCAGAAGGGCCAGTCCAGCCCCGCGGGGTTCGTCGGCCTCGCGTTCATGGTGCTGTTGGGTGTTGTCGGCGTGTTCCTCTTCATCGCCAACTGGGCGAACCGCAGGACGAGGATCCTCGTCGACCACACCGGCCTGTGGATCGACACCGGAAAGCTTCGCAACGTCATCCCCTGGCAGACCCTCGCCGGAGTCGGCCTGTACTGGAGCAAGTTCGGCCGCAGCCAGAAGGTCTACTCCCTGGAGCTGTTCCCCACCGGCCCCATCGACCGGGACGACCCGGTCCTGTGGACCCTGGTCCGCGACGAGGAGCCGTTGCATCCGAACCTGCCCCGCCTGCGCTACCGCGTCCCCTTCCCGGCCGGCTGCCAGGAGCAGGTGGTCTCGGCGGTCCAGCAGTACGTCCCACACATCTGGCTCGGCAAGTCCGAGCGCGCGCAGGGGCACATCGGCCGACCTGACGTCAAGGGACACAAGGAGCGAACTCGGGGCCGTACGACTCCGTAGGACGTAGGACTCCGAAGGGCTCCGCACAACGGCGGTGACCTGCAACGGATTTGTGACAGCGAACCTCTGAAGTTGCCTGCGGACGAGTCCGTAAACTTTGCGGACGGCTGTACTCCTGTGTGTTTTCCCTTGACGGATGAGGGAGTTGTACGGCCGTGCTGTCCGACGGGGGTGCTTCTGCTGTGGCGATGATGTTGCCGGACGAGCTCGAGTGGGTTCTCGAGATGCTGGGCTTCCACTGGCCCACGGCGAACGAGGACAAGCTCAGAGACTCCGCCGACGTGTGGCGGAAGTTCGGCGACGACGTCAGAGGGCTGCACACCAAGGCGAACACCAGCGCCCGGCAGGTGGTCGCCCACAACGCCGGCGAATCGATCGACAAGTTCAGCAAGACCTACGAGAAGTTCGACGCCGGAAACGGCTCCGACGGCTATCTCGCGAACGCCGCGGAGGCCGCGTACCTGATCGCGAACGTCCTGGAGTCCTGCGCCTACCTGGTCGAGTTCGCCAAGTGGGCGGTGATCGCCCAGCTCATCGCCCTGGCCATCGAGATCGCCGCCGCCCACGCCGCCGCGCCCTTCACCTTCGGCCTGTCCGAGGTCGCCGGCCTCGGCGCCACCCAGGTCACCCGGCTGATCGTCCGGCGCCTCCTCGACGAGCTCAAACAAGCGCTGATCGAGGCCATCGTCGAGACGATGAAGGAACCCGTGATCTCGGCGGTCGAGGCGATCATCTCCGACTTGATCCGCCAGACCGTGAACGTCGGCTTCGGCGCCCAGGAGGGCTACGACGTCGGCGCCACCATCAAGGCCGGCGGCACGGCAGGCCTCGACGCCCTGCGGCAGAGCCCGCAGACCTTCGCCGAGGGTGTGCGCGACAGCCTGGGCCAGAAGGCGGGCAGCCGGGCGCGGGACGCGATCGACAGCCGTATTGACGGGTATGACGGGCCGTCGGGGTTGTCGGGGGGTGACATCGGCGGCGACTCCGGCTTGGGAAAGTCCGATTCTGGGGGCTCTAACTCCACGTCCTCCGAATCGAGTTCGTCGGGATCGGGAACGGGATCCGGACCGGGATCGGGATCGGACTCCTCCACATCGACGCGTACGAGCAACGGCAATGTCCCCGGCGCGAACATAGGCAACGGCATATCCGCCGACACGGGCGGCACCGACGTGGGCGCACCCAACATAGGTGCGGGGCCCAGTTCCGACTACGGGTCGGGGTCCGATTCCGGGAGCCCGTCCTCCTCGGACACGCCGTACGCACGCCCGACACAGTCCCCGTCCGGATCGTCCCTGTCCGACTTCGACGACCCCTCACCCGGCGGTCCGTCGTCCAGTTCCTCTTCCTCGGACTCCAGCGGTCCGTCCAGCACACCGAGCACCTCCGGCCCCTCCCACACCAGCGGTGGCTCCCCCGTGTCGGGCCTGTCGTCCCCGACCGCGCAGTCCGCGCCCACGCCGGCGTCGTCCGGCGGTACGTCGTCCTCGCCCGGGGGCGGCTCGATCGGCACCCAGATCGACGGCTTGGCGGCGAGCGCGCCCACCCAGTCCAACGCGGCACCGACACCGACGACGGCCGACTCGTCTCCGGCCGGCACCGGCGGCCGCTCGGACGGCGGCTCGGCGATGCCGACGTCGCCGACAGCGCCTTCTACCGGGGGTACGACTCCGGGCACGCACGCCGCGCCGGGCGGTTCGGGTGGGACGCCGTCGGCGACGAGCCCGACGCCCAACTCAGGCCCGCCGAGGAACCCTTCCACCGGCACGCCGACCACGCCCTCCGCAACGGGGACCGGCCCCGCGTCCACGCCGAGCCCCACGTCGCCGACGACGCCTCGCAGTACGCCGACGCCGACACCGGCACCGACACCGACACCGGATGGCCGAATACCCGGTACGGCGGACGGGCGTACGTCCAGCACGCCTGACGGTCGTACATCCAGCACGCCCGACGGTCGTACATCCAGGCCCGACGGACGTACGTCCAGCACACCCGACGGGCGAATACCGACTCAGCGCACTCCGGGGAGCACGACGCCGGGCGACGGGACCACGCCCCGCAACTCCCCCGGGACCACAACCCCGGGCGACCGCTCCACGCCCGGCAACACCCCTGGCACGACGCCGGGCGACCGCACACCGCCCCGCAACACCACGGACCCGAGCACCGGCACCCGTACCACCACCCCGGGCCAGAACCCGGCCCAGTCGACTCCCCCTATGACCGCAGCGCCGTCCACCGGCACCCCCACGTCGACGCCCTCCCCCTCGACCGGTACCGGCCCCGGGCGCACTCCGAACCCCTCACCCCAGCCCGGTCCCACGAACAACCCCACCAGTCAGGGCACACCCAGCACACCCGGCACGGCCGGCACCCCGAACCAGCCGAGCACCGGCTCCACCCCCACCAGGCCACCCCACCAGCCGCCGGGTAGCACGCCGAACACCCCGAACACTCCAAGCGCTCCGAACACCCCGAACCAGCCGACCGCGCAGCCGAACCCCCAGCAGCCCCCGGCGAACACTCCGAACCAGCAACAGCAGCCCCAGGTCACGGTCACCCCGGTCCCCATCCACCACGTGACGCCGACGCCGCACAACCCGCCCCATCAGTCCACCCCACGGACCCCGGACTCCTCCACCCCCAACAACTCCCACCAGCAGAACTCCTCGGACAACCCCAAGCCGAAGGACCCCCCGACCCCGGCGTCGGAGACCCGCAACACCAACCCCCCGGGCGGCGTCATCGACCCCACCCGGGATGAGCAGGACGCCCTGGAGAACTCGGTCCCCCGGGACGAGAACGGCGACCCGACCCGACCGCCGAACCCGGCGGACGGCCGCTGGGTCGAGCGCATCAACGGCGAAGGCCGCGACGTCCCCGGCCGCAACAACAACTGCGTCGACGTCGCCCTGTCCACGGTGGACACCTACGCGGGCAACCCCACGGCAGCGGCCAGCCGCACCCCCGACCTGGACGCCGACGGCAACCCCTCGGACCGCGGCGAGAAGGGCGGCCGCGACCGCATCGAGCACACCCTGGGCGCCCGCTTCAGCGACCTGGGCAACGGTCGCGACGCCTTCAACCGCCTGGAGAACACCCTCCGCGACAGCGGCCACGGCTCACAGGCCGTGATCATCACGCAGGACGCCAACGGACGGGCCCACGCGTGGAACGCCGTCAACCACAACGGCAAGATCACCTACATCGACGCCCAGACGGGGCAGCAGAGCTCCAAGCCGCTGCACAGCGGGGACAACGGGGTCTTCGCGATTCCGCTGGACTCGAACCGGCAGCCGGTCACCCCCGACCAGCACGCCGGCGATGGTACGCAGCCGCAGCGGAAGGCCTCCGAGACTCCCACGGGCGCCGACCGCAGGGCGCCCGACGAACCTGCCGGAACCGATCCCGATGAGACGAAGGGGTCTCCGGACGACGAGGGTGGCAAACCCAACACCGGGACGGCCCCTGAGCGGCTGGGCTCCACACCGTTCGAGGAAGACCAGAAATCGGATCACCAGCACTACGGTGTCGCCGGCGACCAGGCACAAAGGGACTTCCGGGACCACCGGGACATTCGACAGATCGACCTGGACCCCGTCTACGACACCCTGCGGGACTTTGCGAACAACGACAACGGCGGGTTGCGTGACCTGCTCGAAGGAAGCAAGAACGGGACGACCTGGCGCCGCGACGACCTCGCGGATCGCATTCCGGGCTTCAACGATCTGAGCCGAGGCCAACAGGCCGCGGCAGTGGGTGTTCTGGCACGCCTGAGCAATGACTTCCACATGAACCAGGGCGTGGGCGCCAGTCCGTACCGACGCGAGGGCGACCAGTCCGCTTACCGCTGGTCGGAGTCGGAGGACGCCACGGAGGCACGAGAGGCGCACCGGAAGCGCGACATAAATCGGCAGACGAACTTCCCGGGCAACGACAACGAGAAATACCGGGAATCAAGGGCCGCCGTCGCGGCGGCGAATGGAAAGCCCTTCTCTGAAGTGGTCGGCTCCGATGCCCCGTCCGCCAACCCTGCACAGCGCACCCGGCATTACCTCGACGAGACCTACGGCAAAAGCGTGGCCAGTCAGGTCGTAGACGCCACCGCGGACATGAAACCGAATTTCCTTGGGCGCAACTTCGCGGTCATGGAAGTGTACGACCCGGACACCAAACAGACCCACTACGTGGCCGACAGTTCGTTCAACTACGTGGGACCACGACCCGACCACTCCGAACCGCACTTGGGCGGCTGGATCGAACGCCTCAACGAGGACCGCGCGGCCAAGGGACAGAATCCGCTCGTCCCCGCACACCTGTACACGGAGCGGGAGCCGTGTGGTCACCCTTCCGAGTCGAAGGGGCACGCGGACTGCGGAGGCTATATCCGCGCCTATCTGCCGGAGGAGATGGGGACGACCTATGCAACGGCTTACCGAAAAGGCGAACAGGTCGAACCATTCGTTCCGAGCGAGGGCAGACCCACTGCGGCGCGGGCCATGGAAGTCGATTTCCAGGATCACTTGAACAAGGTTGCTGATATCCTCAAGGCTTACGCCTTGCCGACTCCAAATAGCCCTGCGTAGAGAAGACTTGACGGTAGGAAATACCTGACCCATGAGTACCATCCCAAACCCGGATGAAGTCACGGCAGAACTCGCGCTGAACCGTGCGCTGCAGTGGATCGACCGGCCTCGCGAAACAAGTGCCTGGCTGTGGATCGGCGGGCGGGCAGGCAGCGGCAGAACGGCGCTGCTGCGCGAGGTCGTTGCCCGCCATCCGGCCGCGGCTTACGTCGACTGCGCCGGCAGGTCAGCGGAGGAGGTGGCCCGGGAGTTGGCGACGGTCCTTGGCATCGCCGCCTTGGACACCTTCAAGGGCGACATCGCCGCCGTGGCCCGCCGGATCAGCGACGACCCCGTGGTCGTGCTGGCGAACACGCAGTGGGCGGGCCGGCTGCGCACCTCGCGCGAACCGCAGCGTGTGCTCGATCGGGTGGCACGGGCGCTGATCACGTTCCATCCCCGCGGGCTGCGGATGCGTCTGCTGGTCGAAGTCGACGATGCCCCGGGCAGGGCCGCCGAGTTGGGCGGACGGCATCTGACCCTGCAGGGGGGCTTCGAGAGCATGCCCGCCTTCGCGCAGCCGGACGAGGATGCGAGCCTGTCGTCCGCCCTTGATGCGCTGGCGTTGGCCGAGCACCGCTTCGTTCCCATCCCCGTGTGGTCCCTGCTCTGCTCCGCCCTCGGCCGGGACATCCCGGAGTCCGGGCTGGAGTCGCTGCTCGGCGACCCGGTGGCCGGGGAATGGATCCACCGGACGGACGACGGGACCGGCACTGCCCTCGTCTCCTTCAAGCAGGAGGCCGCGGCCCGGCAACTGCGTGCGCAGATGCCCGCCGAGGAGGCCAGGTCCTGTCACGCGCGCGCAGTCACCGCGCTGCCGGCCGCAGACGCCCCCGAGGCCACACGCTGGTACGCCGAGCGCGCCCTGGCCGGTCACGCTGCCGCGGCCGGCCGGTTCAACGCGTTCCTCGAGGACACGGCAGCGGTCGCCGGGGTGGGCCACGAGTCGCTCTTCGAAGGGTTCGAGGCCGCGTTCCATTCACGACCCATCCCGAAGGGAAGTGCCGGGGCCCGTCTCCACTACCTGGCGCTCCGTGGCGTTCAGCCGTCGTCCCAGGGTGAGTGGCTGGCGCTGTTGCACCTGACCCTGATGCAGGCCGGGCCGACGGAGGAAGCAGCCGCCGACCGGCTCCTGTCGGCGGCCGGCCCCGTGGCCCTGCCCTGGCGGACGCTCTGGGCCGAAGGCGTCGGCGCCGGCGTGTTCAGCACGGATGAAGTGGTCAGGCGCCCGATCGTCCAGACGCTCCAGATCGTGCACACCCCGACCGGCGACCTCGTCACAGCCCGTACCCGCCGCGAACACATCGCCACCTGGGACCTGGCCACGGGCGCGCCCCGCCCGGAGCCCGATGAGACCGCGGACACGTCCGGCACCACGCAGGCGGATCAGGGGCCCCGAGGGTGGCGCCCCGCCGGAGCCGCCGGCGGGGAAGTGGATCTGCCGCGCATGCCCCAGTACATCCGTGACGGCGTGCGCTCGGGCCATCGCGTCGCCCTGGCCTCCATGGACGGCGTGTGCGTGATCGAGATCAACCAGGGCACCGGACAGGAAGACGCACCAGGCCTCCTCACGTGCCTGGTGGGCACCGACACGACACTTGCCCGGGCAGACCTGCCCGCCCAGGCCCTGGCCCCCACGACCGATTGGCTGACGGACATCTTCGGATCCGCGGCGGTCAAACGGTTCCCGCAGGAGACCCTGCCGGCCACCCTCTCCGACGGCGTCACACGGACCTTCCTCTCCGACGTCGGCTTCCCCTGCGTCACCGGCCTCCTCGAACTCGACACCACCGGCCTTCAGGACACCGGCCTGCTCCCCGTTGCCGAGCCGTTCGGCAAGCCGGACGACGCGGAGTCCACGTACTTCTCCCTCGGCACCTGGCAACGTGCGCGACTCCTCCTCGACGGCCGCGACGGGCGCGTGCTACAGGACGGCTGGTCGGGGATAGAGGACGAGCTGGCCGGAAGCAGTCTCGGCCAGTTCGTCGCGATGGTCCGCCTTTACTACTGGTGGCGCGCCTCCGACTGGTCGATCGAGGACACGGAGTCGGATCTACGTCACTGGCTGAACCTCATCGACCCTCAGGCCTTCCAGACACAGGGCTGGCAGAGGGTTTTCGAGGACTACAACTTCGACGACCGGGTCTGACGGGCCGGGCCCGGTTTCGGATTCCGAGGCCAAGGGCGAGGCCCCGGGCCAAGTTCGAGACCGACGTGACGTCGCCAGACGCACCACCGCGACTGGAAGATCACCCCGGTGCCCGATATCAACGCTGAGGACTGGGCTCGCATCGAGATCTGGCGGGAGCTGCCCGCGCGGCAGCGGCGGGTGTTCTCCGTTCTCGGTCCGGCGCTCAGCGGTAAGACCGCGTATCTAGAAGCAGTTCGGGATCGTTGGCCCAGCGCCACACTGATCGACTGCCGGGGCATGAATGCCGACGCGGTGGCTACCCGCATGCGTGAAGAGTGCCGTACCGCCCCTGCCGGTCGTCCCTGTGTCCTCCTCCTGGCCAATGTGCAGTACGCAGGTGAGGTCCTGACGTCGACCGAACCGACCCGCGTGGCGGAGATCCTGGCTCCGGGATTCAGACGGTTCGAAGGCCGACGAAGCCGCGAACGCACTGACTTGGCCGCCGGAGACGGGCTGGTCCGGGCCGACCCGTCGCAGCGAACTCCTGGCCCACGACGCCGGCGAGGAGGGGCCTGATGACGAGTTCCTGCCTGTTTCACTGTGCCTTGGCAACCTGGCGGTGTTCGCCGGCCCCGGAGGTGTCTTCGCCGTGGAAGCCGCCGATGCGGAAGCGGCGCACGTACTCGCTCCACTCCGCGGGGCGCCCCTCCTTGGCTCAAATACCGCCGCAGGCCCCATCCTGCCTGTGAATACGTCGACGACGAGCGCGGCCGACTTGGCAAAGCTCCTCCCCGACGCGCCCGTTCTGCGCACCCGACCCGAAGACCTGCCGACCGGACTCACCGATGAAACCGCCCGCCGGGTACTCACCGACATCGGTCTTCCCGTCATGGACGAAAAGGGAATCAGGCTGGAGTCCGATTACGAGAAATTCCTGTGGGAACTTCCCTGGACCAAGGACATCGAACAGCCCGCAGCAAACGGCCCGTTCTTCCAGATCGGCTTGTGGATGGGAGCCGAGATCGTGATCGACGGCCCCTCCGGGCAAGTCCTGCGCATGCCGCGTACCGCCGACGAGAGCGGACTCGACGGCTCCTCGTCGCCACGTCCCTCGACCGCTTCCTGGCCATGGTCACGTGGTGGATCACCGGACGTCGCATTCCCGGGACGCTGGAGAACCGGGACGAAGACCATCTGTACCGCCAGCACATCGAAGACGCCGTCCGGGAAATCGACGCGGCCGGCTCCCAGGCCGAAGCGTGGACGTACGCATTGCACAACGACTGACGCACCATCCGCGAGGGTGCAGGACAGAGACCGCGACCGGCTCAGAGGCCGGCTGCGCGCCCTTCCCCCACTCTCATGAGCATTCTCGGATGGGCGAGTTGCTGCGCAGTGAGCATGGGATCGCATTGGCGGAGCGGGCGCCGAGCCCAGCTACTTCCGTCGCCCGCGCGCTCTGCGAGGCGAGCGGCGCACCCTGTGGAACTGGTGCATGCTCCCCGTACTCGCGACCGTGAGACTCTGCGCCATCACCTGGAACCGGTTCGAGGCGTTCTTCGAGGCTGTCTTCTGGCGTGAGAAGAAGCAGCCCGGCAAGCCGTTCCATGGCGGCTGGGACAGCATGGCAGGCCAATTGGCGCGGGCCATAGCGCCCCGGACCAAGACCAGCACGTCCGTGGTGTTGCAGATCACCGACCGCCGCCTCCAGCTCGCTCACCTGTCCCGCGCACACTCCTTCACCTGCGCACTCGGTCCGGCCGAGGCGGGCTGGGCCACGGAACTTCGCAACGTCCCCTATATCCGCGACCGAAGCGAGGTGGTAGGTGGCGACCACGAGATCGGTTTCGCGGACGGTTCGTAGTGCTCGGTCCATTTCGGGGCCGCGGTTGGAGCCGTACGGCGTCGGCGTTCCCCTTCCAGTTGAGCCACCTCGAGGCACTGCCGCACACGGGATGAACACCGAATCATCCTCGATGCCCTTGATGCCCTTCACGCAGCCCGCTCCGCCCCCGACGGCCCTCTCCTGATCTCACTGATAACTTGCTGTTCTTACTTGTTCACTCCGTGGGAATCCGATGAGCCAGCCGCCGTTCCAACCGCCACCGCAGCCCCCGCAACCGCCGCAGCAACCCCCGCCGGACCCCAACAACCCGTACACGCAGCCGGCCCCACCGCAGTCGGCCCCGGGATTCGGTCCGCCGCCAGCCCCTGGGCAGCCCCCGATGCAGGCCGGCCCACCGCCGGTCCCCGGGCACCCTCCGATGCAGGCGGGAGCGGCGCCGCAAGTCCCCGGTCAGCCCGCGATGCACCCCGGAATGCCGCCTGCCCCGGGCCATCCGGCGCAACCGATGTACCCGATGCAGCCCACCCCGCCGTTCCAGGCGCCTTACGGTCAGCGGCCGAACGCAAGCGGCCACCCGGTGGGCGCCGTTTTCCTCGGGCTCTTTGCGTCGGTCATCGTCTCGCTGCTCTACAGCGGCCTCGTGCTGGCCACTTACAAGGACCAGACGCTCACCCAGGCCCACACCATCTACCTGGTCCACGCCCTGGTCAACGGAGCGATCGTCGGCTGCCTGGTCGGTCTGGTGGGACACCGCAGCACCGGCGCGCACATCGGCGGAGCCGCCGTCGCCGCGGCCGGCGCCTTCTTCGGCTTCACCAACTCCATCCCGCTGATCATCGCCGAGAGCCAATCGCCCGCCGCCATCGGGGACATGATGGAGGCCGACCCCTTCATCCCGGCCAAGGCCTGGTGGAACAACGAGATCGACGGCGGAGTGGACTGGTTCTCCCCGCTCGGCCTCCTGCTCGCCGCGGCCGCCGCCTGGGGGCTCGCGTACCTCATCGGGAGCCGGCGCCGTCAGGTCTGACGTCTCAGCGGGAGCCGGCGCCGTCAGGTCCGACGTCTCAGCGGGAGCTGACGCCACCTCTCATCGAATGCCGCCCCCCGGGTCACCGCTTGGTGCCCCGCCGGCCGGGGCGGCCCTGGTGGCCCGGCCAGCAGCCAAAGCCCGGCCTTCGGTCGGCCCGTCTCCCGAGGCCCCTCAGCGAGCCCACCCACCCGCAGGACGATCACCACCACCATCGTCCATCGCGCGAGGCGAGCCATACGGTACGTCCCACCCGCCGCGCTCCCCCGTCCGCTACGCCCCCTCGAGCGACGCCAACACAAACGCCAACGGCAGCGTGGCGACCGCGAGTGCAAGCCCCGACGCCGCCATACCCGCGCGGATATCGCTCTTCCCCCGGATCGCCAGGTAAGCGGCGATCACCGGCAGGACGCAGCACAGCAGCAGGCTGAAATACCAGCCCTCTTCCTTGATGAAGAAGACCATCGCGGCCAGGCAGACCGGCACCGAGCCGACGCTCATGATGCGGCAACGCGAGAGGAAGAGTTCGAGGCCGTCGGCCCCGCCGAAGAAACTCATGATGGCCTGGGCTCCTTGCGCCTATACCGCGGCATGGTCGTAACCGCCGGTACCCACCTGCGGAAAACTGTCCGCCGCCGAGAAACCGTTGATGGCGGTCGACATGACCACCCCGAGCGCGCTCAGCGCCATCGCGAACTTGTCGAAGGCCTGGGCCGCCTCGGCCCACATCTGCATGAGCCGGATGGCCTGTGCCGCGGCCAGCGCGAACATGGCGACAGACGCCGCCTGCCCACCCACCGGGATCGCGTTGACGGCCTGTGCCGCGAGCAGGTTGACCAGCCAGATGACGAGCAGGTCGCAGAACATCACCAGGAACGACTTGAGGAATTCCGCGAACTGGAACGCCATCTGCGCCGCCTGCGTATAACAGCTCTGCAGGGACTCGAACGTCTCCTTGATCTCTTCGAGTTTCTTGCTGAACTCGTCGAAATACACGGTCGCGGCGTTCGCGGCGTTGCCGTCCCAGGTCAGACCGACGTTCTGGGTGCCCTTGCGCAGATTGGCGGCCACCACGTCACAGAAGGACGCGAGGTTTCCCCAGACGTCGGAGCAGTCGTTGTACTTGTTCCAGTCGCCGAAGACCCAGTTCGTCACTTCGGCGAAGGGGTCGAAGTCGAAGAGCAGCTTGGACGCCTCCACGGCCATCGCCGAGGGGCTGCCCAGGTCGAGGGCGCTGCCCAGCGTCTTCTGCACGGGGCTCATCTGGTACTCGTCCGCGTGACCCGACGCGTACTTGACGATGGGGTTGGTGGGGTCGCCGGGCGGCTTCAGCACATCCACGGCGTCGCCGGCGTCGGAGAAGTCCTGCGGATCGCCGCCGGAACCGCCGCCCGACACCTTGGAACCCGGATAGGTGGCGTCGAGCTTGGCCGCCTCGTCGGTGTCCGTCTCCCGGTAGTACTTGGCCGTGCCCGTCAGCTCCTTCTCGGACGCCTCCAGAAGGCTCTTGACCTTCCCCAGGGCTTTCTTGGCCTCGCTGACGTACTGGTCGTGGTCACCCGCGACGAGATCCCAGGCCGCTCCGCCCGCCGACTTGTCGATCTGGGTGTGATTGCCGGTGTACGAGACCGCCTGCGCACTGCCGTCCGCGGCACGCCCCACCAGCTTCGAGAAGCCGTCGATCGCGCCGGGTTCCACACGAAAGTTCACATCTCCCCCATCGCCTGCATCAGCTCAGCTCCACGGTCGGCGGTCCGGTCCGGTTCGGCCGGTACGGTCGCTCGCCACGGCGTACGACCGCTCACCTTCGGACCCACCGGGCGCGCCCGCTCAGTACAAGGACCAGCCACGCCCGTCGTGACGCGACTTCGTGCCCGACCGGTTCTCGGACTCCGCACGCCGCTCGTCGTCGAGCTGCCGCCGCTCCTCCTCGAGCCGGCGCTCCCCTTCCGCGGCGAGTGCCTCACGCTCGCTGTCGGACATGGCGGCCCACTTCTCGGCGAGCGGGGCCGACTGCTCGACGGCCTCCTCGGCGTACGCCGAGACATTGGCCGCCTCCCGCAACCCCATACGCCCGGAGAGCACCTCCTGGGCCATCTCCTTCAGCGCGGGGCCGCCGAGCCCCGAGGCGAGATGCTCCAGCGACTGCCGCAGCATCTTGGCCTGGACGGCGTCCTGCTGGGTCATCTCAAGAAACTCGGAGTCGTCCACGCGCTTGTCGGACGGGTTTGCGGCGCTGTCCACGGGATTACCTCATCGGGAGGTTCGGCGGGTCTCGACCGGCGTGAACCTACCAACGCACACGCAAACGCATCAACACACGGGACAGCGCCGGAACGGCACTGAGAAGCCGTATCGCCCCCGCTGTCATGCGAATTGACCAGCGAGCGGGTGAGCGTGAAGGTTCCGAGGAGAAATGCGCATCGGATGGTCGAGACCTCTCCAGGGTGACGTATCGGGGGTGACGTATCGGGGGTGACGTATCGGGTGACGTATCGAGACGCGACACCCGCCGCATTCAAAAAGCTCCGCACCTCAGCGCTGAGCCGAGCGACCCCCCTTGCCCGAGCCGTACACCGGCGCGTCCCGCTCCGCGCGCTCGCGGTCCAGGTCCGCCTGCTGCCGGGCGTCCCACTCCGCGAACCGGGCCTTGGACTGCTGGCGTTCCGCGTACGTCTGGTCGTCGGCCACCCGGCGGATCTCGTGCATCCGCTGGTACACGGCCTCGGTGTAGCGCGGGTCCTGGAAGGCGTCCTTGATGTCCACGTTCCCGCTCAGCACGGACCGAGCCATCTCGCGCAGGTCCGGGCTGAGCGAGGTCGCGCCGGCGATGGTGCGCAGGGAGCGGCGCAGCCGCAGAGCCTGTTCGGGGTCCTGGGCGATCCCCATCAGTTCCTCGTCCTGGATTTCCCGGTCCGCGGTCATGGGTGTGGGGTCCTTCCTGTCAGAGGTGAGGGCTGGGGGGTACGGCAGGAAGCGGCGACGTCACCCGAACTCGCTACGGGCCCAGTCGTCCACGCCCCCGGAGGAGCCGGATGTACCGGAGGAACTGGACGTACCGGAGCGCGCCGCTGCAGGGGTGGTGGCTGCGGCCCGTCCGGACGACGTCTGCGCGGCGCCCGCCGAGCCGGTGGAACCGGAGCCCGTCGAGGAGGCAGTGTCCGCACCTCCGTCGGAGGCCGGCGCGTCGCCGCCATTGGCACCATGCCCGGCCAAGGCATCGACACTCTGCTGCGCGCGATCCCCGACGGCACCCGTGGCCGTCTCCTTCGCGTGATCCACGTACGTGTTCGGATCCGCGTAGCCGGCGAGCGTCGACCCCTCGCCGCCGGTGACCTCGTTCTTGAGGTCGCCCAGATACTCACCGGCCGCCGTCTTGGCCACGTCCGCCGTCTCGCCGAGGTCGATGCCGGAGCGTGCGTCGAAGTACGCCTCGATGCTCTGCTGACCGACGTTCTGGGCCATGCCCACGGCGGCCTCACGGGCCTTGTCCTTGGCGGCGTCGACGACCTTCTCCTGGACGAACTGCTTGGCCTGGTCCTTGACGACCTTCTTGGCGAGCTTCTTGAGGGCGTCCATGGTGGCGTGCTCCATGGCCTGGGTGATCGCCTCCATGACCTCCTTCTTGAGGCGGTCCAGGAGTTCGCGGACGATCAGCCGTGTGGCCTGTGTCGCACCCAGTGCGCCGATCTCGGACAGCCCGAAGGTGAAGGGCGCCGCGGCCTGCGCCGCGATGATCTCGATGGCCAGCGCGACGAGCTGGGCGATCACGGCCAGCTTCGCGGTGAGGACGGCGATCGCGGCCGCGTCGAAGGCGAAGGCGATCACTTCGCACGCGGTCTGCGCGTCCGGGAGATAACTGTCCTCGCCGTTCGCGCCGGTGTAGGCGCCCCAGTCCTTGCTGAAGCCCTCGATGGCCTCGCCGAAGTTGGACGCTTGGACGGTTCGGGCGAAGCCCTCGCCCTGAGACTGGATCTTCTCCAGTTCGGCGCCGAAGCCCCGCCAGGTCTCGGCGACCTTGTGCAGTGCTTCTTCGTCGGCCTCGGGCCAGTTGTAGCCGAGGAGGTCGAGCACCCAGACGATTTCGCCGGGCAGTGTGAGCGACATGCCGATAACCCCGAATTCGCAGGATCTACTTCGCTGGATCCACTCAGAGCTGACCGGCGATTCCGCCCAGCAGGCCACTGTTCGACACATCCGAGGCGTCGTAGTTGCGCGCGTTGTCCTGCAAGTTGTGCCCGATCTGTTGCAGCCGTTCGGCAAGGCTGTCCATGGACGTGAAGATCCCGTCACGAATCGGCGTGTAAATCTCCCCGAAGATCTCTCCGAAATCCGCGTCCGCCCAAGGCTCCCCGATCCCCTCGAGGTCGCTCTGCAGCTTCTTCGAGGCCCTCGCGAAATCACCCCCGAGGCCGTCGAACATCCGCCCCTGCTGACGAAGTACATCCGTGTCCACATCAAAGGTGCCGAACGTCATCGCTCTCCCCCGAACCAGCTTTACAGCACGTCATATTGCACGATGGGCCGATAGCTTAGACTCCTCGCGCACGACCTGAAAAATCCATCGGTCAAGAGATCGTCAAGTCATTCAAGGGACCACCAAGTGGACCACCAAGTGGTGACAGCACAGCCGCGTTACGCCAGCACAGGGAGCCTGTGGGTGGGAAGACTCATAGGACTGGGGCTGCTGCTCGTGGCCGCGGTCGTCGCCACGGTGACCATTCCAGAACTGCGCAGTGAACTCGCCGGCGACGGCACCACGGGAACCCTCACCGTTTCTTCATGCGAAACGCACACGAAGACCCACTACGGCAGTCACCGACGCTCCACCGAACTCCAGTTCAGTTGCACCGGGAACTGGACCGCACAAAACGGTGAGCCCACTTACCGAAACGTGGAAGTGAACACTTCATCGCGTTTCGATTCCGGGACGAAAATCCCCGTCGTACAAGTGGACGACACATTCGAGCAACCACAGGACCGGGACCCCGGAGACGACGCCGCGATCCTCGCCCTCTGCCTCTCCATGCTGGCAGCCGGCGTCTACTGCCTTCTCACCGGCTTCGGCGCCCGCAACGGCCCCGGCTTCGCGGCCTCCTGGAATTCCCTGCCGGCCCCGAGCGTCACCGGCCCCCTGGTCGGCGGCCTCTTCACCTTGGGCGTCCTGGCAGCCCTCGTCTGCACCTTCGCTCTGTGATGCCCGTATCCGCTCTCTGAGGAGTCACCCCCAATGGCACAAGTACATGGGTCCCCAGGGTCCCCCGCGACCAACACCGCCGCACCTGGAGGACCCTCGGCCCTCGGCCGCCTCATCGGCCTCGGCCTGCTCCTCGCCGGCGTGGTCCTCCTGGCCCTTGGCGCCTACCTGGGCCCCTACTCCTACGCCACCTCCACGCCGGGCAAACTCACCGTCGAGACCTGCACCGTCGACTACAAGTACCGCTCGAGCACGTCGAGCAGCTCACGCAAGCGCACCAAGACCAAGTGGTGCTACGGCACCTTCACCGCCGCCGACGGCTCCCCGAAAGACCTCAACGCCGAACTCAAGAGCGACGCCCTGCACCAGCGGGGCGACGTGATCGAGGCCCTCAAGACCGGGGACACGTCGTATCAGCAGGATCAGGGGTGGGTCGGTGCGATCGCCGTCGGCTGTGTGTGGTGGTTCGGCGCCCTGGTCCCTCTCGCCCTCGGCCTCTTCAGCACCACCACCGGCTTCGCGTTCGGTGGCGCGTCCGACTTCCGGCGCTCCAGGCAGGCGGCGGGTCAGGGCCTGATCAACACGGTCTACTCACTGATCGCGGTGGGCGTGATCGGCTTCGGGATCAGCTTGTTGGTGATGTTCTTCGTGTGACGGACGTAAGGACCCGCACCGAGCTTCCGCCGCATGTTGACTCCTCCACTCGGCTCGGCGGCGGCCGACCGCGATGGTCTGCGCCGCCGCCGAGTCGCTGCCTAGGAGGCGGTCGTGGGCAACGCCACGAGAGCGTAGGAGTCGCTGCCGAGGCTGGCACCAACCGAGGTGACGTAGAGCACGTCGTTGTGCCAGAAGGGCCACGCTCCGGCGCCCATGTTCTTATGCACCTCTTCGGGGTACTCGGCGACGGTCGTCATCGCGCCGTCCTCCGCGTTGAACTCCACCAGCTTCGGCTTCTCCGGGCCGTCGGTGACGTACGCCAGCAGACGCTCGTCACCCGTGTCCCTCAGCGGAATGTAGTTGAGGGTGCTCGAAGCCGGTGCCTTCCACAGCTCCTTGCCGCTGTCGAGGTCGAAGGCAACCAGCGTCTTCGACTCCCCGTCGGCGCTGTCTTTCTCCCCCATGCCCATGAGGAGGATGTTGCCGATGCCCGCGACCTGGCGCATCGGGCTTCCGTTCTCCTCCGGGAGGAGGTAGTACTTCTCCGCCATGTCCGGGAACGCACCGCGACGTTCACCGGTCTTCTCGTCAAGGGCGAACACGCCCTTCGCCTCGCCGCTGAGGACGAGCGGGGAGGTGGAGAGCGCGATCTCGGCTTCAGCCTCGCCAAATCGCTTCGTCCACTCGGCCTTGCCGGTGGCCGGGTCGACGAGCGACGCCTCGGTCCAGCGCTTCCCCTCGAACTCGTCTCCCTCGAGGCACCACGTCGTGCGGATCAGATTCTTGCCGCCGGTGTACGTGCCGCTCGCACAGGCACTCGGCACGACCTTCTTCACGTCCCAGGCCTTGCTGCCGTCGGCCGCCTTCAGCGCCACCTGCTCCCGATCGGTGGTGACCACGACTGTCTCGCCGGCTCGAGCCACCGCCAGTTCTGTACCGGTCTTGAACTCGTCCT
Source organism: Streptomyces sp. UG1 (assembly GCF_049974585.1). Taxonomy (NCBI): domain Bacteria; kingdom Bacillati; phylum Actinomycetota; class Actinomycetes; order Kitasatosporales; family Streptomycetaceae; genus Streptomyces; species Streptomyces sp. UG1. Next base: position 77,736 of record NZ_JBNGGG010000042.1, on the reverse strand, counting down.
TGACCTTGAAGCCCCGATGCCACAGCTCCTTGCCGGAGTTGAGGTCGAACGCGGCGACGTGGTCGCACTGGCCGTGGGCTCCCCCCACGCCCGAGGCACCGTAAGCGACGACGCCGATTCCCCCGTCGGAGACGGACGGCGCCACGCAGGCCTGATTGCCGGCGCCCGGAAGGGGCGTGGCCCACAGCTTCTCTCCGGTGTCACGGGCGTAGGCCTTCACACCACCGGACAAGGTCTGAATCACAGCCTTGTCGGTGAACCAGGTGCCGTCCACCTCCTGTTCGCCGAGGCCCCATTCCGACTTCGACGGCACGCTCCACAACGGCTTGGTGCCCGAGGCCGCCAGCAGGTACCAGGCGGCCCCTCCGGCGCCGGCGAGCACGACCAGCGCGACGACGAGCAGCACGATCAGCCCGGCTTTCCCCTTCCGCGGCGGCGTAGGCGGGACGGGCGCACCAGGAAAGTGCGGTGGTTGTCCTGGGTGTTGGCCTGGGCCGTAACCGGGCTGGGGAGCCGTCGGATACTGCGAGGGCGCAGGCTGCTGGGGATAGCCGTAGCCGGGCTGCGGCTGCTGCGGATGGCCGTACGCCTGCGGCTGTGGCGGCAGGGGGCTCTGCTGGGGTGGCACGGGAGGCTGCTGTGGCGGCGGAGGCTGCTGTCCGTAGGGGCCCATACCCGGCACAGGTCCGTTGGCGCTCATCGGGTGTTGCTCCTGACGTACTGGGCCCACGCGGTCTCGAAGGCGTCCTCGTTCATGCCGACCGCCTTCTGCAGCTGCTGATCGAGGTTCGTGGGCTGCCGATAGTGATCCACGGCGAACTGGAAGAACGCCCGCTCGCCACCCTTCTCCGCGATGTAGCGCATGGCCAGATAGCTCAGGGCGTAGTTCGTTCCGACCGAGTCGTACTTCACTTCGAAGTCCTGGCCCGGCAGTTGGCCGTCGAACTCCTGGCCCGCGAGACCGCCGCGCACCCGCTCATCGCCCTGCGCCCGGTCGAACCGGTGGGACACATACTCCGCGAATCCCTCGACAACCCAGGCCCGAATGCTGGTCTCCTCGTCGTTGCCGTACGCGCCGGGGTCCTGCGGCTGAATCAGCGCGTGCGCCATCTCGTGCCGGGAGATGTCCCCGACGCCCGCTCGCCAGGCGGACGTGGTGAACCGGCTCGTCGAGGTGTCCATCTTGATGCGCGCCCCGCCGTATTCGAGCTGGTCCTTGTCCCCGCTGTATCCGGCGTTGAAGGCAGGCATGGCGACGCTTTCTCCGGCGTCCCACCCCAGGTCGCTGCCATCGTTGTTGTACAGCTTCGTGTAGATCTTTCGGTCCGGCTCGAGGACTACGAGGAAGCTTTCAGGGGTGTTGGAGACCGAAGAGGTATTCGCTCCCCACAGCTCGAGATCCTTCTTCGCACTGTCCTCGACGATGGGCGCGAACCGTTCCGCGTCAGCCGCGTTCTTCCTCGCCGAGATCGTGATGGTGTGCGCCTGACGCTTGACATACATGTCGTCGTAGAGGTCCCAAGGGGCCGGATAATAGACCGCGTTGGCCAAGGCGGCCGCGCCCGGAGACCCCCCGACCTCACTGATGCGCGGCTCGGCCGACTGGGACTCCTTCTCGACCGTCCACCGATACCACTCGGAGACCGGTCGGACGTCAACGCCCTTGATCTGATGGACGAATGCGACATCCAGCGTGAGCTTCACATCGGAGCCGTACTCGTCCGACCCGTCACCCGTCTGCTTGAGCACCATGTACTTGCTCTCGGCGAAAGGGAGCTTCCGCAGATTCTTGAAGATCTTGCGCTGCTCGTCCTTCGCCGAACCCACGAAGGGCTCCAGAAACTCGTCCTCGTCGCCACTCTTCAGCGCACTCGTACGGCCGTTGAGCAAGGTGCTGATCTCGTCCGAGCTCAGAATCTGCTGTTCCTCGTCGCCACCGCCCCGAGCACCTGGCAGCGAGCCACCGCCGGCAGCGGTGTAGAGAGCGAAGCCGCCAACCGCGAAGACCGCCACCACGGCCAGGACCAGCAACCCGATGACGACGCCCTTCAGCCCTTTGCCCTCGCCGGAGTTGCCGGGCGGAGGCGGGGGTGGAGGTGGTGCGTACCACCCTTGCTGCTGGGCCGGTGCCCCGCAGGGGCCGGCGCTGCCCAGCCCTCCTGGTGGCATCGAATAGGACATGACAACCTCTCACGCGGACATTTCCGATGGGGACACGATGCAGCCGACCGCACGCGGCAGAGGCCTGGGTGACTCACCCAGGCCTCGATGGGCAATGCGTGCGGATCCTTTGAGCGGCACTCACACCGCCCGACTCACCCTCCCCCTAAGTCACGCAACACCTTATGACCTTGGCCAAGGCGACCGGATCGGCCCTCATGGGACTTTCGTGCAGAAAGTGTGATCAGGACCTGGAGAGAGTTGCGGCCTGGGGAGTGGCGAGACCCCCTGGGGCGCGCGCTACGAAACGCCGAGCCTCGCCTCACAACCCTCCCTGCCTACTTCAAGATCATTCAGGCCCGCAACACGTCCGGCCTCGGCCAGCCCGGGTCGGCAAGACGGGTACCAGAAGACTCTGCCCACCCCTCCGGGCCTGCTGGTTGTCCTGTACATTTTCATGTGGCCCATCGCCGTGCTCCACGGAGGAAGTGCTTGCGGACGGCCAGGGGAGGCAACATGAGCGAACCCATCGATCCGAGGACGGCGTACGCGATGACCGCGGAGCCCTCGCCGAGCCCGACTCCCGGCCCCACCCCGAGCCCGTCGCCGTCCGGACCGGGGTCGGACGACAGAGGGCCGAGTCCGGAACCGTCACCCTCGCCGAACCCCAGCCCGACCCCGCCGGCGCCGTGGGGTACCGATCCGGACCTCGGCGTCACCTCATCATTCCTCCGCAAACGGGCCGAAAAGTGCGAGACCGCGTCCGAGATCATCCGCAAGACACGGGGCGTGGCGGAAGACGCGAACAGCGACCTGGCCCGCGCCGCCGACGGCTGGAATTTCGTCAGCAGCCTCGACGAGCTCCAGGGCCGCTGGGAGGCGCTGAACCAGTTGGTCGTGCAGCGGCTCGACCAGGCAGCGGCCAACTTCCGCCTCAGCGCGGACGCCTATGACGCGAACGAGACACGCACCGCCTCACAGTTCTCCTGAGGATCGCCGACCGCCATCGAAAACACGGGGACAGAAATGCCCGGCTTCTACGCACTGCTGCAACTCGACGTCGCAGGACTGGAGGCGTTCGCCGACGAGTGGGTGACGGTCGACCGGAAGCTGAAGGAGGCACGGACAACGTTCCACGACGACGTGGTGAAACCCCTCCACGAAGATCACTGGCGAGGCGAGGGCGGCCGCGCCGCGCAGGACTACTGCGACCGTATCCAGATGGATATCGACGCGCTGGACAAAGAGGTCAGGGCGCTGCGGAAGTTCCTGGACACGGAAGCCGACGGCGCCACCGGTCGCGGCGGCGTGAAAGGCCTCGCAGGCTTGCAACTGCGGGCCGAGAACCTCCAGCGGGAGGCGCTGACCGAAGGGATGAACATCACCGACTCCGGCACGGTCGAGTGGGAGGTCATGTACGACCCGAACGACCCGGAGGCTCCGGAGATGCTCGACGAGCGCAGGAGGACCGCTGACTCGCTCGAAACACGGGTGCGAAGGCTGCTCGACGACGCCGCCGAGGACGACGACTGGCTGGCTAAGAGCCTCAAGGTGATCTTCGGAACGGTCGGCAACTTCGAGTCGGAGAACCGCAAGTTCGGCATCGTTGAGCCCACCGCCAAGGACCGGCAGGTCCACAACCAGCTCAACAATGTCGCCGCCTACTTCGCCGTCATGAAGGGCTGGCCCACAGCCGCCGGCTTGGTCCAGCACTATCTGGACGGGAGCGGAAAACCCGTCGAGGTCGAGCCGCAGCAGATGATGAACGACATTCCCGCCTTCCGGAAGGACGTCGACGGAACGCTGGAGAACGACGTCCGCAAACGCGGGGACGGGCCTTTCACCACCGAGTGGTCCTCCACCGCCCCGAATCCCGCGGACGGCGACCGCAGTATGGAGTGGTACTACGCGCTCAATCACTTCCAGTACCGTCTCGTCGGGGAGAAGGAGGGCGACGAGATCAGGTACCACGTCGAGGTCAAGAAGCGTTACGACTGGGGTATCCCCAGCGAGCATCGCGCCACGGTGTCCGGTGGTGGGCCAGGGCCGATGGGCATGGACCTGGAGCAGGCCGACATCGCCCACCTCCACACCTCCGGTATGGCCCAGGACTTCGACGTGTCCGGCTCGTCCGACGAGATGACGGTTCGCTCGTGAAGGGGCGGCACACGCCGGCCGGACAGCCGCGGTCGGATTCGTCCAAAACCACCCGTCGCCCTGTGTTGCAGGACGACGCACGCAGCGGCGGCGAGTCGGAGTCCGTACCTGGTGCCCACGAGGACGACGCAGGTCACGGTGGCCTTCTGAAGAAGCTGGCCCTGTGGGCCGGCCTCGCCCTCTGCATCGCCTTCATCGCCTGGGTGGCCTGGGGGTTCCTCCAGTTCGGACACGACATCGACCATCCCCGTGAGGGCGGGTTCTCCGGCTGGCAGTGCGATGCCGGCCGCGATTGCGGGTCCTGACGTTGCTCCGATCCCGCCTGGTCCCGGCTGTGTGCTCCCCCAGGCCGGCCGAGGCGACGGCGTGCCATGACGCCGATGCCCTTTGTCTGCGTGATGAGCCGGACACAACTCCTTGCGGCGACAGCGGAGTGGGCCAGGTTGAACGATCCTCAGGGGGCCAGAGTGTGCCAGGCGGGTTGCGAGGTCCCCCTCACTGGTCCAAGCCGGAGTGTCGTACGGGATCATGCTCCCGGTCCGCTGCGGCTGGAAGCAGGGCGCCCGCGACCCGCCGCTCCTGACGGCGAGCGGAGGGGCGCCAAGTCGCGTCGGTCATGCAGTTGCCGATCATGGTGCACAGGGCTGTCACGACCATGGCCACCTGGATCAACTCCTGGCCACCCCCGCCGACCGGGAGCGCCGCCGCGGCCAGCGTCGCGAGGACCGCGAGGCCCAGCCACACCACCGCGCCGACACGGGTCCGAGGGGGCCGGAGCACGCCCGGGCCGAACTGCCGTACCTCTGGGGCGGATTCGAGGTTCATCGAGCTGAGGCGGCGGCCCTGTGCGACGGGCCATTCGGGTGTGCGGGGCATCCAGCCGCACACATGGCGGGCCTCGTCCCCGCTGCCGACCACCAGTACGGCGGGCAGCATCTCGCCCCGTCGGCCGGGCCGGCCGGGCGGGGGGTTGTCGCGGGCCCGCTCCCAGTACAGCCAGGCGGTGCGGTCCCACAGCGTGTCGGCGAGCTGCTCGACGTCGACGGACCGGCCGATGTGCAACTGCCGCTCGCCGTCCTCGGCCGTGAGGCGCAGGCCCACCCCGACCGCCCGGCTACCCCCGGGCGCGGTGCCGGCCACGGTCACGGCGAGCGCCTGCGCATTGCCGGTGCGCAGCGCCTCGGTGACCGCCGAAGCGCTGTCGTGCAGCGGCTTGAAGCGCCGGCGCAGCAGCAGGGCGAGTCCGCCGACGGCCGCCGCCGAAGAGAGCCCGAGTGTCGTCCAGGAGGGGCGGGCGCTGCCGTCCTGCAGCGCCGCCAGCTCTTCGCGGGTCTCCGAGAGCTGGGCGTCCTTGCCGGCTCTGTCGGGGTTGTAGAGGGCCCAGAGGCGGTCGCGGGGCCCTACCGAGCCGGACGTCTTGATGGTGCCCCGCAGGCTCACACGCTGTCGGCCGGAAGCGTCACCGCTGTCGCCGTTCACCGTGACGGCCAGCTTCGACGTATACGTCATACCGCCGCCCTTCACAGGACGTGCGCTCTGCGACAGCACCTTGTCGACCGTCACTGCGGAAATACGCGCCGACCCTGCCCTGGCATCGGCCAGTTGAGGCGTGACATGAGAGGCGGAGCCGAACAGCAGGAGGGCAACTGACAGCAGGACGAGCAGAACGCCGAGGCGCTGCCGCTCCCTGCGTTCGGGCAGTTGGACACCAGCCAGCCGGAACCCGGCCGGCGAGGGCAGTGCCGCCACCCGAGGCACCTCCGCCACCCGCTCCCGCCGCCTGCCCGCCCAGGAGACGAGCACCCCGAGCAGGGCCACGCCGATGCAGGCCAGGACGTCCCAGCGCGGGGCGGGTTCGACGTAGCGCAGCAGCAGACAGACCGCTACGCCCACGACGCCGCCCCACTTGAGGACGGCACCCGCGTCAGACAGCCTGGTGGTCATACGCCGCACCTGGCCTCGGGAACTTCTGTACCGCATCGAGATTCCCGTTCATGGCGGCGCCCGCGAGACCGAAGGCCACGTTGACCGCCGCGTACAGGGCCGACAGCGCATCGATGATCTTCGACCACTCGCCGATCATCTTCGCCGCCGTGCGGGCGATCAGCGCAGCCATTCCGCCCGTGAGGACCAGGCCGACACCGGTGGTCGCGGCTCCGGTGGCGACCGCGATCTCGACGGCGATCGAGATCGCCATGTCGCAAATGAGGATCAGCCCGGCCTTGAGACCGTCGGCGAACTGCTGGATCTGGCCCGCGACTTCCTCATAGGCCGACTTGAGTGTGTCGTAGCAGTCATCGGTTTCGTCCAGCTTCGTGGCGAGTCCGTCGAAGTAGTCGTAACGCGTGTTGGACGCGTTGCCCACCCAGGTGTCACTGAGCAGGTTGTTCCCCTTCCTCACATTGCTGCCGACGCCGTAGAAGAAGGAGCCCAGCGAGTCCCAGGCGCCCGCGCAGTCGCCGAAGCTCTCCCAGTCTCCGGCGAGCATCTTCGCGGCCTCGCCGAAGATGTCGAAGTTGAAGACGAACTTGAGGGCCTCGTTGACGAGGGTCGTCGGGCTCAGCAGGTCGAGCCCGATACCGAGCACCCCGAGGGGCACGTTCTTGCCCTCGCCGGTGACAGAATCCACCCGGTCCCAGATCAGCCCGTCCATTCGGTCGCTGGCCCCTTGTTGCACCTGCTCCCAGACACTGAGCTTGGGCTCGGAGAACGAGGCGGTCGGCTCACTCACGTCGGAGAAGCCACCGCTCTCCGACGGGGTGCCGGCCGGTCGGCCGGAGCCTGCCGGATAGGTACTGTCGACTTTGACGGCCTCGGTCTCGTCGGTCTGCGTGTAGTACGTGGCCGTGCGGGCCAGTTCCTTCTGGCAGGCGTCGAGCGTCTGCGAGAAACCCTCGATGGACGCCTTGGCCTTCTCAAGTACGTCACTGTGGTGTCCGACGACGAGCTGCCACAGCTGGCTCTCGGCCTCGCCATCCACGGTGGCCTTGCGGTCCAGGAAGCTGCGGGCCTCGCCCACGTCCCGGTGTGCCCGCTCGATCATTTTGCCGTAGGAGGCTATGTCGGCGGGTATGACTCGGAAGTTCATGTTTCCCCCGTGCTGCTCAGTAGGCGGACCAGCCGCGGCCGCTGTGCCGCGCATTGCCCCTGCCCTGTGTACCGCTCTGTGCCTGCCGGCGCTCTTCCTCCATCTCGGCACGCTTCGCCTGGTACTCCCGCTCGCCCTCCGCGGCAAGCTGGCTGCGCTCGGCTTCGGAGAGCTGGTCCCATGCCTCACGGAAGGGACGGCCGCCCTCGATGAGCGCCTCGCCATAAGCGGGCACGGTCACCGCCTCGCGCAGACTGATGCGTCCGGAGAGCACCTCTTTGGCCATCTCCTTGAGCGTGTCGTTCGACGCGCCGTCGGCCAGCTTCTCCAAGGACTCCCGCAGTCTTCGTGCATCCACTGGATCCCGGGTGATGTCCTGGAACTCGCTGTCGTCCACACGCTGTGGGGTGTCGCGTTCTCCTCGACCCACGGAACGCTCCCTGTCCATTGCCATCAGTGTCAGCTGGTATGAGGCTCAGCCCGTTCGGGCAAGGCCACCTACACTAACCCTGACGCCCAGCAACCCCATAGGTGTCAACTGTCACAGCAGCGTCCCAAGGCTGGGGCTGGTGTATCTACGAGGTCATCTCATTTGGCCGCCTCGGTACGCTGTGTGGCGTGATGGGGATCGTTGAGCAGCTGGTGCCCGATGAGTTGTGGGAGTTGTTCCAGCGGGTGATGCCGGAGGCGCCTTCGCTGCCTCAGCGCGGTGGCCGCCGCCGGCATGGCGACCATGAGGTACTGGCCGCAATCGTGTTGGTGGCCACCTCGAGTTGCACGTGGCAGCAGTTGCCCGCTGCGTCGTTCGGTCCGTCGGGGGCAACGGCTCATCGCCATTTTGCGGAGTGGACGAAGGCCAGGGTGTGAGCCAAGCTCCACCGTCTGGTCCTCGACGAGTTCGGCTCCCGCGGGAGTTGGACTGGTCCCGTTGTGCGATCGACTCGGTGAACATGCTGGCCTTGAAAGGGGGGACCTGATGGGCCCGAACCCTGTCGACCGGGGCAAGTACAGTTCGAAGATCCATTTGATCACCGAGCGGACGGGGCTGCCTCTGTCCGTCGGAATCTCGGGGCGAACCTGCACGACAGCCAGGCACTGATCCCCCTGGTGAAGGGCATACCGGCGATCCGCTCCCGTCGCGGGCGGCGGCGACGCCGGCCGGACAAGCTCCACGCAGACAGGGGCTACGACTATCCTCACCTGCGCCGATGGTTACGAGGGCGTCGCATCAAGCACCGTATCGCCCGCAAGGGGATCGAGACCTCCCAGCGGCTGGGCCGATACCACTGGACCATTTAGCGCACCATGTCCTGGCTCGCCGGCTGCCGCCGCCTCCACCGCCGCTCTGAGCGCAAGGCCGAGCACTTCCTCGCCTTGACGAGCATCGCCTGCACCCTCATCCGTTGTCGGCGGCTCGTCTGCCGATGTGGGTCTGCAGCAGTTTCATCGCCAGATCGTGGCCGTAGTGATTAGCCATGTCCATGGGGGTGCGGCCGTCTGGGTCTGCGAGCTCCGGATCAGCCCCGAAGGCCAGCAACACGGCCGTGGTGTGCACAGTCAACGGCTGCCCGCTCTGCAGGGCCCCATCACCCTCGGCGTCGATCGCGTGCGTCAGCAGCGTCATATTGCTTAAGACCTCGTCAGGATCGGAACCAGCGGCCAGCAACCGGGCCAGAGCTTCAGCATCCTCCTGCTCGACCGCTCGATGCGCGGGTGTCCAGTAGCCACTCACCACGACATTCAACCGTTCCCACAGCACCCCTGCCAGCGGCTGTTTACACCACACCACCAGACACCAATTGCGATGACGTCTAACCTCAGTCGGGTTCGTCATGGTGCTGCGGCGGGACGACAGTCCCGTGGTGCGGGTGGATGCCGCCGAGCCGCTGATCGTGCGGAATGCAGGGCGACATGATCAGGGAAGTCCCGCGCGAAACGGTGCAACCTGAGATGCCTGCCGCGACACAACGACAACCGTAAGCGCCACTGCCGAGCGGGGTGCAAGTCCCGGTCCGCACGACTGCCTGCAACTCGACGGTGCCACCGCCAGACTGGAGTGGGTTCGTTCGTGAACCCCACGCCCTGCTCGTGATTACAGCCGCTCTCCTGACGTGGTCCGGCACCTGCGGCCACGGATATCCACTACGGCCGGAGATCCACTGCCCGGGAAGGGTTCATGCTCGGTGGGATTCTCTTCCACGAGGCCTTAGCCGGCCAGAAGGGGTCGTACCACAGCCTCGCCCGCCTTACTGTGAGGGCTTCCTGTCCAGCACAAAGGAGCCTGCCAACAGAGCCGAGGCCAGGGGTCCAGCAATTCCTACTGCCCAGCGCCACCCCGATGAAACGTCGAACGTCATCAGCCCTGCACCAGCAATGACCAGCGCAAGAAGACCCAACGTCAGGGGGCTCACGTAGAGCGCCCACTTGGAGTGCGGATCCCAAGTGCGGAGCATTCGACCATCCTCCGCTGCGCTACTCAATTGGTGAACCGGAATTCCACCGTCGGCCAACAACCGCCGCTCGTCCACGGCGAGCGTTCCATACATCACCCAGTCCTGGTCAGAAATCAGAACCGCAGGGACTACACGAGGCGAGAACCGCGTGCCACCCGTACCACGGCGCCCGTCCCAACACAGCCAGATCTGTTCACCTTTCACCGCTTCAGGCAAGTCCTGCTCTGCGATGTCCACAAGAAAGTGCACATGGCCGACAGCCGTCTCGACAGCCAGGCTCGACCCCTTCAAAGCGCTCTTCGCTGGCTCACTCGGAGCCTGATGGAACAGCTCAACTCGAACGATCCTTCCTCGAATGGCATTATCACTACTCCGCAAACGAGAGAAGGAACGGAATCCTTGCTCGACGTAGAGCAACACCACTATGACGAAAAGCCCGATGCCCCATCCAATAAGAAGAATCCAGACCAGGTGAACTGGCAACGCTGCTCCGCGCAGTTCGTCTTCCAGATCATCCTTGTCTCCGGTCACAGCCCCCAACTGCGGTTGTGTTGAGGCATAGAGCACCGACACTCGATCCCCAGACGTCAATCGATCAGGGGATTTCGTAGTCACCGTCGCGGGTACTGGCTCCCCACCCTTCGCATTCGGGAGCTCAACAACAGCCGTTGCCGTGTAGTACGAATTTCCCCTACTCGGATTGTGGAAACGAACGTCACTGACTTTCGCGACCTGAACATCCGCGAACACAGCCCCAGCCGAATGAATCTGCTCCACCAACGCGGGCCTCTGTGGTGATCCCCATGCCATGGCGATCAGCCCCACAAGAATGCTCCAGACACCGACAACGCCTGCGAAAGAACGCCATAGTTGTTGCCGCCTTGAGGGGATGCGTCGAGGGAAAGATGTCAACTCGGATTTTGGCCACCCTTGTTCTATACCCTGACTGGCCCTAGCGAACTCAGATGCCGCCACTGCACGGAAGGGCTGCCGACCACCGAGTTTTCGCTGATACAGAGCGATCGCGACGACGCTGAGCATGGCGCAGGCAAGAGCGACAAGGATCGCCCGGCGTCGCAGAGTTGGCTCGGAACTGAAGAACCAGAGCGCGAATACTGCAGCGCCGGACAGGAAGCCGAGCCGGGCAGACCAACGGCCGACCTTCTCAGCGGCCTTGAAGTCTGCAGGAGTAATCGTTTCGCGGTTCACCCAAAGTCCTCGCGAATCCGGTCCGTTGCCGTTTTACGGTCGTCCTCAACGCTCCGTTCGGCGGCCTTCTGAGCTCCTTCCGCGCTCTTGTCCACGCCGTCGAACCCGTCCTTCGCAGTGTTAGCGGAAACGCCCCCCGCTACGGGAATGGAGGCACCGAAGGCGCCGTCGACCGCGGTCTGCTGGTGCTCCGGTCGATCCCCGCTGTAGGAGAAATCGTTCTCGTTCCTCAGGCCTCGAGCCATATCGTCGAGACCCCTGTCGACCGACCTTGCCCCACCGCCCAGTCCCCCGGCGGCCCCTCCAGCGATGCCGGTGACAGCGCTCTGCCTGATGTCGTAGTCTTCACCCTTGCGTAGGGAGTCCAGATAGTCTCCCGACATCCCTCCAGCCGCTCCGCCGGCCATCCCGCTGAGGATCTCCTTGCCACCAAGTGCGGTCACGGCCTTGCCGGCGGCCGTCCCGACAGTTGCGCCAGCCACGCCTCCGATCATGTTGGTTCCGACTTCCCAGCCTTTGCCGCTGAGTTGGCTGGTAATCATGCCTCCGACGGTGCCACCAGCCCAGTTCAGCACTCCCTCAGCAAGGAGTTTCCCGCCCTTTCCCGAGTTGTACAGGGTCCGGAAGATGTTGGCGATCGTCCGTAGGAGCTTCCCCAGCCGGCCCGCGGCGTCGAGCGCCCTTGTGACCAACATGGTGACTCGCGCTGTGCCTACTGCCGCCGAAACGCCCAGCGTGAGGAACGACATACCTACCGAGACGCCGATGGAGATCCCGATCTCTATGTAAATGTCGTGGATCTCTTTATTGACCTCGTCTATACAGTCGGCAGCGTTTTCGAGGCCCCTGGCGGCTTCATCGAAGTCGTCCGTCGTGCTCAGCACTGCAGCGGCGAACTCGTCCCAATGGGCCTGGAAGGCATTGGCTGCCTCGCCACGCCATGTATGCCCGACCGTGGCTCTGACATCCTTGTCCAGGTCCTTTACCAGGCCCTCGACTTCAGACTTCAACTGCCGCCACGCCTTGGCTGCGGCTCGCAACTCATCCGGACGACCGCCTGGATTGATGACCTCGATGCCGAGTTCGATGATCTCTTCAGCGGCGGACTCGTTCCCGCTCACCGATCACCGTCCGAATGCTTCCCGAAGAGGACCGCAAGGTCATCGTCGGTCACTTCGGTGTCCCTGTTCACCTTCCGCAATGCGTCGGCAATCCTGTCCAGGTGCTCATGCACCACCTTCATGGCACTGGCTACATCCGCGGAATATGAGATGTACGCCGATGTGACCTCCTCCGATTCCGTCAGGACGCCGAAGCCATCAGTGATCGCCTCTTCCCCTGTCTCCTCCGCGAACTTCTTGAGGTAGGCCCGCAGGTCGTATGCCTGCATCTCAAACTTGCGGGCCAAGCTCCTGCCCGCTCCGGGTTCGTAATACGAGGTTCCGTTGTCAGCCACTTGTCGTCCTATTTGAGTGGTTTACATGCTGCAGGCCGAGAATGGTGGGGGCCGTCCCTGACACGTCAATCCAGGGCGGAACCTCTCTGAGTATACGAGGGGGAAACAGAGCGTGCAGCCATTCCGGAATAAAGAATAAAAGAATAAAGGGCTACTGGCCATGCTGCGGAGGTTGCTGAGCATAGGGATTGGGATACTGGGGCGAATGTCCCGGAGGAGTGGGGTATCCCTGATTGGAAGTTGAAGGGTAGGGCTGCTGGGGCGCATAACCCATGTACTGAGGGTAAGATTCAGGGCCAGCACTGAGCCGACTGGCGCCAGAGTTGCGGCGGCCGCGCAGTACAGCGAGGACGACGATGGCGCCAATTACGGCTCCAAGGCCGATGACGCCAACCACAAGGACGACGAAGCCCATTGAGGAGGATCCCTTCTCGTTCTTGGCATCTAGGTCAGTAAAGGATCGCGATCTTCCCGAGTACAGAGCAACAGAGTCACCGCGAATCCGTACTCGCCATGCCTTCAAAGAGCGAGTGCTTTCGCGGTACCCGAGCTCGAGGTCAAGAGACCAAGGTGTGTGCCGATCACATCGAGCCAAGTGAGCCACAAGAACTTGCCTGACATAATCGGCAGGACGAGGAACAGCCATGTGGCAACAACTGCAATCCCGAGCAGGACAGCGATGACGTGGTTCGCAGTGCGCTAGGCCATCTCATCGAGTGGTGCTCGGGAATTCAGCTCCGGTAGTTGCGAATTCACGCCGTCAGCGAGTGGGGAGTGCTCTCTACTGCCCTTGGTGCGGAGGCTGTTGGGCGTACGGGTTCGGGTGCTGCGGGGACTGTCCGGGAGGTGCGGGGTACTCCTGGTTGGGAACTGTGTTGGGGTACTGCTGGTAGCCCGTCGGGGGCTGGGGCGGGTAGCCCATGCCGTGGGGAGGGTTTCCGCCGCCGGAGCCGGGGCCGCCGCTGCCTCCGTTGCGGCGGTTGCGGAGTACCGCGAAGAGGATGCCTCCGATGACGACCACTGCGGCTGCGATGCCGACGATGAGAAGAATGTTGCCCGAGGAGGACTTCTTCTTTTTCTTGGCCTGGCTTGTGCTGTCGTTGTCGTCGGGCGCGGCGCCGGAATTCGTGGAAGTGGACGGCGCGGACTGGGCGAGGGGGCCCTGCTTGGGGCCCTTGGGGATGTCCATCGTCAGCGCCGAGTACGGGCGGATCAGGCCGTAGCCGTACTCCTCGTCGGGTACCTTCTTGACGTCGTGGTCGAGGAATGTGGCCGATTTGATCAGGCGGTTGATGACCTGGCCCGCAGTGAGGTCGGGGTACTTGGCACGAATGAGGGCTGCAGTGGCGGAAACGTAGGCGGTTGCGTCTGAGGTGCCGTCGGCTTCTGCGTATCCGTTGGACCGGCTAGGATCCGCTCGGACGATTTTCACTCCAGGAGCGACTAGTGTCACTCCTCGTCCATAATTGGAGCTATCCCAGATTTTCAATGAATCGTCAACTGCACCTACGGCCACCACGCCGGGCAGCTTTGCAGGATAGAGCAAACTGTCAGTTCCGTCATTTCCAGTACCGGCCACAACAACCACGTCGTGCTGCTGTGCATACTTGATTGCTTCAGCGCCCTCAGAATCAGGATGGGCGACAGAATCACCGAACGACATGTTGATCACGTCTGCACCCTGATCAACTGCATATCGGATCCCTTCAGCCCATTCGTCATCATTGAAATCGTGGTCGGGGCGGGAAGCCTTGATTGGGAGAATCTTAGCCTTCGGCGCCAAGCCAATTACGCCAGAAGAATTGTTCGCACCATGCCCTTTCCCTGCGATGAGGCTGGCCATACCGGTACCATGCCCATCGGGGTCACTTTGAGCATTTCCACCGTCTCCAGTGACATCTTTACCTTTTAGTACTTGGCCGACCAGATCAGGATGGCTGGCATCCACCCCAGTGTCGACGACTGCAACCGTAACCCCTTGCCCCTGCGATTCCGCCCAAACCTTGTTGAAGTTGATGACGTCTATGACCCACTGCTTGTCGCGGATGTAGTCCGCTGAAGCGGTGGGAGCCGAAGTGAGGAGCAAGGCTCCCGTCACCGCCACGACTCCCGTCGCGGACCAGAATCGCTTGAATCCCAATTCCTTGCTCCTCACTCATGACTGGTTCAGCCAGTCTTCATGCGAGCGAGCCGCACGTACTCTCCATGCGGCTCGCTCGCACGCCTATTCAATGGTTCGCGGCACGTTCCGGTTGCGGTCCTCTTCCGAGATCCAGGTCTCTTCGTCCTCGACCAGGTAGTCGGGACGGTCACCCCGGCTATTCTCCTCAGACCGGCGACCGTTGCGACCACCCATGCCACCGGCCATTCCGCCTACCCCGGCGCCTCGCTGAGTTCCGCCCCTGCTGCCGTGCAAGCCCGCGCCGCCGCCAGCGCCCTTGCCCGTGACCCCCTTGGCTGCACCGACCACGCCGCCACGAGACTTCGCAAGGGCTCCACGACCACCTGCACCGGCACCGCCTCGGCCAGTTGCGCCGGCTCCGGCGCCACCCATGCCGCCCATACCGGCTCGGCCTCCAGCGCCGCGGCCTGCTGCCACGCCACCACCAGCCAGACCACCGCGACCACCCGTAGCTCCGATGCCGCCCCGTGCGGCAGCACTGCGCCCGAGACCGGATGCTCCGCCGGGAGCCACGATGCCTGGGCTCTGAGCTCCACCAGTGCCGGTACCGCCACCACCGCCACTGACGCTGACAGGGCCCGTGCCAGGGCCGGTCCCCGTCAGGCCTGGGGAAATGCTATCCACCTTCGTTCGGGATGTCGGGAGCTGCGAACCTCCCGTGATACCAGGGTCACGGGGCACCGCGGGTGCCGGCTTAACACTGGTGGTGGCGCCTGCGCTCCAAGGCTTGTTGCCCGCGCGCGCTGCACCCGGTCCTCCCGCCGAAGCACTCGGCATCGTGATCGGAGGAGGCATCGTCACGTCGTTATTCGGCGGCGTAATGCCTCTGGTGTCGTCGATGGTTGGGGCGTTCTTGAGGTTCTTCGTATAGACCTGGTAGTTGGCCGCCAGCCTCTCCATCACCGCCACGGCCTGGAGCTTTCGTTCCATGCCCAGCGACAGGTTCTTCTCGTTCGCCTCGGCAACGGCGTCGGCGCTGGCGCCCGTAGCCAAGTCCTTCTTCATCTGGGAGTCATCCCGGCCGCTGTCATTGAGCCTGTCACCCGCACTCTCAAGCTTCGACGGCGCCTCGATGGGCTCCATCTCGGTAATGGCAGCGTCGAGGTCCTTGCTGATCGCAAAGAGTTGCTCCGCCGTGAAGTTGGCGTACGCGGCACCGTTCCGAATCTGGGCACCGACTTCGTCCGCCCTGCGCTTAAAAGCTTCGGCCGCAGCACCTTCCCAGTGTTCGAGGACGTTGTCGACAGCCGTCTGGAGCGTCCCGGCGATACTGGTCTTGGACGGCGTTGTGTCCACCGCACCGGTCTTTCCATCCCCCTCGCCGCCGGAGAGGAGTTGGTGGACGCTCTTCCAGTGATCCCCAGCCACGGAGATTTGTCCGGGATTGGAGTTCATGATCATTTTGCGGAGGCCGTTGACCGAGTACTGCATGAAGTCCGTCTTGAAGGCACCGCGATCGATGCCTTTGCCGTTGCGTGCGACCGTGTCGGACTCAATGCGGCGGTCGTGATCCCTTTGCTGACTCGTCGCCCGTTCCTGCTGCTCCCGGGCCGTCCGCCCCTCCACATTATCTACATTGTCACCGGCCACGCCCTGCTCCCCTCGTCAATGCTTTTCCGGAACCCGCCGCCGCTAGACCATCGCGTCATTCGTGGAACCACCCGAGCCGCCCCCCACGCTGTGCTTGATCTCCTGCTCCTCGTCGTTGTACCTGTCCCGGACCTTCGAGGTTTTCGTGCTGAAGTCGTCGATCAAGTCGTGGAGCTTCTTGATCATCTCCTCGATCTTGATCTTCATTTCACTCTCAGCCGCCTTCAAGTCCTGGGCTTCCAGGAATCGACAAGAACCATCTGAAACCTGGCCGAAGGCATCCGCCGGGATATGCGTGTCGTACTTCGAACTGTTCCCGGCCTTATCCATGTCATCCAGCAGCCGCCAGAGCCTCCGGATGACCTCATCCAGCGCGCTCAGATCAACCCGCATTCCGTTACTCATACCCCGTTGTCCTCTCCCCTGTTTCTCAAGTTGTCAGCACCCGCTCGATGCCCGCGCCAAGTCATCGTCCAGCCCTGTACGACCCGTACGACGTAGCAGCCCTACCGGCCTCCGCAGCCCGCCGACTACGCCAGTCCCGCACAGCAACGCCACTCCCCGCAACCACAAGCGCGAGCACAAGTCCCGTACCCAGCACATAGATAGCTACCCGGCGCTCCCGCTCCGCCTCGCTCTCCCCCATGGTCACAGCCATGGGCACGACCCCACCCACTCCGGCCGTACCCTGCTGATCCGGCTTCGGAGAAGTCCCCGGCGTGGAGCTGTCCGTCAACGCAGCAACCGGATCCACTACACCCCACCCAATGAACCGGTTGGGCTCCCGCCCCGGCCGCTGGGCCGTTTCCTCGATGCGGGTGGCGATCTGGGCCGCGGTCCAGTTCGGGTATTTCTCCTTCAGCAGGGCCGCGACCCCAGCCACATACGGCGCCGCGAAACTCGTGCCGTCCGCCGTGCACTGGCCGTCCTTCGGGACTGTGGAGACCATGCCGACGCCCGGTGCGGCTACGTCGACGAAGTCGCCGGACTGGGAGAAGAAGGCGCGTTCGTCGTTGCGGTCGGAGGCGGCCACCGCCAGGACCCCGGGGTACGAGGCCGGGTAGGTGTTCGCGGACTTGCCGTCGGCCCCGTCGTTGCCGGCGGCCGCGATGATGAGGGCGCCGTCGTCCACGGCCGACTTCACCGCGCGACGCAGGCCCTCGTTGTCCTGCTTGTTCGCGGTGTCGGACGAGATGTTGATGATCTTCGCGCCGGCGGCCACCGCGGCGCTGATCGCCTGGGACATCGTCCCCGAGTTGCCCTGCTTCTCCTCCCCGCCCGTGTAGCGGTAGGAGAGAATCTCGGCGTCGGGCGCGATGCCCACGAAGCCCGTGCCCTTCAGCGGGCGGGCGGCGATGATGCCGGCCACCCGTGTGCCATGGCCTTCGAGGTCCTCCGTGGCGGAGCCACCGACGTAGGACTTGCCGCCGTCCACCGCGCCGCGCAACTGCTTGTTGCTGTCGTCGACGCCCGTGTCGATCACCGCCACCTTGACGTCCTTGCCCGTCGCCTGCGCCCACAACTGGTCCAGGAGGATCCGCTGCAGTGACCAGGGCGTGGACTTGATGACGTCACCGCCGAACACGCATTCCGAGGTGGCCGACAGGCCGAAGTCCGGGTCGCCGGCGGCAGAAGCGGGACCGGAGGAGTCCAACACATGGGTGGGGGCCGCCGACACGGTGGGCGGTGTCGCGGCAAGGCATACCCCGGTCACCGCGAGCACGCCGAAAACCCGCTGCAGTGCGCGGGTTCCACTGTTGCGGCCGGTGCGGCTCCGCGAACGGGCTGTCCGGTCCTTCACGTTCGGGCCCTTCACGTTCAGGCCTCTCATGCTCAGGCCCCCAGGGTTTCCTTGCTTCCTTCGAAGCTGGGTCATGTAGGTGTCACGGGTGTAGCGATGAGTGTGAATGTTTGCGGGATTTGCTGTGTGCGCCCGTGCGGGAAGCATGTCCGGAGCCATGTCGGGTGCCACGTACGGACCTGCAGCGGGAAGCATGTGCGGACCCGCCGAAGGCGTGTACCGCCCTGAAGCAGAGTTCGGCCCAGCGGACGCCGCGGCGTCGGCTGGGCCGAATCTCTTCATCTCATACCCTCGAGGCGCCGACGGGTCAGGCCCAGGTGTTGGCGTTGCTCTTCTCAGTGGCCTGGTAGTTCTCGGCGGCGTTCTGGAGCGCCGTCGAGATCTTCAGCAGGGTGGCGTGCAGGTCCGCGGCGGTCTGGTCCCACTCGCGCTGCTTGCGCTGGTAGCCCTCCTGCGCCTCACCCTCCCAGGACTGGGCGACGCGCTTGACGGCGGCCTCGAGGTCGTCGAGCTGCTGCTTGATGCGGCCGGCGGTCGACTTCACGTCCGTGGACGCGTTGGTGATCGTTGCGTAATTGACGAGGATCGACATCGTCATTCCCTTTCAGGAAGAGAAGATTCGTTGGAAGTCTGTGGAGTGAGTGGACTGGGTGGAGTCAGTGGAATGAGTCGAGATCGACTGGAACCGGAACCGGCTGGTTCCAGGTCATTCCGCTCGGCTCCGTCAGCCGAAGTCCGACATGATCTTGCTGATCTCGGAGTTCTGCTGCTCTTCCGACGCGGAGTAGTTGCTCCGCGTGGAGTCCACGGCTTCCTTGATGTCGTTGAGGATGTCGCTCATCCGCTTCGCGTCCGCGTTCCAGCGGTCCTGGAGCTGGCGGTACGACTGGGCCGCCTGGCCCTTCCAGCCACCGGCGATCTGGTCGATCACTCCGTTGAGGCGGCGGATCTCGCCCTGAAGCTGACCGTTCACGGTGCTGATGTCGCTGGAGAGCTTGGTGAGTTCGTCCTCTGTTACCCGGAACTGGCCGGCCATGATGAACCTTCCCCCATGTCGTCGTTGGTCCGGGAAACCTGAGCCGGTGCCCGGAGGAGCTTCGCACGCCTGAGCGCTGCAAACACTCTATCGTCAGCCTGTCACTCAACCACAGGCCAGGCCAATCAGTTACACGGCTCACACACTTGGGCGATGAACCTGTGACCCGTGCGGCCGTCTTACTCTCAAGTGCCCACGGCTGTATGCCCGTTGGTCGTCACTGGCTCTGCGGTTGCGACGCGCTCGTGGTGTCCAGAGTCGGACCCTTCGGGATGAACGTCGCCCACGTCTGCGGCACGATCGCGGGCTTTGCAAGGTCCTCGTAGCCCAGCCGCGTGCGCGCCTTGTCCGTCTCGCTCGCCCCGCCCTCGGACGACCCCGACGAAGAGGAAGAAGACGACGAAGACGATGCATCGCCGGCGCTGTCCTTCGCCTCGCTGTCGTTGCTCGCCGGCAGCGAGTACCGCAGGCCCGTGTCGGTCAGCAGGTACACCGCGCCGCCGCCTCCGGCCGAACCCGTGACCTCCTGGAAGAGCAGGCCCGAGCCGGACGAGACGTACGCGCTCAGGGAGTCGGTGATGACCTTCTTCGGGTAGTTCGTGCCGGCCCACGCGGCCAGTTCCGGCTTCTTGTCCGCGCCGAAGCCGCCCTTGTAGACGCTGCACGAGGTCATGCCGGCCTCGCCGGACGCCGTGGCCGCGGCGTTGGCCTGCCTCGGGACGTCCTCGGGCCAGCCGGTGTTCGCGTAGAAGCGCGTCGCACCGCCCTTGTTGGCCTCGACGATCTGCGGGGTGTTCACCTTGACGGGGGTGTCCCCGTCCCGTGCGAACAGCAGGTTGGCGACGAACGGCGTGACGGCGGCGACCTTGTCCTTGAGGACGACGTAGTACTGCTCGCGCTGGGCGTCCTGTGCCCTGAGCACCTGGCCCACCGTCGTCACGCCGGGGAGACCCTGGACATTGGTGGGATCGCCGTCCCCCGGGACCTCCGGGAAGGTGATGTCCGTGCCCTTGTTGAGGGTGTTCAGCCACTCCTGGCTCACCGGCTGCGGCTCGGCCGTGGTGCTGCTGCCGATGACGGCCGAGCGGAGCTGCTCCATCGCGACCTCGTCGAGGTCCGACTCGCCGCCCAGCTCGAAGCGGTTGCCCCGGCCGTCGACCAGGTACCGCTTCTCGGTCCTGGTGTCCTCGACGTACAGGGCTTCACGGGAGTCGACCTTCCCCGCGTTCGCGAGTGACTTGGCGTCGTCCGCGTCGAAGACGAAGACGGCGCGGTCGAGGGCGCCCTGCGAGCCCGGGGCCGGGCGCTCGCACACCGCCCAGGTCTTCGGTTTCTCCGCGTCGTCCTTGGAGGGCAGGCGGTCGGGGGCGTAAGGGATGCCGACCGTCGCGCCGTGCCGGATGCCGCTCTTGTCGATCTCCTTGCCGGGGACCTCGAGGACGCTGCCCTTGCCCTTGTCGAGCAGCAGCTTCGCGGAGGCGTAGTTGAGGACGGGGTGGAGGACCTTCTCCACCTTGCTGTCCTTCGGGTTCGGGTCGAGGACGACGTAGCGCGTCGTGGAGTCGCTGTCCACGATGATGTGCTCGCCCGGGGTGTCCCAGCCCTTGGGCGCGGTGGGCTTGATGACGCCCCACGCGATGAAGCCGATCACCAGCACCACGCCCACCGCCAGGCTGGGCATCACCGTACGGACCGGACGCGGCGCGCCTTCCTCCGAGCCGCCGGGCGACGGCGCGAGGAACGCCGCGACGGTGCGCTTGCGAGCGAAGGTGTAGGCGGCGAGCTCGTCCCGACGCTGCTTTGCCATGGTCCCCGTTTCTCCCGTTTGTCGTGCTCAATCGCGATTGCGACGCTACGTTCGCGCTACGTCCGCGCTTCGACCGTGCTCCAAGGGCCACTTCGGCCGCGCAGGCACCCATCGGGCACCTACTATGCCCTGCGCCACGCGAACGCGATTCATCAGGTGCGCGGCCGCCCCCGCATCTTCACAGAGCTTCACGACAGCGCTCCCCCATGCGGGCTCGGTCCGTGAAAGGCTGGCCACCTGGGGTTTCGGTGTCCCCTGTGTCGCCTCGGGTTCCGCAGCGGGTACCGTGTGCCACTCGCATTGACGATGAATGATTCACGATGTGGGCCCGGCCGACGGCCACTACCGGCCACTACTTCGCGAAAGGGATGTCCCGGGGGATGAGCAGCGCTACGAGCACCCGGCGCGGACGCCGCGCACAGCAGCAACAGGGAGGCCCGGGCGGCGGCAGACGTACGTCGGGCTCTCCGGCCGCCGCACCCGTCGCCGCATCGCCTCGTACGCTGCCCCGGCCGGGTGGTCTGGGCCCGGTGCGGCTGCAGCAGCTCATCCTGGTGGAACTCGCGGCCGCGGTGATGCTGGTCGCCTGGGCCGCCGACGCGTCCTGGCTGCTGGCCCCGGCCGGCGCCGTGGCGGCGCTGCTGCTCCTGATGGCCGTACTGCGCCGGGGGCGCCGTCCGCTGCCCGAGTGGTACGAGACGACGCGGGCGCTCAGGCAGCGTCGACGCGACGCCAAGATGCCCGTCCCGCCTGGCACCGACGCGATGCTGGCCCCGGTCGTGGAGTGCGACCCCGCGTTGCGGACGTACTCCTTCGTCTCCCGTGACGACCGTTCGATCGGCATGATCGGCGACGGGACCTTCCTGACCGCCGTCCTCTTCGTCCAGCCCGACGACCAGCCGCTGCGTCCGGGGGCCGCCGGGCGGCAGTTGCCGCTTCGGCTGATCCAGGACGCCCTGGAGGTCGACGGGATCCGGCTCGCCTCCGTCCAGGTCGTGCAGCACACCCAGCCGGCGCCCGCGCCGCACCTGCCGCAGCAGTCGCTGGCCGCGCGGTCGTACGGCCCCCTGCAGGCGCAGTCCGGTTCTCCCGCGCTGCGGCTCACCTGGGTCGCGCTCAAGCTCGACCCGGAGCTGTGCCCGGAGGCGGTGCAGGCCCGCGGCGACGGCGTTCCCGGTGCGCAGCGCGCGCTGCTGCGCGTGGCCGACCAGTTGGCGAGCCGGCTCGCCGGTGCGGGCTTCAAGGCGACCATCCTGGACGAGACCGAGCTGGTGCAGGCCCTCGCGACGTCCAGCTGCCTCAACCCGCGCGCGAACGCGCAGCATGGCCAGGACGGGCGCACCCAGCGCCGTACGGTCGAGGCGGTGCGGACCTGGCGGGTCGACGACCGGTGGCACACCACGTACTGGGTCTCCCGCTGGCCGCAGTTGGGCAGCGGTGGTGCGGCGCTGCCCGAGCTGGTGACGCGGTTCACCTCGCTGCCGGTGCTCGCCACGACGTTCAGCATGACCCTGAGCAAGGCCGGTAACCGGGGTGTCTCGCTCACCGGCCACATCCGCGTCACCGCCCGCGGCGACAGTGAACTCGGCCAGGTGGGGCGTGAGTTGGAGCGGGCCGCGAGTGCCTCGAAGGTCGGCCTGGTCCGTCTCGACCGGGAGCAGGTCCCCGGCGCCCTCGCCACTCTGCCGCTCGGAGGTACGTACTGATGTCCCACCCCGCCCCGACGATGCCCCCGGGACAGCAGGGCCGCGCGCCCGGACGCACCCCCGCCCATGTGGCCTCGCCCACCGACACCGGCATGATCCCGATCATCCGGCAGCCGGAGCCGCAGCAGCAGCAACGGCGCATCTTCAGCCCCGGGTTCGGGCTGCGCGGCCCGCGCCGTAACCGCCATGTCGTCACCGCCGACGAACTCGCGGCGATCAGCATGCCGATCGGTGACGACGGCGTCATCATCGGGACGGACCCGGAGTCGCACCCGGCCGTGCTCGGACTGGCCCGTCCGACCCCCTTCGACGTCGTGCTCGTGGGCGGCCTGTGGCTCGCCCATGTGCTGGCGCTGCGCGCCGCGGCGACGGGGGCGCGCGTCGGCGTCGAGACCGGCCGTCCGCAGGCCTGGCAGCAGTTGGCGCAGGCGGCGGGCGGCGGCCAGCAGTGCGTGACCGTCTATCCGGTGGGGCGCGTGCCCGCGCAGGGCCCCTCCGTGTCGAGTCCGGTCGTGCTGTTCCGGGACTGCGGTATCCGCCCGCCGCGCGGTCGGGTGACGTCCGTGCCGTGGCAGTCCGTGGTGACGGTGCTGCCCTTCGTCAGCGAGCACGCGCCGCGCTTGTTGTCGCAGGCCCATCTGGTGGGGATCCAGCGGATCTCGCCCGTCGAGACCGAGACCGTACGGGACACGCTGGGCGTTCCCGAGGACCAGCTCCAGCATCTGCCGACCCTGCACGACGGGGTCGCCCTGTGGTGCACCCGCAAGCACCAGAAGTTCGTGATGACCGAGCCGACCGATGCGGAGACGGGCCTGCTCGGCGTGGCCCGCCGCATGGACTGACTGACGCGTCGTCGTCGCGGGCGCGGACCTGAAGGGCCGGAAGGATCGGAAGGGCCGAAGGGCCAGAAGGATCCGACGGACCTGAAAGGCCTGGAGGGCCTGGAGGGCCTGAACAGGCCCGCGCCCAGGGGGCTTTCCGTCGCTGCCCATGAGGCTCTTCCGTCACCGCACCCCGGGCTATACCGTCCGCGCCATGGGGGCTTTTCCGTCCCGCCATGCGAGTGATTAGGCTTCTGGTGGTGCGGTGACGATCGCAGTCGCGTGGGACTCGCCACTCGGTCCGCCCGGCCGCGACGACGACCAGCTCAGCAGCAGTGGCTGACCAGGAGGCAAGCAGTGAACAGGGATCGGTCCGAGTACAACGGCGGGAGCCCTTCCTCGGACGGGGACGATCACGAGGTGGATCTCACGGGCGAGTTCGAAATCGTCTACACACCTCCCGCCTGGTACGCCCAAAGCACACAGGGTGGCTCCTCCGGGGGCGGACAGCCGGACTCCGGCCAGGCCTCACCACCACCCCCGACCGGACCACCGATCGGGTCGCCCACCGGGCCACCCGGCGTTCCCGCGTCCCAGAGTCCCGCGCAGCAGCCGCCCGCACCGGCGCAGCCGCAGGCCCCTGGTGTGCCGCAGCAGCAGCCCGCACAGCCCTCGCAGCCGGTACAGCCGCCCCAGCACACGCCGGCCCAGGGCACACCCGCGAACCAGCAGAACCCCGCCGCGGGTGGCTACGGCTTCCCGCAGCAGCAGTTCGCGCAGGGTGGCGCCCCCGCGGCCGGCGGATACGGCTACCCACAACAGCCGGGCACCGGTGCGCCGCAGCCTGGCCAGGACACCTCCGGTGGCTTCGGTGCGCCTCAGCCTGGTCAGGACACCTCTGGTGGATTCGGAACACCCCAGCAGAACCAGGCCACTTCGGGCGGATACGGCTATCCGCAGCAGAACCCGGACACCTCGGGCGGATACGGCTACCCCCAGCAGCAGGCACCTGCCCAGCCGCCGGCCGCAGCCCCGGCCGCCCCCGCCCCCGCCGCGCCCACCCAGCCGCCGTCGGCCGGGCCCGCCGCACCCGGCTTCCCCGTGCTGCGTCCGGTCGACGAAGACGCCCAGGCCGCTCAGACCGCCCAGGCCCCCGCTCCCACCCCGACCGCCACCCCGCCGACCGGCGTCCCCGCGGCGCCCGCCCCCGAACAGCCCGCCCCCGCCCAGCCGGTGGCGGAGCAGCCCGAGGTCGAGCTCAACCACGCCGCCGCCGACGCGGAGGCGGCGCGGCTGTTCGGCGGCGATGACGACGAGCCGGAGGCGGAGCGCGCCGACGAGCCGGAGCCGGGTGACGCCACCGGGTCCGTGTCCATCGCGGAGGGCGACGAGCCGACGTCGCCCCAGTCCGGCGAGTCCGACGCCGACACCGCACCGGCGACGCCGGAAGCGGAGCCGCAGGCGCAGGCAGCCCCGGCGGCGCCCGACCCACCCACGACCCCGCCCCAGCAGCCGCAGGCCCAGCCCCCCGGCCAGGTCCCCACCCCGCCCCAGCCGCAGCCCACCGGCCAGGCTCCCGAGCAGCCCCAGGCGCAGCAGCCCACGGGCCAGGTGCCCCCGCCGCCGCAGGCCGACCAGCCGCTCCCCCCGCTGCCCCAGGGCTTCGCGCCCGCGCACCCCGCTCAGGGCGCACCGCAGCAGGCAGGGCACCCGGACCCGCAGGCCGCGGCCGCCGCCGGCCAGGCCCCCGGCTACGGCTACCCGCAGGGCCAGGCCCCCGACCAGACCGGTCAGCCCGCGCACCAGACCCCGGTGCAGGGCGGGTTCGGCCCGGCGCAGGGCCAGCCCGGATACCCCGCGCAGGCCGGTCAGCCCGCACCGGTCGACCCGCGCCAGCCGCAGCAGCCCGCGCAGCCGCAGCTGCCGCAGCCCGCCGGGTACGGCTACCCGCAGCAGCCGGCGCAGCACCCCGGCCAGCCCCAGCAGGGCCAGCCGCAGCCCCCGCAACAGCCACAGCCCGGTTACGGCTACCCACCCCAGCAGGGCGGTTACGGCTACCCCCAGGCCGGCCAGCCCCAGCAGCAGGCCCCCCAACAGCCGCCGGCCCAGCAGCCGCCCCAGCAACAGCCGTCGGCACCGCAGCCGCAGGCACCGCAGCCGCAGCAGCCCCCGGCCCAGCAGAACCCCGCCGCCTACGGCAACCAGGGCTGGAGCGCCCCGCCCGGCCCGCAGGCCGGACCCGGTGCTCCCCAGCAGCAGCAAGCCGCGCCGGGCACCCCGCTCGGCTACAACGCCGCCGTCGAGCTGTCCTCCGACCGTCTCCTGCGCAACCAGCCCAAGGCCCGCAAGAACAACCAGGGCCCGTCGCGCTTCAAGCTCGGCGCCAAGAAGGAGCAGGCGGAGCGGGAGCGGAAGCTGGGTCTGATCCGTACGCCGGTGATGTCCTGCTACCGGATCGCGGTCATCAGCCTCAAGGGCGGCGTGGGCAAGACCACGACGACCATGTCGCTGGGCGCCACGCTCGCCACCGAGCGGCAGGACAAGATCCTGGCGATCGACGCCAACCCGGACGCCGGCACCCTCGGCCGCCGGGTGCGGCGCGAGACCGGCGCCACCATCCGTGACCTGGTGCAGGCGATCCCGCAGCTCAACAGCTACATGGACATCCGCCGCTTCACCTCGCAGGCGCCCTCGGGCCTCGAGATCATCGCCAACGACGTGGACCCGGCGGTCTCCACCACCTTCAACGACCAGGACTACCGCAGCGCGCTGGACGTGCTGGGCCGCCAGTACCCGATCATCCTCACGGACTCCGGTACCGGTCTGCTCTACAGCGCGATGCGCGGGGTGCTGGACCTCGCCGACCAGTTGATCATCATCTCCACCCCGTCGGTGGACGGTGCGAGCAGCGCCTCGACGACGCTCGACTGGCTGTCGGCGAACGGCTTCGCCGATCTCGTCCAGCGGTCGGTCACCGTGATCTCCGGTGTCCGTGAGACGGGCAAGATGATCAAGGTGGAGGACATCGTCGCGCACTTCGAGACCCGTTGCCGCGGTGTCGTCGTGATCCCCTTCGACGAGCACCTCGCGGCGGGCGCCGAGGTCGACCTCGACATGATGCGTCCCAAGACCCGCGAGGCCTACTTCGACCTCGCGGCGCTCATCGCGGAGGACATCGCCCGCACCCAGCAGGGCTTCGGCAACCCGAACATGCAGTACCCGCAGCAGCAGGGCTACCCGGCCCAGCAGCCCGCGCAGCCCCAGCAGCAGCCCTACGCCCAGCCGCAGCCGGGTCAGGGCTGGGGCCAGCAGGCCCCGCAGCAGCCCGCACCTGGCCAGGGCTGGCAGCAGCCGGCGCCGCCGCAGGATCCGCAGCAGGGCCAGCAGGGCTCCGTACCGCCCGGCTGGACCCAGCAGTAGCGGACGTACGACAACACGAGGGGCCGGCACCGTGACGGTGTCGGCCCTTTCGTCGTCGTACGCTTCGAGTCGCCGTAACGCCTCAGCCCGCGCCCTCGATCAGCTCACGGCAGCGCCGCACATCCCGCGCCATCTCGTCCAGCAGCGCGTCCAGCGACTCGAACTTCTCCTGCCCGCGGACGTAGGCGAGGAAGTCGACGGCCACGTGCAGCCCGTACAGATCGAGCCCGACCCGGTCGATGGCGTACGCCTCCACCGTGCGCTCGGTGCCGTCGAACTGCGGGTTGGTGCCGACCGAGATCGCGGCCGGCATCGCCTCGCCCTGGGCGTGCAGCCAGCCGGCGTAGACGCCGTCGGCGGGGATGGCGGTGTGCGGCAGCGTCTCGACGTTGGCGGTCGGGAAGCCGAGCTCCCGTCCCCGCTGAGCCCCTCGTACGACGACACCTTCCACGCGGTGCGGACGGCCCAGGATCTCGGCGGCGCCCTCCACATCGCCCTCGGCGACCAGGCGCCGGGTCAGGGTCGAGGAGAACGGCTCACCGCCGCCCGCCTCACCCGTCACGTACAGATCGACGATCTCGACCTCGAAGTCGTAGATCTTGCCCTGCTCGGCGAGGAACTCGACATTGCCCGCGGCGCGGTGTCCGAAGCGGAAGTTCGGGCCCTCGACGACCGCCTTGGCGCGCAACCTGTCGACCAGGACCTTGACCACGAACTCGGACGGCGACAGCTTCGAGAACTCGGTGGTGAAGGGCAGGATCAGCACCGCGTCCACGCCCAGCTCTGCCATCAGGTCGGCGCGGCGGTGGTGCGGGGCGAGCAGGGGCGGATGGCTGCCGGGGCGGACGACCTCGCTGGGGTGCGGGTCGAAGGTGACGACGACCGCGGGGACGCCCAGCTCACGGGCCCGGTCCACGGCGTGCCGGATGATGAGCTGGTGCCCGCGGTGGACTCCGTCGTAGGAACCGATGGTGACGACGCTGCGCCCCCAGTCCTGGGGGATGTCCTCCAAGCCACGCCAGCGCTGCACTGTGCCTGCTCCTTGTCGCCCGTCATTCGCCCATACGCTCTTACGCAGGTCTAAGGGTGCCATGCCGGGCGCCCCCGCCCCGCATCGGCATCGGCGCTGTGACGGGGTGCACGTACCGAGGCGCTGCTCAGGCGGGAACTCGTACGCCGGCCAGGTTCTCGATCATCCGGCGGGTGCTCGGGCCCACCACGGCGGACCACTCCTGTGGGGTGTCGGTGAGCCAGCCGGCGACGCGCGTGGCGAAGCCGGGGACCTGGCGCCCCAGGTCGACCAGGCCGCGGTCGAAGCGGGCCGCGCCGTCCGGGGTGCGCACGAGCAGCAGCCCGGTGTGGTGGACGAGGCCGCGCAGGTCCTCGTCCGCCCGGTCGCCGCCGCCCTCGTGGACGATCGCGTGCAGGAAGGCGTCCAGGACGACGGGGGCACGCTCGTGGGCGAGCAGGAACTCGCGAAGTTCGCGGCGCAGGGGGCGGGAGGCGGGCGTTCCGGACGTGGCGAGTACGGCGGCGAGGGCGGCCCGCACCTGTTCCGTGCCGCCGTCCAGCAGTCCGGTGACCAGCGGGAGGAGTACGGCACGGGCGCCCGGTCCGTGGTCGAGGCGCCGGTCGACGTACGCCGCCAGGTCGGCCGCGGTCTCCGGCCGGCGCTCCGCCGCCTCCTGGACGAGGGCGGCGACGCGGCGGGCGAGGGCGGGCGTGGTGACGTCGGCGAGGGTGCGCAGCGCGTCCGAGGCGTCCGGTCGGCTCAGACGGGTGCGGAAGGCCTCGAGGACCGGTTCGGTGTGGGTGGCCAGGGCGGTGGCGAGGGCGCTGGCCGGGAGCTGCGGGTCGGCGGCCGCGAAGTGCGCCAGCGCCTGCGGGAGATGGAGGTCGCGGGTGCGGGGATCGCGTACGAGGAGGGCGAGCGCGCCGCCGTGCAGGGTGCAGTCGCCGGGGCGGGCGAGCAGGGCGAGGGCGGCGTAGCGCAGCAGCTCGCGGTCGGCCTCGGTGCGGACGTGCGGCGCGACGCGCAGCCCGTAGGCCACCGCGGCGACGCGTCGCCCGGGCCGTTCGTCGTGCGCCCAGCGGTCGACGGCCCGGCACATCGCGGACGTCTCCTCCTCGGCCAGTACGGCGAGGAGTTCGTCGGCCTTGCGGTGCGCGCTGTCGACGAGCGTCTCGGTGAGGTCGTCGAGGGCGCGGTGGCGGTGCGTGTGCAGCAGGGCCTGGGCGGCGCGGGCGACGGTCGCGTGCGGGGTGGCGGGCAGGGGGCGGTCGTCGTCGAACCAGCGGGTGAGGTGGCGTTGTACGGCGGTGGGGTCGGCGGCGAGCAGGCGGGCGACGGCGTCCAGGTACCGGGGCCGGCCGGGCTCGTCGTCGGTCGGCGGGCCGTCGGCCAGGACGAGGCGGCGCAGCAGGTCGAGGCGCTCGGCGTCCGGCAGCGGCAGCGCGGTCCAGAAGTCGGGGCCGAACTCGGGGGACACGGAGCGCCGGTGCCGGCGCCAGGACACGATCCGGTCGGTGAGGAGGTGCAGCACGTCCTGGTACTGCGTCGCGTCGGGGACCCGCAGCAGGGTCTCGGCGAGCAGCCGGGCGGCCCACCAGGAGTGCCGGTCGGCGTCCAGCGCGTGGATCAACTCCTCGAGGCGGTGAGCGAGTTGGCAGGTTCCGTGGTGCCGTGGGAGCAGCAGGAGCGCCTGGACGACGGGGCCGAT
The DNA here is from genome assembly GCF_049974585.1 of Streptomyces sp. UG1. Lineage (NCBI taxonomy): Bacteria > Bacillati > Actinomycetota > Actinomycetes > Kitasatosporales > Streptomycetaceae > Streptomyces > Streptomyces sp. UG1. The sequence continues at coordinate 48,130 of NZ_JBNGGG010000042.1, read as the reverse complement.
GCGGTGGTGCGGCACGGGCAGGGGGTGCGTGGCGTCGGGGTGGGTACGGCGGCGGTGGACCAGGGCGTGCAGGGCCTCGTCGAGGTCGAGGTGCATGCCCTGGATCCAGTCGGCGAGTTCCTCGTGGGCGAAGCGGTAGCCGTGGCCGGCGGGCACGAGGAGGCCCTCGGTGAGGACGGCGGACGCCCAGCCGGTGCCGCCGCCGAGTGTCGTGGGCGCGGGGCCCCAGGGGAACACGGCCTCGAAGGACGCGCGGTCCAGCTCGCCCTGGCCCGGTCCGAGGCTGCGGCGGGCGGCCTCGTGGACCTGGCCGGAGACCTTGGCGGCGAGGCGGCGTACGGCGGTGCCGCGCAGGCCGTTCTCGGCGGCGAGACGGACGGCGATGCGCAGGCACATCAGGTCGAGGTGGGCGGAGAGGACGTCGGCGCGGTCGAGTTGGCCGGGGGTCGGCGTGGCCGGGAGGGCGGCGCGGACCTCGGAGAGGAGTCGGAGGGTGAGCGGGTGCCGGGCGTCGGGCTCGGCGAGGGCGCCTTCCGGGATGCCGTAGCGGGCGCGGGCCTGGTGGGCCTCGTCGGGGGTGAGGTCGTCGAGCGGTACGCACGGGGGGAAGCGCCGGGTTGTCTCGCCCCCGCCGCCCCTACCCGTCCCGTCCCCAGGGGCTCCGCCCCTTCGACCCCGCCAGGGGGCTCCGCCCCCTGGACTCCCATCGGCCTGAACGGCCTCGTCCTCAAACGCCGGACGGGCTGAATGACGCCGACCGGCGCCGAAAGATGCAGCCCCCTCCGGGCGGGTGGGGGATGGGGATGGGGATGGTGCAGCCTCGTCCTCAAACGCCGGACGGGCTGGATGACGGCGACCGGCGCCGAAAGATGCAGCCCCCTGCGGGCGGGCGGGGGATGAGCACGGTGCACCCTCGCGCTCAAACGCCGGACCGGCAGAATGACCCCGACCGACGCCAAAAGAAGCAGCCCCCTGCGGGCGCGCGGGGGATGAGCACGGTGCACCCTCACCCTCAAACGCCGGACCGGCAGAATGACCCCGACCGACACCAAAAGAAGCAGCCCCCTGCGGGCGGGCCGGGGATGAGGATGGGGATGGTGCAGCCTCCTCCTCAAGCGCCCCCGGAGGCGACACCCCCAGACCGGCTGAGGTGCGCCCGGCCCCGTACAGAACCTCCTCCGGAAACTCCGCCCCCGCCCCCTCCCAGTACTCCGCCCGGCACGCCACCACCAACCGCGCCCCCGTCTCCCGCAGCCACTGCGCCGTGCCGTCCGTCCACTCGGTGAGGCGGTGGGCCAGGGCGGGAGGCATCTCCTCCGGGCCGTCCAGGAGGAGCAGGAGGGGGCGGCCGGTGCGGTGGGCGTGGTGGGCCAGTCGCTCCGGGGTCGTGTCGCCCAGGGTGGTGAGGGCGGAGGAGGCCGCCACGATCCGGGCGGCGCGCGTCAGCGCCCGGCGCGCCGCGTCCGCCACCGAGGCGTCGCCGTCCTTCAGGTCGGCGCCGCGCAGCCACAGCGTGGGGGCCGGCCGCGGGCCCCGGTTGCGGCGGGCGGCGAGGGCCGCGAGTTCCGTCGTACGGCCGCTGCCCGGCGGCCCGACGAGGGCGAGCACCGAGGCCCGGCTGCCGGTGAAGTTGTCGAACTCCCTTGCCGTGGCGGCCCGTTCGACCGGGGCCACGGCCCCCACCCCCGCATCCCCCGCCAGCGCCCCTGGTGGACCGTCCTGCCCGATCGAGGTGGCCGTCAGTTCCAGGACGCCCGCGCAGTTGAGGTCGGCGCCGTACGCGGGCACCGTGGCCGCGTTCTCGGCGAGCAGCTCGGCCAGCGGCCCGTCCCTCAGCGCCGCCAGCGGCACGGCGAACGCGGCGTCGCGCCGGCCGGAGCGCAGTGCGGTGCCGAGGACGCCGACGACGGTGCCGGTCCCGGCGTCGAGCACCGGTCCCCCGGCGGCCCCTCCGCCGAGCCGCAGCGCGTCCCGGCCGGCCGTGCCGACGGCCAGCTCCAGGGCGTCGTCGAGCAGATGGACGCGGTCGCTCGCCGTGTACGTCACGGACGCCGCGCCCAGCACCCGCGCCTCCCGCCAGCCACCGGCGGGGATCCGCACATACGCACCGGTCTCGATCCGCTCCCGCACGGTCACCGGCAAGGGGTCCACGCCCAGTCCCCCGGTGCGCACCAGGGCCAGATCCAGCCCGGGCAAGGGGGTCACCGCACTCTCCGGCACCACACAGCTCCGGTCGTCGTCGGCGAGCAGGACCAGCCGGGGCAGGCCGTCAACGACCTCGTGGCCGGTGACGACCGTGCCGTGGTGATCGACGACGAAGCCGAGACCGCGGGGCCGGCCCGCCGGATCGTGGATGCGCACCAGGGCCGCATCGTGCGGCTCCGAGCGGTGTGCGTCCTGCGCGCCGGCGTCCGTCCCGTCCCGGCCACCGTCGTGCCGTGCCCCCTGCGGCGTCCGCCGGGCGCCGCCCGCCCGCGGGCCCCGTCCCGCCATTGTCGAACCTCCCCGCCATGCGCGCCCGTACGCCCATTCGCCCGCGCCCTTTTCCGACGGTAGGCGTGATGTGATCAGCGGGACAGATCGCTTGGCGAACGCGCCCCCTTCCGCTCCCTCGGTTCACTCCGAGCGCCTGCCCGGACTGGTGAACAGGCGGGGGTCGTTGGATACACCCTAGAGGTGGGGGAACCGAGGGGGGACCGTGGAGCGGCGGGCAGAGGACAACCCCGTGACCGCCGCTCCACGGGCAGGCACCCGGAGGAAGCCGCCTCAGCCGAACACGGCCAGGCTCTTGGCCTTGCCCTTGTGCTGCTCCACGAGCGCCAGGAAGCGGCCCTCGGGGTCGAAGACGGCGACGGGGCCGGACCCTGCGTACTCGTCGGGCATGTCGAGCCGCACCCCGTTCGTGAGCAGCCGGGCCCGCCGGGCGTCGATGTCCCAGCGCGGGAACGCGGCCGCGGCGGCCTCGGCGATCGGCATCACCGTCAGCTCCTGCTGGAGCTGGTCCAGCGTCCTGGCCGAGTCCAGCTTGTACGGCCCGACGCGGGTGCGGCGCAGCGCCGTGAGGTGGCCGCCGACGCCCAGGTCGGCACCGAGGTCACGGGCCAGGGCGCGGATGTAGGTGCCGGAGGAGCAGACCACCGACACCACCAGGTCCAGCACCGCGGTGCCGTCGTCGGCGACGGCCTCCCGGACGTCGTAGACGGTGAAGGAGGAGACGGTGACGGGCCGGGCCGGGATCTCGAACTCCTCGCCGTCCCGCGCCCGCTTGTAGGACCGCACCCCGTCGATCTTGATGGCGCTGACCTTGGACGGCACCTGCATGATGTCGCCGCTCAGCTTGGCGATCGAGGCGTCGATGGCGTCGCGGGTGACCTTCGAGGCGTCGGTGGACCCCGTGATCTCGCCCTCGGCGTCATCGGTGATCGTGGTCTGGCCCAGGCGGATGGTGCCCAGGTACTCCTTCTCGGTCAGGGCCAGATGACCGAGGAGCTTGGTCGCCTTCTCGACACCGAGGACGAGGACGCCCGTCGCCATCGGGTCGAGGGTGCCGGCGTGCCCAACGCGGCGGGTGCGGGCGATGCCGCGCATCTTGGCGACCACGTCGTGCGAAGTGAAGCCCGACGGCTTGTCGACGATGACAAGGCCGTCGGGCGTGCTGTGCTTCTGCGTCATTCCGCGCTGTCGCCGTCCGTCTCGTCCTCGGAGCCGGGCTTGCGGTACGGGTCCGCCTCACCGGCGTACTTCGCGCCCGCGGACACCTCGCGCACCTTCTCGTCGGACTGGCGCGCCTTGTCGAGGAGGTCCTCGATGGTGCGCGCCGTGTCCGGCAGCGCGTCGGCGACGAAGGTGAGGGTCGGCGTGAACTTCACGCCCGCGGCCGCCCCGACGGCCGAGCGGAGCACGCCCTTGGCGCTCTCCAGTCCGGCGGCCGCGGCCTTGCGCTCCTCGTCGTCGCCGTACACCGTGTAGAAGACGGTCGCCTCCCTGAGGTCACCCGTGACGCGGGTGTCCGTGATGGTGACGTGCGAGCCGAGCCGCGGGTCCTTGATCCCGCGCTGCAGCTTCTGGGCCACCACCTCTCGGATGAGGTCCGCCAGCCTTTTCGCCCGCGCGTTGTCGGCCACTGGTCCGTCTCCCGTTCTTTGCTCTTGTGCGTTCTGTGGTCAGTCGTCGTCGCCGTGGAAGCGGCGTCTCACGGACAGCAGCTCCACCTCGGGGCGGCCGGCGACCAGCCGTTCGCACCGGTCGAGTACGTCGCTGAGGTGCCCCGCGTCGCCGGAGACCATCGCAAGTCCGATGAGGGCCCTGCGATGGAGGTTCATGTGGTCGACCTCGGCCGCGCTCACCGCGTACTTCCGCTGGAGTTCGGCGACGATCGGACGGACGACGGAGCGCTTCTCCTTCAGCGACCGTACGTCGCCGAGGAGGAGGTCGAAGGACAGAGTCCCCACGTACATGTGTGTAACCGGTTCACCCGCCGGTACGGGATCGATGGCCCTGCGATCGGTGAGGCAGGGACATCAAGAACGGTACCGCGAACCCCCCGGGGGCTCGACGGAGTTTCCGCTCGGCAAACGGCGCGCTGGCCGACGGGACCGAAGTCCCGTCGGCCAGCACGGACCGCAGGGCTGTTACACCCGCGGCTTCTCCCGCATCTCGTACGTCGCGATGACGTCGTCGACCTTGATGTCGTTGAAGTTGCCGAGGTTGATACCGCCCTCGAACCCTTCGCGGATCTCGGTGACGTCGTCCTTGAAGCGACGCAGACCCTCGATGTTGAGGTTCTCCGCGACCACCTTGCCGTCGCGCAGCAGGCGCGCCTTGGTGTTGCGGCGGACCTCGCCGGACCGGATGAGGACACCGGCGATGTTGCCCAGCTTGGACGACTTGAAGACCTCGCGGATCTCCGCCGTACCGAGCTCGACCTCCTCGAACTCCGGCTTGAGCATGCCCTTGAGGGCCGCCTCGATCTCCTCGATCGCCTGGTAGATGACCGAGTAGTACCGGACGTCCACACCCTCGCGCTCCGCCATCTGCTGCGCACGGCCGGCTGCCCGGACGTTGAAGCCGATGACGATGGCGTCGGAGCCCATGGCCAGGTCGATGTCGGACTCCGTGACCGCACCGACGCCGCGGTGCAGGACGCGGATGTCGACCTCTTCGCCGACGTCGAGCTGGAGCAGCGAGGACTCCAGGGCCTCGACGGAACCAGAAGCGTCGCCCTTGATGATCAGGTTCAGCTGCTGGACCTCGCCGGCCTTGAGCACCTTGTCCAGGTCCTCCAGGGACACGCGGCGCGTGCGCTTCGCGAAGGCCGCGTTGCGCTCGCGAGCGGCGCGCTTCTCCGCGATCTGGCGGGCCGTACGGTCCTCCTCGACCACGAGGAAGTTGTCGCCCGCACCCGGGACGTTGGTGAGGCCCAGGACCTGCACCGGCGTCGACGGGCCGGCCTCGCCGACGTTGTTGCCGTTGTCGTCGAGCATGGCGCGCACGCGACCGTAGGCGTCGCCCACGACCATCGTGTCGCCGACCCGCAGCGTGCCGCGCTGGACGAGGACCGTCGCCACGGCACCGCGACCGCGGTCGAGGCGGGACTCGATCGAGATGCCCTGCGCGTCCTGGTTCGGGTTGGCCCGCAGGTCGAGCGAGGCGTCGGCGGTGAGGATCACGGCCTCCAGCAGGGAGTCGATGTGCAGACCCTGCTTGGCGGAGATGTCGACGAACATCGTCTCGCCGCCGTACTCCTCGGCCACCAGCCCGTACTCGGTGAGCTGACCGCGCACCTTGGTCGGGTCGGCGCCCTCGACGTCGATCTTGTTGACCGCGACGACGATCGGGACGTCGGCCGCCTTGGCGTGGTTGAGCGCCTCGACCGTCTGCGGCATGACGCCGTCGTTGGCCGCGACGACCAGGATCGCGATGTCGGTCGACTTCGCACCACGGGCACGCATGGCGGTGAACGCCTCGTGACCCGGGGTGTCGATGAAGGTGATCTTGCGCTCTTCGTCGTTGACCTCGGTCGCGACCTGGTAGGCACCGATGTGCTGGGTGATGCCGCCGGCCTCGCCCGCGATGACGTTCGTCTTGCGGATGGCGTCGAGCAGTCGGGTCTTACCGTGGTCGACGTGGCCCATGACGGTGACGACCGGCGGGCGGACCACCAGGTCCTCCTCGTCGCCCTCGTCCTCGCCGAACTCGATGTCGAAGGACTCGAGAAGCTCGCGGTCCTCCTCCTCGGGGCTGACGATCTGAACCGTGTAGTTCATCTCGCTGGCCAGCAGCTCCAGCGTCTCGTCGGAGACGGACTGGGTCGCGGTGACCATCTCGCCGAGGTTCATCATGACCGCGACGAGGGACGCCGGGTTGGCGTTGATCTTCTCCGCGAAGTCGGTGAGCGACGCACCGCGCGACAGGCGAATGGTCTCGCCGTTGCCGCGAGGCAGCATCACGCCGCCGACCGACGGGGCCTGCATGGCCTCGTACTCCTGGCGCCGCTGCCGCTTCGACTTGCGGCCACGACGTGCCGGACCGCCGGGACGGCCGAACGCACCCTGCGTGCCACCACGGCCACCGGGACCGCCGGGACGACCGCCGAAGCCGGGACGGCCACCGCCGCCACCGGGACCACCCGGACGGCCGGCGAAACCGCCGCCACCGCCACCGGGACCACCGGGACGACCGGCGAAACCGCCACCGCCGCCACCACCGGGACGACCGCCGAAGCCGCCGCCTCCTGGACGCCCGCCACCGCCGGGCCGGCCGGAGGCCGGGCCACGGCCGCCCCCGGGGCCACCGCCACCGGGACGCGGACCGGCAGCAGGACGCTGCGGCATCATGCCGGGGTTGGGACGCGGACCGCCGGGGCCGCCGCCGGGACGCGGGCCGCCGCCCTGCGGACGGGGCATCGAGCCCGGGCTCGGACGGGAACCGCCCGGAGCCTGCGGACGAGGACCGCCCGCCGAACCCTGGGGACGGGGACCGCCCTGGCCCTGCGGACGCGGGGCGCCGCCGGGGGCACCAGGGCCGCCCGGACGCGGGGCACCGCCCGGACGGGGCGCCTGCGGGCGCGCCATGCCGGTGGAGCCACCAGAGGTGAACGGGTTGTTGCCCGGACGGGGACCGGCCGGACGGGCACCGGGACGCTGGCCGCCGCCACCCGGACGCGGAGCGCCGGGACGGTCACCGCGGTCACCACGGCCCTGACCGGGGCCACCCGGACGCGGAGCACCCGGACGCGGAGCCTGGCGGTCGCCGGGACGCGGCGCACCCGGACGCGGGCCGGAGCCCTGAGCCGGGGCGGCGGGAGCCGACGGGGGTGCCGTGAACTCGGGCGAGGTCGGAGCCGGGGACGCCGGGGCGGGCCGCGGCGCGGGCTTCGGGCCCGGAGTGGGACGGGGGCCGGGAGTCGCCGGGGCGGCCGGAGCCGCGGGCTTCTCGGCGGCGGCCGGCTTGGGGGCCGGCGGGCGCGGCGGGCCCGGACGGGCAGCCTGCGCCGGAGAGGGGGCTGCCGGCTTCGCCGGGGCAGCCTTGCGGGCGGGGGCGGACTTGCCGCCTCCGTTGCCCTGCTGGAGGGCGTCCGTCAGTTTGCGGACAACGGGCGCTTCGATGGTCGAAGACGCCGAACGGACGAATTCACCGAGTTCCTGGAGCTTGGCCATGACGACCTTGCTCTCCACACCGAACTCCTTGGCGAGTTCGTATACCCGGACCTTAGCCACTTCGCTCCTTTTAGGTCCGGGTTGCGGCCGGACCGTCGCTACTTCATGGGCGTACTCATCGCGTACTCATCGAGTGCTCATCGCAATCTCGACCTGCTTTCGACTCGCGAGGTACCAGGGCCGCACGGGGTTCCGTACGACGCTTCTTACGGTGTTGCCTGCTCAGCAACTGTCGTCTGCTCGACGTACCGGCGCAACGCCTTAATGTCGAGCGCTCCCGGGGCGCGCAACGCCCGCGTGAACGCCCGGCGGCGTACCGCCTGGTCGAGACAGACCGGGGCGGGGTGTACGTATGCACCCCGGCCGGGCAGCGTACCGCTTGGATCAGGGACGCACTCGTCCTTGATCGCCACGATCCGCAGCAGTTCAGCCTTGGCCGCTCGCTCCCGGCACCCCACACAGGTACGTTCAGGGCAGGCGCGGGCGCGTGTCCGGCCAGACACCTTTAAGTCTACCTCCCCGTACCGACCTCACCCCTTTGGGGCAGGATTCGAACAGTTGCCGCTCAGTAACCTGACGTGATCTAAGCGTCCTGCGGCTTGGATCTATTCCCCGGGCCTGTCCCCGGCCTGCTCGGTGTCCGGACGGATGTCGATCCGCCAGCCGGTGAGCCGGGCCGCGAGCCGGGCGTTCTGGCCTTCCTTGCCGATCGCCAGTGACAGTTGGTAGTCGGGGACGGTCACGCGCGCGGAGCGGGCCGCCAGGTCCACGACCTCCACCTTGGAGACCCGGGCCGGGGACAGCGCGTTCGCCACCATCTCGGCCGGGTCGTCCGACCAGTCGACGATGTCGATCTTCTCACCGTTCAGCTCGCCCATGACATTGCGCACCCGGCCGCCCATGGGGCCGATGCAGGCGCCCTTGGCGTTCAGACCGCTGCGGGTGGACCGTACGGCGATCTTGGTGCGGTGACCTGCCTCACGTGCGATGGCGGCGATCTCCACCGAGCCGTCGGCGATCTCCGGCACCTCCAGCGCGAAGAGCTTCTTCACCAGATTGGGGTGGGTGCGCGAGAGGGTGACGGACGGACCGCGCACGCCCTTCGCCACTCGTACGACGTACGACCGCAGCCGCATCCCGTGCGGATACGTCTCGCCCGGGACCTGCTCCTGCACCGGCAGGATGGCCTCCAGCTTGCCGATGTCCACGAGCACGTTCTTCGGGTCGCGGCCCTGCTGGACCACGCCGGTGACGATGTCGCCCTCACGCCCTGCGTACTCGCCGAGCGTCGCGTCGTCCTCGGCGTCGCGCAGCCGCTGCAGGATGACCTGCTTGGCGGTGGTGGCGGCGATACGGCCGAAGCCGGACGGGGTGTCGTCGAACTCGCGGGGCTCCTGGCCCTCCTCGAGGTCCTCGGGGTCCTCCTTCGCCCACACGGTCACATGGCCGGTCTCCCGGTTCAGCTCCACGCGCGCGTGGCGGCGGCTTCCCTCGGTGCGGTGGTAGGCGATGAGGAGGGCCGACTCGATCGCCTCGACCAGCAGGTCGAAGGAGATCTCCTTCTCCCGAACCAAGCCCCGCAGGGCACTCATGTCGATGTCCACGGCTACGCCTCCTCTTCCTTCTCGTCCTTGCTGTCCTTGCTGTCCTTGCGGCTGAACTCGACCTGCACGCGCGCCTTGGCGATGTCGGGGAAGCCGAGTCTGCGGCTGGTGGCCTTGCGGCCCTTCACTCCGGGCACTTCGAGGTCGAGGCCTTCGTCGTCGACCTTCAGGATGCGGGCGACCAGCTCGCCGCCCTCGGCGAGCTGGAACTTGACCAGCCGGTCGACGGCGCGCAGGTAGTGCCGGTGCTCCTTGAGGGGGCGTTCCGCGCCCGGGGTGCCGACCTCCAGGTCGTACGCGCCCTCGCCCATCGCGTCCGTCTCGTCGAGCTTCGCCGAGAGCGCACGGCTCACATCGGCGATTCGGTCCAGGTCCGCCCCGGTGTCGGAGTCGACGACGACGCGCAGCACACGCTTGCGTCCGACGGAGTCCACTGCGATCTCTTCGAGATCGAGGCCCTGTGAGCTGACGAGCGGTTCCAGTAGTTCTCGCAGCCTCTCGCTCTGGGTGGTGCTCATCCGGGTGACTCCTCGGCCGCGTGTGCTGTTGTGGGATGGGTCGCGTGTCTGGTGAAAGGGTATCGGGTCGCGGGGGGTGTTGCCGTCCACCTGCGCGTGAGCGGTGCCGATGAGTGGTACGGGCCGTGGGCGCGGGTACGGTGATCACAAGTCTGCGGTCCGCCGATCGCGCACCCGCTGTCGCAAGTGCTTTCGTACGAGCCCCCCGAGGACGTCTGCCGTGCCGTTCCCCTCGCCACCGCGCTCCCCCTCGGGGCCGCGCAGAAGAACCCTGCTCGCCTCGGCCGCCGGAGCGGCCCTGCTGGTGGGCTGCACCGCCACGTCCGACGACCCGGGCGGAGCGACGAGCCGCAGCCCGTCGCCCGAGGAGCGGGCACGCGCGCGTGCGGCCCGGGACAGCGCGGACCTGGTCGAGCGCTACGACGCCGTGCTCGCCGCCCATCCCGCGCTGGCGGAGCTGCTGGGTCCGCTGCGCTCTCAGACCGCACGGCACGCGGAGGCGTTCGGCGAGGGCGCCCCCGCACCGTCCGCCGGCTCTCCTACGGCGTCCGCGGCCCCGCACGCCGGCAAGGCATCGCCCTCGGCGTCCCCGTCGGCCACGCCGCCCGTTCCCGCGGACGAGCGGGACGCCCTGGCCGAGCTCGCCGCCGCCGAGCGATCGCTCGCGGACCGGCGTGCGAAGGCGCTTCTCGACCTGCCCGGCGAGCCGGCCCGGCTGCTGGCCTCCGTGGCGGCGGCCGGGGCGGTGCACGCGTACCTGCTGACGGAGGGAGCCAAATGAGCGGCGCGGCGAAGAAGGCGACGGTGACGGCGCTCCAGGCGGCGCTCTCCGCCGAGCACGCGGCGGTGTACGGCTACGGCGTGGTCGGCGGCCGGATCGGCGAGAAACAGCGCTCGGAAGCACGGGCGGCGTACCAGGCGCACCGGGCGCGGCGGGACACGCTGGCGCGCGAGGTGCGCAACCTGGGCGCCGAGCCGGTCGCCGCGAGCGCCGCGTACGCGCTGCCGTTCCCGGTGCCGGACCCGGCCGCGGCCGTCCGGCTCGCCGCCGAGCTGGAGGACCGGGTGGCCGGGGTGTACTCCGACCTGGTGCGGGCGGCCGAGGGTGAGCTGCGGGGTACGGCGGCCGAGGCGCTGCGGGAGGCGGCGGTGCGGGCGGTGCGCTGGCGGGGCGAGAGCGTAGCCTTCCCTGGGCTCGCCGAGCGGTCGGCCACCGCGTCGGCCTCGGCGGCGCCCACCGCTTGACGCGGGCAGGAGGACACGTAACGGCAGTACGGGAAGGGAACGACTCGCGCATGGCTTTCGAACCGCCGCGGCGTCTGGTCAGGGCGCTCGGTGAGACGGCACCTGACGGTGACGACTGGTTGGAGAAGCTGCCGGAGGCGGCCCGCCAGGCCGTCGCGCTACGCGAGTTGACCGTTGAGCGGGTGCAGGTGCCGGGCGGCCGCAGCAGCATGGTCGTGCTCGTCCGGCGCGCCGACGGAACCCCGGCCGTACTGAAGCTGGCCCCGCCCCGGGCGCGTCCGGAGAGCGAGCGGGCGGCGCTGGCGCACTGGGGCGGGGTGGGCGCCGTACAGCTCCTCGAACCGTTCGTGACCGAGGGGGTGCTGCTGCTGGAGCGGCTGCATCCGGATCTGTCGGTGCGGTCCTTGCCGGAGGCGAAGGCGCTGCTGGAGGCGGCGGGGACGCTGCGGCGACTGTGGGTGGAGCCGCCTGCTGAAGACGGCGCTCACCGCTTCGAGAGCGTGGCCGAGCGGACCGGGCGGCAGGCCGAGGCGATGCGGGCGACGGCGTCGGCGGACGCCGAGCTGGTCCCGCTGGTGGACGCCGCGCTCGCGGCCCGTGCGGAGCTGCTGGCCGCGCCGCCCGAGCACCGGCTGCTGCACGGCACCTTCCGGCAGAGCAAGGTGCTCTCCGGGGAGCGGATGCCGTGGCTGGCGGTGGGGCCGGATCCGGTGGTCGGCGAGTGCGCGTTCGACCTGGCGCGGCTGGTGCGGGACCGGGTGGAGGACCTGATCGCCCAGCCTTCGGGGCCGGCGACGACCCGGCGGCGGGTGAAGCGGCTCGCTCAGTCGCTGGACGTCGACCAGGAGCGGCTGAGGGGCTGGACGCTGTTTCGGGCCGTGGAGTCCGGAGTCAGGGCACACCGGGTCGGACGGCGGCAGGACGCGGAGCTGTTGCTGGAGTTCGCGGGGTGGCTCTGAGAGCCGGTGAACAAACCCCCGTCGTCCGCCCGGAGCGGGCGCTGCGGCGTCCGGTGCGTGCCGATCGCAAGGCGCCGGAGTGCCCTCGTGGTGGAGCCACCTGGGCCGTTCAGCAACGCTGCGAGCGTGCGTGCCGGACGCCGCAGCGCAGGCGGGGGTTTGTTCACAGGCTCTGAACCCACCGGTGCGGGTCCCGGAACCGGAACCCATACCGTGGGCCCGTCCTACGCGGTCAGGCGCGCGATCGCCTCGTCGACCGTGAGCTCCTCGCGCTCGCCGGTCCTGCGGTCCTTCAGCTCCACCACACCCTCGGCCGCGCGCCGCCCGGCCACCAGGATCTGCGGTACGCCGATCAGCTCGGAGTCGGTGAACTTCACGCCCGGCGAGACGCCCGCGCGGTCGTCGCACAGGACGCGCAGGCCGGCCGCGGACAGCTTCTCGGAGACGTCGAGGGCGAGTTCGGTCTGCAGGACCTTGCCGGCGGCGACCACGTGGACGTCGGCCGGGGCGACCTCGGCGGGCCAGCACAGGCCCTTGTCGTCGGCGGTCTGCTCGACGATGGCTGCGACGGCGCGGGAGACGCCGATGCCGTAGGAGCCCATGGTGACGCGGACGGGCTTGCCGTTCTGGCCGAGGACGTCGAGCTTGAGGGCGTCGGCGTACTTGCGGCCCAGCTGGAAGATGTGGCCGATCTCGATGGCGCGGTCGAGCTTGAGCCCGGTGCCGCAGTTCGGGCAGGGGTCGCCCTCCTCGACGACCACGACGTCGACGTACTGGTCGACCTCGAAGTCACGGCCCGCGACGACGTGCTTGGCGTGCATGCCCTCCTTGTTGGCGCCCGTGATCCACGAGGTGCCGGGGGCCACGCGCGGGTCGGCGAGGTACTTGACCTTCTCGCCCAGGCCCTGCGGGCCGACGTAGCCGCGGACCAGGTCCGGGCGGCCCGCGAAGTCCGCCTCGGTGACCATCTCGACGACCGCCGGGGCGAAGTGCGCCTCGACCTTGCCCATGTCGACCTCGCGGTGGCCGGGGACACCGACGGCGACGATCTCGCCGTCGACCTTGACCAGGAGGTTCTTCAGGGTGTCGGAGGCCTGGACGCCGAGGTGCGCGGCGAGGGTCTCGATGGTCGGGGTGTCGGGGGTCGGGATCTCTTCGAGGGCGGGCACGCCTTCGGCGTCCACCGGCTTCAGCTCGTACGAGATCGCCTCGGTGTTGGCCGCGAAGTCGCAGTTCGGGCAGTCCGCGAAGGTGTCCTCGCCGGCCTCGGCCGGAGCCAGGAACTCCTCCGACTTCGAGCCGCCCATCGCGCCGGCGGTCGCGGCGCAGATGCGGTAGTCGAGGCCGAGGCGCGCGAAGACGCGCTGGTAGGCCTGGCGGTGCAGGACGTAGGACCGGCCGAGGCCCTCGTCGTCCAGGTCGAAGGAGTAGGAGTCCTTCATCAGGAACTCACGGCCGCGCAGGATGCCGGCCCGGGGGCGGGCCTCGTCGCGGTACTTGTGCTGGATCTGGTAGAGGATGACCGGCATGTCCTTGTAGGAGGACGCCTGGTCCTTCACCAGCAGGGTGAAGATCTCCTCGTGGGTGGGGCCGAGCAGGTAGTCGCCCCCCTTGCGGTCCTGGAGGCGGAACAGCTCGGGGCCGTACTCGTCCCAGCGGCCCGTCGCGTCGTACGGCTCACGCGGCAGCAGCGCGGGGAGCAGCACCTCCTGGGCGCCGATGGCGTCCATCTCCTCGCGGACGACGCGCTCCACGTTGGCGAGGACCCGCTTGCCGAGGGGCAGCCACGACCAGATGCCGGCCGCGGTGCGGCGGACGTAGCCGGCCCGGACGAGCAACTTGTGGCTGAGGACCTCGGCGTCCGCCGGGTCGTCGCGCAGCGTCTTCGCCATCAACTGGGACATGCGCTGGACCGGTGCGTTCGCCATGGTTCTCGTACTCCTGCTGGTTTGGATTATGGCAGGAGGTTAGCCGGGGGGAACGGGGCGGTGGAAATCGGTTAGCGGCGGCGGAGCGGCAAGGGGGCGCCCATCACGGCGTACGGCTTCGGGGCGCTGGGGAACAGGACCTGGCGGGCGAGGTCCTGGTAGCCGAGGGAGCGGTAGAGGCCGCGGGCCGGGCTGTCGACGTCGATCGCGGAGAGGATCGAGCGGGGTTCGGCGGCGCTGTCGGTGATCGTGGTGATCAGGGAGCGGCCGATGCCCCGGTTCTGGTAGCGGGGGTGGACGTGGAGTTCCGTGATGACGAAGGAGTCGTCGAGCCAGTCGTCGTGGCCCTGGGCCCGGAGGTAGGGCTCCACGACGGTGGACCACCAGTGGCTGCGGTCGTTGGGCATGCCGTAGACGAATCCGACGAGCATGCCCGCGGTGGTCGCGCCGAGGGCTCGGGCTCCGGGGTACGTCATGTGACGCAGGACGATCTGGCGCCGTACCGCCACCTCGTCGGGGCCCAGGCCGAAAGCCACCGCTTGGACTGCCAAGGCCTCGTCGACGCGGGCCGGGAGGTCCAGGGGGCCGATCACGATGTCGTCTGCTCGGCGGCGGTGTGCGTGACCGGGAAGGCGCATGTGGGGAGCGTACAGGGGAGTGTTCAGAACAGAATGCTCATGAAAGCGCCGACCTCCTGGAAGCCCACCCTGGTGTACGTCCTTCTCGCCGCGGTGTTGAAGTCGTTGACGTACAGGCTCACCACCGGGGCGACGTCCGCGAGGGCGTAGCGCAGTACCGCGGCCATGCCGGGTGCGGCCAGTCCCTGTCCCCGGTACTCGGGGGCCACCCAGACGCCCTGGATCTGGCAGGCGCGGTCGGTGGCGGCGCCGATCTCGGCCTTGAAGACGACCCTGCCGTCCTGGTCGAGGCGGGCGAAGGAGCGGCCAGAGCCGACGAGTTCGGCGACCCGGGCCTGGTAGAGGAGGCCGCCGTCCCCCGCGAGGGGAGATACGCCGACCTCCTCGGTGAACATCGCCACGCACGCCGGCATGATCGTCTCCATCTCGTCCTTGCGGATGCGGCGGACGTAGGGATCCGGGGCGATGCCGGCGGGCAGGCGGTCGGTGACCATGAGGGGCTGGTGGGGTCGGACCTCGCGGGCCGGGCCCCAGCTGGGTTCCAGCAGGCGCCAGAGCTGGGCGGTGGCGTCGGCGGGGCCGACGATGGAGGAGCAGCGGCGGCCCGCGCGCCGGGCGCGGTCGGCGAAGGCGCGGATCGCTCGGGGGGTCGCGCAGATCGGGACGAGGTTGGCGCCCGCGTAGCACAGGGACGTCAGCATGCCGTCCTCGTACCAGCCCCACATCTCGCCGCCCAGGCGCCAGGGGTCGAGGCCGGCGACCTGGACGCGGGACGTCACGAAGGCGTTCGCGACCGGCTCGCGGTCGAGGACGGCGAGCGCGGCGTCCAGGTCACTCGGTTCGAGGACCCTGGAGGTCGTCTGGGTCAGCACGGGGCGGGGCCTCACGGTGGGGACTCTGCTGGTCCCGGCACTGTACCTCGCGTGTTCGTGACGCGCCCCGTGGTGCGAAGCGGCGCTCAGAGCGTGGGCACGTTCGTGATCACGACCGGCCGGCAAACCCGAGGAACGCCTGCCAGGCGGCGGGGGGCACCGTGAGGGTGGGAGCGGTGGCGGGGTCCTGCTTGGAGTCCCGGACGTGGATGGTGGTGGGGCAGGTGGCGATCTCTACGCATTCGCCGCCAGACCCTGTGCTGTAGCTGGACTTGCGCCAGGTGAGGGCGGCCTCGACGCATTCGCCGCCCTCACCATCGCTGTAGCTGCTCTTGAACCACGTCAGCTCGGACGACTCATCGACGTTCATGTCTCTCCCAGCAGCTTCTCTACGAGGGCCAGTGTTTCGCTCGGCGTCAGGGCCTGGGCGCGCAGGATGCCGTACTGCTCCTCCAGCTCCCTGACCGTCTGACGGTCGGTGTAGAGGCGACTGCTCTTGTACGCCTCCACATAGGCGATCCTGCGCCCTTCCTTCGTTTCGATCAAGGTGAACGGACTCTCAAGTCCAGCATGCGCCTCGCGAGCCGTCGGCATCACCTGGATTTCGACGTTACGACGCTGCCCGTGCAGCAGGATCTGCTCCAACTGCCCACGCATCACTGCCTGTCCGCCCAGCGGTCGGCGCAGCAGGTGCTCCTCGATCACGAAGCTGATGGTCGGGAACACGGCCTGGGCAAAGATGTCCTGCCGGGC
This sequence comes from Streptomyces sp. UG1, assembly GCF_049974585.1. Classification (NCBI taxonomy): domain Bacteria; kingdom Bacillati; phylum Actinomycetota; class Actinomycetes; order Kitasatosporales; family Streptomycetaceae; genus Streptomyces; species Streptomyces sp. UG1. The sequence goes on along the minus strand of NZ_JBNGGG010000042.1, from coordinate 31,955 downwards.
CATACGGGCCGCAACACGCTTTTGCACAGTCTCCTCGCCCAGGAGCGGACGCCACATCCTGAACACCGCGAGCGCGTAGTCCTCCGTCTGGAGGAGCCCCGGGATCGCCTTCGTAGCGAACACATGCAGCGCAACGGCCTTCTTCTCCAATGCCGCCGCATCGTGGAAGAACGCCGGATACTGCGCCCTCTCCATGTCCTCGCTGAACTCGACCAGTACCCCGCCCGCGTTCAGGACCTCGTCGGCCCGAATGATGAACCGCGTCGGTGGAATCCGCCTGCCCTGCTCGTACGAGGCGATGGTCGCCGCCGAGTACCCGGTACGGGAACCGAGTTGGGCACGATCCATGCCAGCCTGCATCCTCAACCGCTTCAACAGCCGCCCGAAGATAAGAGGGACGACCGAGTTCGGCTCGGCCCCCTCCTCCGCCTCCGGACCTTCAGGTTCAGTCACTTCGCTCATGCCAACCCCATTGCCCTCACGCCCCGTTGGTAACGGCTCACCCGCGTACAGATCGCCGCCGTACGCGTACACCCTGTGACGGTCACGGCGTCTCCGCTGTTCAACGCTACGCAGCGCACGGGACCGTGTACGGCATGAAGTCGGAAACTCCCCTGGACCGGCATATGCCCCAACACCCCGCGCCCGCACACGAGTTCGCCATGCGGTTCACTTCCACCCCACGCGGCGCACGGCTCGCCCGTCGTCTCGTCTCGCACCGGTTGGACGAATGGGGGCACCCCTACGGCAGCGCGGTCAACGAGAGCGTCACGCTCATCGCCGCCGAACTGGCCGCCAACGCCGTACGGCACGGACACGTACCGGGACGGGACTTCCACCTGCGGCTGGCCGAGTCCCCCGCGGTGCTGCGTCTCGAAGTGTCCGACACCCGCTCCGAACGGCTCCCCGAACCCCGTCCGCCGCGGACCGAGCAGGACGAGTCCGGCCGCGGGCTGCTCCTGGTGGAGGCGCTCGCCGACCGCTGGGACGTCACGCCACGCCGGCCGGGGAAATGCGTATGGGCGGAGGTACGAGTGAGTCCCGCCACCGCGGGGTGACGGGACTCACGACGGCAGTACGGCCATACGGCCGTACGTACTCGGATCAGTCCGCGACAGACACCGAAGGCTCGCCGGAGGCCACACCCTCGGCCTCCATCTGCTCGGCGATCTTCATGGCCTCCTCGATGAGGGTCTCCACGATCTTGGACTCGGGGACGGTCTTGATGACCTCGCCCTTGACGAAGATCTGGCCCTTGCCGTTGCCGGACGCGACGCCGAGGTCGGCCTCGCGGGCCTCGCCGGGGCCGTTCACGACGCAGCCCATGACGGCGACGCGGAGGGGGACCTCCATGCCGGTCAGGCCCGCCGTGACCTCCTCGGCCAGCTTGTAGACGTCGACCTGGGCGCGGCCGCAGGAGGGGCAGGAGACGATCTCCAGGCCGCGCTGCTTGAGGTTCAGGGACTCCAGGATCTGGTTGCCGACCTTGACCTCCTCTACGGGGGGAGCCGACAGGGACACCCGGATGGTGTCGCCGATGCCCTGCGAGAGGAGGGCACCGAAGGCCACCGCGCTCTTGATCGTGCCCTGGAACGCCGGACCCGCCTCCGTCACACCGAGGTGGAGGGGATAGTCGCACTGGGCCGCGAGCTGCTTGTACGCCTCGATCATCACGACCGGGTCGGTGTGCTTAACGGAGATCTTGATGTCCCGGAAGTCGTGCTCCTCGAAGAGGGACGCCTCCCACAGGGCCGATTCGACCAGGGCCTCCGGCGTCGCCTTGCCGTACTTCTGGAGCAGGCGCTTGTCCAGCGAGCCGGCGTTGACGCCGATGCGGATCGGCGTGCCGTGGTCCTTGGCGGCCCGCGCGATCTCCTTGACCTTGTCGTCGAACTGCTTGATGTTGCCGGGATTGACGCGTACGGCCGCGCAGCCGGCCTCGATGGCCGCGAACACGTACTTCGGCTGGAAGTGAATGTCGGCGATGACCGGGATCTGGGACTTCTTGGCGATGGTCGCGAGGGCGTCGGCGTCATCCTGGGTCGGGCAGGCGACTCGGACGATCTGGCAGCCGGACGCGGTCAGCTCGGCGATCTGCTGGAGCGTGGCGCCGATATCCGACGTTCGGGTCGTGGTCATGGACTGTACGGACACCGGGGCGTCACCGCCGACCGCCACGGACCCGACCTGGATCTGCCGGCTCTTGCGGCGCTCGGCGAGCTTGGTCGGAACGGACGGCATGCCGAGAGAAATCGCAGTCATCTGCTGTGCAACCCCAAGTCGTGGATCAAGGTCCGGCCCCGTCAGCGGCGGGCTCCGGGCTTCGAGATTACGGCACAGAGGTGAACGGAAGCACTCGGCGTCCTGAAGGTCCACTCGATGGCGTCCCACGGCAAAGGGCCAGGCATGGCGCCCGCCCCCGAGGACATGATCTCTGATTAGCCACTGTGCCTGGCCTGCCACACAGCGCCAAGACATCTGCCAATACATCTGAGTGATATTTTGCGTGGGTCATAGCCCTTGTCGGAGAGAAGCTTGCGCACCGATGACCGCCCAGGCCTCAGAACCACAGCCTCCCGGCCCCATGCCGGAGAAGACACCGGCAGCCCTCCGGATCGCAGTGGCTCGCCTCGACCCGGCGAACGCGCTTCCCCGGTTCGACCAGCATTGGGAAGACGCTACTCGGGAAGCTCGCGATCTGTTCACTCTCACCCCCTGCCGGGCCTTCCTCGAGCACTGGTGGACCTGGGTCGCCGTCCAGCGGACCCCCGGCGCGGCAGCCCGCGTGGCCGAGTGCGAACGGATCGTCGCCGACTCTCCCGACCGCAGCGAACGCCGTGCCGCGTCCGCTGAGATCAGTCGCATCATCGCCACCGTCCAGGAGTCGGCGCGGTGAGCGACTGGACGTGGGAGTACGAACCCAACGCACGGGAGGTAGTGGGAGGACTCAGCGAGAACGAGAGGGCAGCCGTCGAGGATGTTGCGGGCAGGATCGCCGAGGCTGTCGGGGTGCGCCGGATCGGCCATCCCTTCGACATCCGCGAGTCGGCTTCCGGTGTCCGTACCTACGCCGAAGGCCACGTCATGGTCTGGTACCAGGAGGGCCACCGGGACGACACCGTTCTCATCCTCCGAGTCCAGTGCCTCGGAGACTCGGAATGAACGGTGCGGGGATCGAGGAGGGCGCGAGCCGTCTGCCGACCGAGGCGCGGGCTCACCGGCTCTCCGAGGTGCGCAAGCGACAGCACATGACCCAGGCACAGGTCGCCATGGCACTCGGTGTCACGCAGGGGCGTGTATCGGCGATTGAAAAGGGCGATCTGACGCGCTCCGAAGTCGAGACTCTCGCGTCCTATGTCGCGGCACTTGGGGGGCAGCTGAGACTCGTGGCCGACTTCGGAGACGAATCACTCAACCTGGGCTGATATCGCGCGGCGGGCGGTCGTCGTAGGCGACGTCACGCTCGCGCCGGCGGGACGGACACCGAGCCGTCCCACAGCTCGAAGGCGGCTGTTCCACCGCCGGGCGCTGACGACGTCAGAACGGCCACGGATCAGCCGGCTGATGCGCACCGGATTGGACGGTATCTACCGCCAAGACGAGCAAGGTGAAGCAGATGAAGATCCCCGCCACCACATAAGCCACCGGCATCAACTGCGCAGCGGGGTGCCCGGATCCGACTGCCGGAACGTTTCCGGCACATCACCTTGGAGCCTGCGTGCGGGTCGGGGAAGCGCCGGGCGAGGACTCAACCCTGCTTCTCATCCCCCGCGGCGGTAAGCACGCCGCCGGTGCAGGTGGCGCGGCCGAAGGTGCCGGTGGCGGTGGCGCTTTGGACGTGCTTGCCGCTGATGGCGAGGGTGCAGCGGGCCTGGCCGCCTTTCTCGCCGAGGACGATGCTGATGACCGGTTCCTGGCCGAGGGGGACGTCGACGGTCTTGCGCCAGGGCAGGGTGGTGGCTTTGACGACGGTGGCTTCGCCGGTTTCGTTGCGGGCCTGGTAGGTGATGTCGGCGGTGCCCTGGCCGGTTACTTCGTAGGTCACTGCGGCGGTGGGGGTGCGGTCTGCCGGTTTCTTGTCGTCCTTGCCGGAGTCGAGCACGCCGTAGAGGACGAAACCGCCGCAGAGGGCCAGCGCGACGCCTGCGGCGAGCAGGCCGGCACGGTCGCCGGAAGTCTTCTTTGAGTTCTTCGAGTCTTCGGTATCCGTTTCCGGTGCTTCGCGTTCCTGGGTTTTGACGCTCACGGGCGCACTCCTCTTGAAATTCAGAAAGCTGCAGCCGGGCGACTTATACACGATGCGGTCCGCCGATAGCAAGCGAAGGGAAATATCGGACACCCGGCGCCCTGTTCAGTATCAATGGTCCGCATTGTCTGGTCGCTTGACATTGCGTCACCGGAGTGACTAGAAATCCGGCGCCCCTGCCCATGGGCTCGTATTCCCGTGGGGTGGGGCGGGTTTTCCGGCGGCATGTTTATGCCATGACGCACGAGGAAAGGTTTGGCGTGAGACCCAGACTGGGCAGGCTTGTGGCGTGCCTTGTGGTGGCCGCGGTGACAAGTACCGCGCTGCCTCAGGTCGCTTATGCGGCGCCCGCTGACGACGGTGACGGAAAGGGAATATTCGACACCGTCAAAGGCTGGTTCGCGGATGATAGCAAGGAAATCGAGAAGCCTCCGTCGCATGACGAATTGGGGATAGCCGACCGGCAGAAGCTGCCGAAGGGCAAGGCCGATCCGGAGGCCAAGCGGGTCAGAGAGCTGACGGGCCGGCGCACGGCGCACGCCCGGTTCTGGGAGTTGTCGGACGGCCGGGTGCAGGCGGAGCTGTCGGCGGTGCCGACGTCGTACCGCTCGGGTGAGGGCAAGAAGGCGACCTGGAAGCCGGTCGACACCGCGGTGCGCGGTACGAAGGCCAAGGGTTTCGCCTTCGCCAACACCACGAACAACGGGCGGTCCTGGTTCGGCGGGGATGCCGGCCGGCTGGTGCGGTTCGCCTCGCCGAGCGGCCGTTCGGTCACCCTGGGCCTGGACGGAGTGCGGGACAAGGACCTCGCCCCGAAGGTCAAGGATTCCACGGTCACCTACGCGGACGTGGTGCACGGCGCGGATCTGGAGTATGTGGTCGGTCCGGGCCGGGTGAAGGAGAACATCACCCTGGCCAAGCGCCCGGACGGTCCGGTGAAGTTCACCTTCACCCTGGATGCGGACGGGCTGGAGCCGAAGGCCCGGCCGGACGGTTCGATCGCGCTGTACGGCGAGCTGCCGGACACGCCCGAGCTGGTGATCCCGGCGCCGTACATGACGGACGCGGCCAAGGCGGACGCTTCGGTCTTCGGGCAGACCTACAGCACGAAGGTCACCCAGAAGCTCACGCGGGACGGCAAGCGGTGGAAGCTGACCGTCGCGCCGGATGAGAAGTGGCTGGCGTCGAGGGACCGGCAGTATCCGGTGGTGATCGATCCGACGATCACGATCGCGCCGTCGCCGTCGAGCGCCCAGGATGTGATGGTGCTGCAGGAGGCGCCGACGACGAACTACAGCTCCTCCTGGAAGCTGTCGGCGGGCCGCACGGACACGGGCACCGCCCGGTCGCTGATCAAGTTCCCGCTGGACGAGATCCCGGCGGGCACGAAGATCGATGCGGCGCGGCTGGAGATGTACTACGACCAGTCGCACACCACCACCGGCACCAGTGTCCTGATCAAGGCGCACCGGGCGACCGGGGCGTGGGAGGAGTCCACGGCGACCTGGGACAACACCAGTGCTCTGGTGGGTGAGCTGTCGGGCACGAGTGTGCAGGTGGACGAGGGGGATGCGGGCACCACGGCCGCGTCCGGCACCTGGCCGGCCTCGACGTCGACGCTGACGCAGTACGCGGTCAACCAGGACTACCGCTACAACAAGAACTCGGTGGCGGGCGAGACCTACACCTGGCAGCCCAGGCTGCCGGAGAGCAGCACCTACCGGGTCGACGTGCACTACGTGGCCGCCTCCGACCGGGCCGTCAACGCCCCGTACACGGTGACGTCCAAGGACGGTGCCACCACCTACACGGTGGACCAGTCGGCCGGTTCGGGCGGCGAGTGGACGTCGCTGAACGGCGGCTCGCAGATCAGCTTCGCCAAGGGCACCGCGGGCAAGGTGGTCCTGGGTGACGGTCCGGCCTCGACGTCGACGGCGGTGATCGCGGACGCGGTGCGCTGGGTGAACCCGGCGCAGCTGACCCGCAGCAAGGGCGAGTACAACACGTGGGACAAGTTCCCGGTCACCGACACCGTGCAGAAGTGGGTGAACGGCACCGAGCCCAATTACGGGTTCGTGCTCAAGGCGAGCGACGAGTCGACCAGCGGGGCGCTGGGCGGCCCGCGCTATGAGGCCGGGGACGGCGCCTACGGCGGCGAGACCTCCACGATCCCCAGGCTGACGGTCACCTACGGCAAGGTCGGCACCACGCTCGACTCCCCGCAGGTGATCCACTCCACCGGCCCGGAACTGTCGTGGAAGGCCTACAGCAACGACACCGGCGACGGTGGTCTGGACATCGTCGAATACCAGCTGCACCGCTCCACGCAGCAGGCGTTCACCCCGTCCGCGGCGACGCTCATCGCGCCGGTCGACAAGACGGCCACCTCCTACACGGACACCACCGCGACCCCGACGCCGGACTCGTCCTCGGCGGAGATCGGACGGTCGTACTACTACCAGATCGCGGTGAAGACGAAGAACGGTGAGCTGCTCGGCTCCCCGACCCGCGTGGTGGGTGTGCCGAAGGCGGGCCGCACCATGCGGCTGCTCCAGGGCACGGCCGGGGTGACGGATACGACGTTGTCGTCGGCGCAGCCGGCCACCAACCAGGACACCATGACGTCCTGGGACGTGGGCCAGAACTGGCTGAGCGTGGGCAACAACTCCACCACCTGGGGCACCACCCGCGCGGCGATGAAGTTCGACACGGCGGATATTCCGGCCACCGCCACGGTGCTGGAGTCGCGGCTGTTCATGTGGGCGGCGCAGACCGACACCGACACCAACGGCGCCCGCTACAACCTGCACGGCCTGACCAGAGGCTTCGACGAGACCACCGCGACCTGGAACAACGCCACCTCGACGACGGCGTGGACCAGCGCGGGCGGCGATCACTCCTCCGTCGTCTCGGACTACACCCCGCAGTGGAGCAACGATGTCGGCCGGCACTGGTGGGATGCCACGTCCCTGACCCAGGGCTGGGTGGACACCCCGTCCTCCAACCACGGTGCGCTGGTCAAGCTGGCGGACGAGTCCGCGTCCGGGCCGCAGGAGCGTACCCTGTTCCTGTCGTCGGAGGCGGACGACTGGCAGATCGGGCCGCTGCTGCGGGTGATCTACGTCGACTCCACCACCGAGGACACCTACTACGCGCCGCAGACCCCGTCCCGGATGACCCCGAACTCCACCTACACGGTGGACTTCACCGTCACCAACACCACCAGCTCGGCGTGGGCGGCCGGTGAGCGGGAGCTGTCCTACACCTGGAAGCTGCCCGACGGCACGGACGTGACGACCGGCGGCAACCAGCTGTCCACGGCGATACCGGCGCTGAACCCCGGCCAGTCGGCCACGATCCAGGCGCAGGTCGCCACCCCGATCAACTCCGACTCCGGCAACAAGCGCACCGACTATGTGCTGGGCTGGGACATCCGGAAGGTCTCCGACGGCAGCTGGCTGTCCGCTGGCACCGGCGGCATCCCGGCCTTGAAGCAGAACGTGGCGGTGGAGGACCCCACCTCCAACACCCTGGGCCTGGAGAAGTTCTACTCCTACACGGGCAAGAACACCGGCGCCGGCTCCACGGTGATGAACAACCTCGCCTCCGGCAACAGCGTCTGGTCCTACAACGCGTTCACCAACCCCGGACGCGGCCTGACGACGTTCGCCCGGTTCGCGTACAACTCGCTGGACACCAGCGACACCGTGACCGGCGCAGGCTGGTCGGCCCAGCTGGCAGGCCCGATCCGGCTGGGCGCCCCGCTGGACTTCCACCCCAACCCGAACCAGAACGCCACCGAGATCCGGCTGCCGGACGGGGACGGCACCACGCACGTCTTCACCAAGCAGGCCGACGGCACCTGGAAGGCCCCGGCAGGCGTCCACTACCGCATCACCATGAAGGCAGGCCTGGACTGCACCCCGACCAAGGACCCCGTCCCGGACGCCTGGACACTGCTGCGCCCGGACGGCACCCGCTTCCTCTTCGGCTGCGACGGCTACCTGACCTCGGTGGTCGACAAGAACGGCAACACGCAGACCTACACCTACGAGGAGCGCAAGTCCAACAACAAGCCGACGAAGTTCCTCACGTACATCACCGACCCGGCCTCCCGTCAGTCGCTGAGGGTCGACTACTACGAGAAGGGCGACGCGTCGTACGAGTACATCGACGACACGGGCGCCAAGGTCACCGGCAGCAACCTGACCAACTCCAAGATCTACGACCACGTGAAGTCGATCACCGACATCTCGGGCCGCAAGATCTCCTTCTTCTACACGACGAAGGGTCTGTTGGGGCAGTTCACCGACGGTGACGGTTCCACGCAGCCGAAGGTGTTCAAGTTCACCTACGACGCCACCCAGGGCAACAAGAACGTCAAACTGGTCAAGGCCACCGACCCGCGCGGCAACGGCACCTCGCTGGCGTACTACGCGCCGCAGACGGGCGACGACCCGAAGTACCACTGGTGGACCAAGACCATCACCGACCGCCTCGGCGGTAACACCGGCTTCGCGTATACGGCCAACACCGCGAACACCAAGTTCACCGACACCACCGTCACCGACGCCGAGACCCACGCCACGAAGTACGTCACCGACGACTTCGCCCGCCCGGTCCAGACCACCAACGCCAAGTCCCAGACCACCAAGATGAGCTGGGACGCCGACAACAACGTCACCTACCTGGAGGAGGACAACGGCGCCAAGACCGCGTACTGCTACGACCAGAAGACCGGCTACCCGCTCTGGCAGCGCGACGCGGAAAACAACAAGACCGGCGCCCCGGACCAGACCACCACCTGCGTCACGGACACCACCCAGTGGCCGGCCAACGCGGCGAAGTACGAGTACCAGACGCGCGCCGACGGCTACTCGGCCGACCTGTTCCGCAAGACGTCGCCCGAGGGGCGGGCCTGGCAGTTCGGCTACGACGCCTTCGGCAACCTGACCACGGTCACCGACCCCAAGGGCGTCGCCACGGCGACGGCGGGTGACTACACCACGTCGTACGAGTACGACTCCTACGGTCAGCTGACCAAGGCGACCGACGCCAACGGCAACCCGACGAAGTACGACCTCTTCGGCCCGACCGGCTACCCAGCGACGATCACCGACGCGAAGACCAACTCGACGACGTACGAGTACGACGAGCGCGGTCAGGTCATCAAGGCCACCGATGCCAACGGTAAGGTGACCACGCAGACGTATGACACGTTCGGGCGTCCGCTGGTCAGCACGGTACCGAAGGACCAGGACGCGGGCGTCCTGATCACGACTCCTGCGCCGGTGTACGACGCCAACGACAACGTCACCAAGGTGACGGCGCCCAATGGCGCGGTGTCGACGGCGGTGTACGACAACACGGACCAAGTCACGTCGGCGACGGAGCCGGCGAACAACCAGACGAGCCCGCGCACCACGACGTACACCTATGACAAGGTCGGCCACCTGAAGACGACGACGGAGCCCAAGGGCACGGCGACGACGACGGACACGGCCGACTACGTCACGACGAACCACTACGACGAGATCTACCAGCTTACCTCCGTGGTCAACGCGAAGGGCGACAAGGTCTCGTACGAGTACGACAACGTCGGCAACGTCACCAAGGTCATCGACCCGAAGAAGAACGCGACGGCCGACACGACCGACTACATGACCAAGACCGACTACGACCTCAACCACCGGGTCACGGTCGTCACGGATGCGGCCGGCAAGACCACCCGGCGGGGCTACGACAAGGACTCGCTGGTCACGTCGACAACGGACGCGGAGAACAACACCACGCTCATCACCTACGACGAGCGTGGTAAGCGGACCGAGGTCAAGGTTCCGCACGACGGCACCACGACCATCACGTACCGCACGACCAAGTACGAGTACGACCAGGTCGGCAACACCACCAAGGTGATCAGCCCGCGTGCCGTCGCGGCCGGTACGACCACCGCGTTCACCGCCCGTACCGAGTACGACGCGCTGAACCGCCCGGTCAAGCAGTACCAGCCCTACGACCCGGCGGACACCCGCTACAACAATTCCAACGTCTACACGGAGACCGCCTACGACAAGGTCGGCCGGGTGGCGAAGACCTCGTTGCCTCCGTCGGACGGCGAAACCGTCCGCAACGACACCACCTACAGCTACTTCGACAACGGCTGGGTGCAGTCGTCGACGGACCCGTGGGACATTGTCACCACGTACGACTACAACGAGTCGGGCGCGCAGACCAAGCGGACCCTGACCTCGGCAGGTGGCTCCTCGGACCGCACGATGGCGTGGTCGTTCTACCCCGACGGCTCGCTGAAGTCGCGGTCGGACGACGGCGTCCCGGTGGGCAAGTCGGTCGTCCTGGTGGACAACTCCGACACCCAGAACACCTCGAAGACCGGGACCTGGACGAAGGGAGACATCACCGACCAGCAGGGCTACGACCACGAGACCCACGCGGCGGGCACCGGTACGGACGCCTTCACGTGGACGCTCAACATCCCCAAGGACGGCACGTACGCGGCGTATGTGAAGTTCCCCGAGGTGACGGGCGCCGCAGCGGCGGCCAAATACACGGTCACCCATGCGACCGGAACGGCCGACAAGACGATCGACCAGAACGCGGCCGCGAACCAGGGCACCTGGATCTCGCTGGGCTCCTACGCCTTCAAGCAGGGCAACGACGCCAAGCTGCAGCTGTTCCAGAACAGCGGCGGCGTGGTCGTCGCGGATGGCGTCAAGCTCGTCCGCGACACCAGCGGCGACCCGGCCGACACGGAGAAGGCCAACTTCGTCTACTCCTACGACCTCAACGGCAACCTGACGCAGATCGACGACACCTCGTCGACTGCGAAGATCGACTCCTACACGATCACCTACACGGGCCTCAACCAGGTCCAGAAGGTGACCGAGTCACTGTCCGGCCAGGAGAAGAAGTCCACGTCGTTCACGTACGACGCGAATAACCACCCGGACACGGTCACTCACCCGGACCAGTTCTCCAAGTACACGTACGACCTGCGTGAAATGGTGAAGACGGTCTCGGTCGGCAAGACGGCGACAGACGCCAACCCCAAGGTCACGTCGTACACGTACACCGACCGCGGGCTGAAGCTCCAGGAGACCAAGGCCAACGGCAACACCGTTGACTACACGTACTACCTGGATGCCGCGCTGAAGTCGGCGACGGAGAAGAAGCCCAACGGCACCCTCGTCTCCTCGCACACCTACGCCTACGACCCGAACGGCAACAAGGCGCAGGATGTGGCGAAGAAGATGAACGCCGACAACCACGCGGCGTACCTGTCGTCGACGACGGACTTCACCTACGACCCGGCCAACCGGCTGGCCAAGTCGGTGAAGACCGGCGACGGCGCGGGCACGGAATCGTACGTCCACGACGACAATTCCAACGTCATCAACCAGACGGTCAAGGGCACCACAACCACCTACAACTACGACCGTAACCGTCTGTTGAGCGCCTCTACCGGGGGCCAGGCGTCGAGTTACAACTACGACCCGTTCGGCCGCCAGGAATCAACCACCGTCGGCGGCAAGGTTGTCGAGCGGAGCGTGTACGACGGTTTCGACCACGTCGTGGAGTCCCAGAAGATGGACTCCACGGGCGTGATGAAGTCGACCACGTACACCTTCGACCCGCTGGACCGCACCGCGTCGAAGACGGCGGACGGCAAGACGACGGACTTCGCGTACCTGGGTCTCTCGTCCGAGGTCTTGGACGAGAAGGTCGCCGGCGAGCTGACCAAGTCCTACCAGTACAGCCCGTGGGGCGAGCGCCTGTCCCAGGTCACACACAACAGCGACGGCACGACCGAGGACGGCTACTACGGCTACAACAGCCACACCGACGTCGAGACCCTGACCGACAAGAACGGCGACACGAAGGCGACGTACGGTTACACCGCGTACGGCTCCGACGACGAGTCCGAGTTCACCGGCATCGACAAGCCGGACGCGGCCGATCCCACCAAGGAGGCCTACAACCCCTATCGGTTCAACGCCAAGCGCTGGGACGCCCAGTCCGGCACCTACGACATGGGCTTCCGCGACTACAACCCGGGCCTGAACCGCTTCACCACCCGAGACATGTACAACGGCGCCCTCGCCGACATGAACCTCGGCACCGACCCGTTCACCGGCAACCGGTACGCCTTCGCCGGCGGCAACCCCACAACGTTCATCGAACTCGATGGTCACGAGTGGTGGAACCCCGTGAGCTGGTTCTCCGACGGTGGGAAGACGTCCACGAAGACGTCCACAAAGGGTGGTGGCGGCTGGTTGACCGTCGCCCAGGTCTTCTTGGACGCCATCGGATGGAACACCTCCACCGCGTCCAGCGGGTACGAGTCGGAACCAGGTGACCAGCCGGACTACAACAAGGGCCTGCTCGTCACTCCGGAGAAGAAGGTGGAGTGGCAGCCTGCCGACGACCAATACCCGTTCGGCAAGGAGGACTGCTCCAAGGGCATGAGCATGGTGTACTACCACCCGCTCGACGGCGCCGGCCGTGCGCAGGGAGTGGACGCCTGCCTGAGCCCGGGAGGCTTCAACTACACCAACGACAAGGGAGGCGAAGCCTTCCCAGGCGTCGAGTCGGAGATCTGGGGCACTGGTACCGAGATGCCGCCTCCGTTCGGCACGGACCGCATGCCTCCTGGGTACTACAGCGGCAGGGAAGCCGAGAGGCAGGGGCTGCCGCGTGTAGTGCGCGGTCATCTCCTCGCCAGGATGCTCGGCGGCAGTGGTACGGACCGGAGGAATCTGGTTCCGCTGTATGCCAAGGTGAACAGTCCGCTCATGCGGAACTTCGAGCAAGAGATGGCCAACCGTGTCAAGGGCGGCGAAACGCTCTGGTACTCGGTGCGGGCCCACTACGACGGGGACAATCCGATCCCCGAGAGTTTGTCCATCGCCTGGGCGAGCATGACAACAGGAGATGCCGGAGCGTTCCCCATTCCGAACCAACCATAGGAATCGCTCCAATCACGTCCGTCGCGATATAGTCCCGCCGCCGGCCTGCATTTGAGCGGGTCGGCGGCGGTCGGCACAGTGAGATCAGAGGAATTAATCATGGAATGGGTTTCACGTATCCTTAAGACAGTCTCGCAGGAGAATCTCCACCTGGAGATCGGCTGGGACTCAATCGAGTATGAATTGGGAACGCCACTTCCCGATGACTTCAAGAAGCTCACGGAGAGCATTGGAGTGGGGGAGTTCAGCGAATATCTTTACGTTTACACCTCAAGTAAGAAGAGTAGTTCCTTCAGCGTCCTCGGCGACTTGGCCGGTATTCGCCGGGCGCTGGAGCGTCAACCCTCGGCCGTCCGGGTCTACGAGCCCTACCCGATCTACACGCCGGGCGGGGAGGGGCTCATTCCCTGGGGAGGGGCGGTGCAGGAAGGCGTCGAGTTCTACTGGCTGGCAGGTGGTGAGGACCCCAACAAGTGGCCGGTCCTTGCCCGGCTGGACCCCAGTGAGGAGTGGTATAGGTTCGACATGACGGTGTCGGAATTCGTGTTCCGGATGCTGACCGGCGACGAAAAGGTCAGCCCTTTCCGGATCCCCGACGTCATGGGCCCACCGCGATATGAGGTGTACTGAGCCTCTTCCAACCTGCTGACGGAGCAGGCTGGTTGGAGTTTGGGGGCGCGAGATGTTACCAGAAGGAAGCCGTGTGATTTGTCGTCGGGCAACTGTGCCCGAGTAGTTCCGGCACACCCAAGACACACCGCTGCCGGAGGCATCCGGCAGCGGTGCAGGGCGATTTCAAAGTCGGGTTGATCTTGTAGGTGTGCTGGTCACAGCGGTGTGACGATGTTCGGCAGGGCGCCACGAACACAACGAAGCTCCCGTTGAGCGGGTGACCTTCCCAAGTCGCCTGCCCCAACCGGAGCTTCGATGTGCCGCCAGTCTGCCACCGTCTGTCTGATCAAGTCGCCGGCTCGTCGCTCACCGAGTCCATGAGCGCCGCTCATGGGCCCAGCGTATGTCTTGGGCCCTCTTTGGGCTGTGAAATCATGCGGGTACCGTCGTCGAACCACCAGAGAACAATCCCGGCAACAGCGGACCCGAAGCTAGCGGCCGTCACGACCGCGGACGTAAGAGCCAGGGCAGCCGACTGATCGCTGAACGAACTAGGACGGAAGAACGCCTCGTACGTGAGCGCGATGCCTAGCAACAGGCTCAGTGCAGCCATGGCTAGCCAACGCCGCCGTGCACGCTTGGTATGCGCTATGGAGTGGACGCGCAGCCGGATCACAGCATTACACTCGCCGCAGGCTACAGCGGTAACGCTACTCCCTTGATCAGGTCGACTGACTGTGAACGGATATGCCCTGTAGTAGGTAACGGTCTTGCCGGGCTCCCGGTGTGTGCTCAGAATGTGGCGCAACCTCCCGGACGGATGCTCACGGATCGCACGCAACTCCCGGCCCCCCATCATGCGTTGCCGTCCACTCACACGAAGTAAACAGCCCTGCCTTCGGGACCGCTCCCGGTGCTCAAGAACACCTGGTTGCGGCCGGTGGTACCAGGGGCGCTACAGCGCGCCCCTGGACCCTGCCCAGCAGGGCTGTTGCAAAGCCTTTTGATCTTGTATCGGTGCTGGTCAGGCGATGCCGAGGAGGCTCAGGGGGCGGTGGAACGGCTCGTAGGACATCGCGCGGAGGGCGGCGGCGATGTTCATGTGTCCGGCGGCGCGGAGGCTGTTGATCGCGAAGCTGCGCAGGGTGGCCATATTCTCCGGCCCGTGCCCGGTGCGGACCTTGGAGGCGTCTTCCCGGAAGGCCGTGTCCCGGACGAAGTGGAGCCGGTTCTCGATGATCCACTGCGAACGGACGATCTTCGCCAGGCGCTCGGGAGATGCCTGGCGGCTGGTCAGGTCTGTGATGACGTAGACCGTCTCGCGGGTGCGCTTGCCAGTCTTGGTACGGGTGCGGTGCCTGACGATCTTCGCGACTTGGGCGGCGTAGGGGAAGTCGACGCCGAGATCGGTGACGGTCAGCACCTGCACGACGCGGGTCTCCAGGCGTCCGTGGCCCGTGCTGCGGTCGTAGTGCTTCGCGCTGACCTGCTCCCAGGGCAGGATGCGAAGCTGCTGGTAGAGGACTTTTTGGTTCTTCTTCACGGCGAAGACATAGTGCGCTTTCTTGTCGTCAACGAGAAAGCGGGCGTGCTCGCGCTGGGTGTGGAGGGCATCGGCGGTCACGGTCACATCGGTCAGGTCGTACGGTTCCAGCAGGGTGGCGAAGCAGGTGATCTCGTTGGTCTTGTCCGGCACTCGCAGCTGGGTGACCGTCATACCGCCGCCGGTGATGGCGGCCAGGAGGTGCGCGGCCGGGCTGTCATGGTGGCGGGAGCCACGGGCGCTCTTGCCGTCGACGGCCACGGTGTCGCATCCGGCGGGGTCACATCCGAGCAGGTCGGCCAGGCCGCCGGGGCAGGTGCGGTTGATGATCCGGCGGATCGTCGCCGCGCTGGGCGCGATCCGTACGCCGAACACCGTCGCAGTGCGGGCGCCGAGCCGGGCGAGGGTGACCTGCGGGGCTGCGGCCGCCCACTGGCCGACAGCGGCGAAGGACCGGGCCCCGGCCACCACGGCCGAGCAGGCCACCAGCAGCACCGCCACGAACGGGTGACGCTTCCCGCGCCGGTGGCGTGGATCGGCCAGCGTCTGCAGGCGTGCCGCCAGCGAGCCGATCGCGCGATCCTGACGAGCCGGCGACTTGATCAGACAGACGGTGGCAGACTGGCGGCACATCGAAGCTCCGGTTGGGGCGGGAGCTTCGTTGTGTTCGTGGCGCCCTGCCGAACATCGTCACACCGCTGTGACCAGCACACCTACAAGATCAACCCGACTTTGAAATCGCCCTGACACGTCGGTACGGCTCGACGCATCCGATCTGGACTCCGCGCAGCTGGCCTACCTCTCAGCGATGAAGCCGCTGCACACCGGAGCCGTACTCCGGCCGGCGAAAAGCCCCCGGCAGGACCTCGCCGGAGCCACCGCCTGGGCCGACGGGATGGCCGAGGCGCAGGGCGAGACGATCCGGCTACTCAAGGACGCGGAGCTGCCCGGGGCCGAGCGGCCGACCGGGCAGCTCGTGGCGGAACTGGGAGCAGGACTGCCGTTCTGGCGGCAAGCAGCCGAGGCATCCGACGCCGACAGCTTCCTGGAGCACCTGCGTTCCGTCGACCGGCACAACGGGGATGAGTACGTCCGTCGGATACGCGGTCTGCTGGATCTGCCCCTGCCCGCATCCGAGCCGAGGCAGGCTTCCCTGGGCTCGGCCGCTCCGGCACGTAGGTGAGGGCCCCCGGCCTTCACTCGTGCGAGTTGCGTAGACGAGTGAAGGGCGGGGCCCTGATGCCCAGAGAGGAGCCGGGGAGGAAAAACGGCCCGGTCAGCTGATCCGGATCGGGTTGACGACATCCGCGACCAGGACCAGCAAGGTAAAGCAGATAAAGATCCCCGCCACCACATACGCCACCGGCATCAGCTTCGCCACATCGAACGGCCCCGGATCCGGCCGCCGCAGCACCTTCGCCGTGTTGCGGCGCAGCGCCTCCCACAGCGCGCCCGCGATATGGCCGCCGTCGAGCGGCAACAGCGGGAGCATGTTGAACAGGAACAGGGAGAGGTTGAAGCCGGCCAGGAGGAAGACGAACGTGGCCAGCTGCTGTGACGCCGGGATGTCGAGGGTCGCGATCTCGCCGCTGACCCTCGCCGCTCCGACGATGCCCATCGGGGAGTCCGGCTCGCGCGGGCCGTCGCCGAACGCCGCGTCCCACAGGGCGGGGACCTTGGAGGGCAGGGCGAGAAGGGAGTCGACGGCGTCGCCGACCCGGTCGCTCATCCAGGTCACCGAGTCGCCGAAGTCCTGTTTGACGACGCCGGTGGCCGCGCTGAAGCCGAGGAAGCCGGCCTTGACGTACTCGCCCTCGACGATGGCTCCGGCGGCGTCCTTCTTCACGACCTGGTTGGTGGCGATCTTCGCCTGCAGGGTCAGTTCCCTGCCGTCCCGGTCGACGACGATCGGCACGGACTTTCCGGCGCTGTCGCGGATCAGGTCGGAGAGGGTGTTCCACTGCTCGGTGCGGACCCCGTCGAAGGAGACGATCTTGTCGCCGGCCTTCATGCCCGCCGCCGCAGCCGGGGACCGGGGGTCGGACGCCTTGCACTCGTCGCGGTTCTCGGTCTGGGCGATGACGCACTGGGAGACCGAGCTGACGGTGGTGGTCTGCTGCTGGATGCCGAAGCCCATCAGCACGGTGAGGAACAGGCCGAAGGCGAGGACCAGGTTCATGAACGGGCCCGCGAACATCACGATGACCCGCTTCCACGGCTTGCGCGTGTAGAACAGGCGGGTCTCGTCACCCGGCTTGAGCTCCTCGAACGCGGCCGAGCGGGCGTCCTCGATCATGCCGCGCCACGGGGATGTGGAGCGGGCTTCCAGGCGGCCGTCCGGTCCCGGCGGGAACATGCCGATCATGCGGATGTAGCCGCCGAACGGGATCGCCTTGATGCCGTACTCGGTCTCGCCCTTGTTCCGTGACCAGATGGTCGGGCCGAAGCCGACCATGTACTGCGGCACGCGGATGCCGAACAGCTTGGCCGTGGACAAGTGGCCCAGCTCGTGCCATCCGATCGAGAAGAGCAGCCCGACCGCGAACAGCACTATGCCGAGGATGAACATCAGGGTCGTCATGCACGGGCCTCCGCCGTGTGTGCCGCCAGTTCCCGGGCCCGCGTGCGCGCCCAGGTCTCCGCTTCGAGGACGTCCGCGACGGTGAGGGAAGTTCCCGCGCTCGGGGTGCCGTGCTCCTCCACCACCCGCGTCACGGTCTCCATGATCCCGTTGAACGGCAGCGCGCCGGCCCGGAAGGCCTCCACGCACTCCTCGTTCGCCGCATTGAACACCGCGGGCGCCGTGCCCGCGAGCCCGCCCACGTGGCGCGCCAGGTTGACGGACGGGAACGCGTCGTTGTCGAGCGGGAAGAACTCCCAGGTCGACGCCTTGCTCCAGTCGAACGTGGGCGCGGCGTCGGGGACGCGCTCCGGCCAGCCCAGGCCGATGGCGATCGGGCCGCGCATGTCGGGCGGGGTCGCCTGGGCGATCGTGGATCCGTCGGTGAACTCAACCATCGAGTGAACATACGACTGGGGATGCACGACCACCTCAATGCGGTCGAAGGAAATGTCGTAGAGCAGGTGCGCCTCGATGACCTCCAGGCCCTTGTTGACGAGGGTCGCGGAGTTGATCGTGATGACCGGGCCCATGGCCCAGGTGGGGTGCGCGAGGGCGTCCTCGACGGTCACGTTCGCCAGCTCGGCCTTGGTACGGCCGCGGAAGGGGCCGCCGGAGGCGGTCACCACGAGCTTGCGTACGTCCGCGCGCGTGCCGGACGCCAGCGCCTGGAACAGGGCGGCGTGCTCGGAGTCGACGGGGATGATCTGCCCGGGCTTGGCGAGGGCCTTGACCAGCGGGCCGCCCACGATCAGGGACTCCTTGTTGGCGAGCGCGAGGGTGCGGCCCGCCTCCAGGGCGGCGAGGGTGGGCGCGAGGCCGATGGAGCCGGTGATGCCGTTGAGGACGGTGTGGCAGTCGGAGGCGGCGACCTGAGTGGCCGCGTCCGGGCCCGCGAGGATCTCGGGGAGCGGCTCGCCCGTGCCGTACCGCGCCTGGAGGGCTTCCCGCAGCGCCGGTACGACGTCCTCCCGGGCGACCGCGACGGTCCGCGCCCTGAGCCGGTGGGCCTGCTCGGCGAGAAGGGCGACCCGGCCGCCGTTGGCGGACAGGGCGGTGACCCGGAACCGCTCGGGGTTGCGCAGCACGAGGTCGATGGCCTGGGTGCCGATGGAGCCGGTGGAGCCGAGGATCACCACGTCCTTGGGGCCGTCGCCCGCGAGTGGGTCGTAGACGAGGTGCGGGTCGGCGAGAGGGGCTGGACTGTCGCTCATTCCCCCATTGTGGCCGCAAGGGTCGACGGGGAGGACAGGGCATCCCCGTCCGGGAGGTAACAGGATGGTGAGGGATCGCTGCGGGCAGCGACCCCTCACCGGGCGGTCACCTGATCGGGCGGTGCACGTTCTCCCGTGCGCTGGGGCCCGGTGTCGCGTCCGCGATCCACACGCCGCCGTCGTCCGACGGGTCGACGATGCCGCTCTCCAGCCACTCGTACGTGCCCGACATCACGCCCTTGACCACCTTGCGGTCGAGGTCGTCGGTGTTGGACCACAGGCGGCCGAAGAGCTCCTCGATCCGCAGGCGGGACTGGCGGCAGAAGGCGTCGGCGAGCTGGTAGGCCTCGCGGCCGTGTTCGCCCCGGGCGCGCAGGTGCTCGGCGCGGACGCAGGTCGCGCTCATGGCGAACAGTTCGGCGCCGATGTCGACGACCCGGCCGAGGAAGCCCTGCTTGGTCTCCATGCGGCCCTGCCAGCGGGACATGCCGTAGAAGGTGGAGCGGGCGAGCTTGCGGGAGGTGCGCTCGACGTAGCGGAGATGCGGCGAGAGGTCGACTCCGCGCTTGAACTCGCCGTAGGTGTAGGGCAGTTGGCCCTGACCTGCGACCAGCTTCGGCAGCCACTTGGCGTAGAAGACGCCGGCGTTCGCGCCCGCCTTGGCCTTGTCCTGGAGGGACTTGCCGGGGTCGATGAGGTCACCGGCGACCGAGAGGTGGGCGTCGACGGCCTCGCGGGCGATCAGCAGGTGCATGATCTCCGTCGAGCCCTCGAAGATGCGGTTGATGCGCAGGTCGCGCAGGACCTGTTCGGCGGGGACGCCGCGCTCTCCGCGCGCCCGTAGCGACTCGGCGGTCTCGAAGCCCCGGCCGCCGCGGATCTGGACGAGTTCGTCGGCGATCGTCCAGGCCATCTCGGAGGCGTACAGCTTGGCCAGGGCGCCTTCGATGCGGATGTCGTTGCGGTCCTCGTCGGCCATCTGCGAGGCGAGGTCGGTGACGGCCTCCAGGGCGAAGGTGGTGGCCGCGATGAAGGAGATCTTCGAGCCGACGGCCTCGTGGTGGGCGATCGGCTTGCCCCACTGCTCGCGCGCCGCCGACCACTCACGGGCGATCTTCAGGCACCACTTGCCGGCCGCGACGCAGGACGCGGGGAGCGAGAGCCGGCCGGTGTTGAGGGTGGTCAGGGCGATCTTCAGGCCGGCGCCCTCCGGTCCGATCCGGTTCGCCGCCGGGACGCGGACCTGGTGGAAGCGGGTGACGCCGTTCTCGATGCCGCGCAGGCCCATGAAGGCGTTGCGGTTCTCCACGGTGATGCCGGGCGAGTTGGTCTCCACGACGAAGGCGGTGATGCCGCCCTTGTGCCCCTCGGACTTCGGCACGCGGGCCATGACGACGAGGAGGTCGGCGACCACGCCGTTGGTGGTCCACAGCTTGACGCCGTCGAGGATGTAGTCGTCGCCGTCCGGTACGGCGGTGGTGGCGAGGCGGGCCGGGTCGGAGCCGACGTCCGGCTCGGTGAGGAGGAAGGCGCTGATGTCGGTGCGGGCGCAGCGCGGCAGGAAGAGTTCCTTCTGCTCGGGGGTGCCGAACAGCTTCAGCGGCTGCGGTACGCCGATCGACTGATGGGCGGAGAGCAGCACGCCGATCGCGGGGCTGGCCGAGCCGGCCAGGGTCAGCGCCTTGTTGTAGTAGACCTGGGTGAGGCCGAGGCCGCCGTACTTGGTGTCGATCTTCATGCCGAGGGCGCCGAGTTCCTTGAGCCCGTTGATCACCTCGTCGGGGATCCGGGACTCGCGCTCGATCAGGGCGCCGTCGACCTTCGACTCGATGAAGTCCCGCAGCTTGGCTAGGAACTCCTCGCCGCGCTGGGCGGCCTCGTCGGTGGGCATCGGATGCGGGTGGATGAGGTCCAGGCGGAAGCGGCCGAGGAACAGTTCCTTGGCGAAGCTGGGCTTGCGCCACTCCTGTTGCCGGGCCGCCTCCGCCACCTCGCGTGCCTCACGCTCACTGACGGTGGGTTTGGTGGGTGCTGCGGACATGAGGCTCACCTCGCCGCGAATCGGGATCTTGGGCCGTTTGGTTACCGACGGGTGCTACTCGATCGTATGTACCCGATTACGGGCGCCCCCACCACCCCGCGCGCGTCCGTTCAGCCGATGTTGGGTGTACTTTCCCTCGCTCCAGGGTTTGTTGTGCATGAAGAAAGCTGTCGAAGCGCTTCGATAACCTATGGACACCCACGCGCGCCAGAGCTACTGTCGAACCACCCTCACACCCGTCCCTGTTCACCCCGCGCACTGTCGAAGCGCTTCACAAAGCTTGGAGAGCGGATGGTCACCCTCGCCGAGGTCGCCCAGCACGCCGGAGTCTCGGCGAGCACGGTGAGCTATGTCCTCAGCGGCAAGCGGTCCATCTCCACGACCACCCGGCAGCGGGTCGAGCGGAGCATCCGCGAACTCGGCTACCACCCGAACGCCGGTGCCCGCGCCCTGGCCAGCAGCAGATCGAACATCATCGCGCTGATGGTCCCGCTGCGCACCGACATGTATGTGCCGGTGATGATGGAGATCGCCATCGCGGTGGCCACCACGGCCCGTACGCACGGCTACGACGTCCTGCTGCTCACCGGCGAGGAGGGCCCCGACGCCGTGCGCCGCGTCACCGGCAGCGGGCTGGCCGACGCGATGATCCTGATGGACGTCCAGCTCGACGACGAACGGCTGCCGCTGCTGCGCGGCACTGACCAGCCGTCCGTACTGATCGGGCTGCCCTCCGACACCACCGGGCTGACCTGTGTCGACCTCGACTTCAAGGCGACGGGGGCGCTGTGCGTGGAGCATCTGGCGAAGCTGGGGCACCGCGACATCGCTGTCATAGGAGAGGCCCCGGCCGTCTACGAGCGGCACACCGGTTTCGCGGAGCGCACGCTCGACGGACTGCGGCTGCGGTCCCAGGAGCTGGGGATCCGGCTGCTGCACCGGCCCTGCGAAGGCGGCTACGACGCGATGGCCGTCACCCTCGCCCGCATCCTCGACGAGCGCCCGGGCACCACGGGGTTCGTCGTGCAGAACGAGTCGGCGGTCGAACCGCTGCTCGCCCTGCTGCGCCAGCAGGGCCGCGCCGTGCCCGAGGACGTGTCGGTGGTCGCCATCTGCCCCGACCAGGTCGCGACCCAGGCCTCGGTGCGGCTGACGTCGGTCTCCATCCCCGCGCAGGAGATGGGCCGGCACGCCGTGGATCAGCTCGTCGCCAAGCTGGACGGGCGCGGCAGCGACGAAGTCGTGCTGATCGCACCCGAGTTGACGGTCCGGGCGAGTTCGGGTCCGGCGCCGTCCGCCGCCCACTGACCGCCGCACCACCGTGCCCTCACCGGGCACCCCCATGTCTGCATTCGCTGCCCTCCTGAGGAGCACACCTCGTGAACCAGCCTGCCGAAAACCAGCCCCTGTCGGGCGCGGTCAGCCTCGCGCAGTCGTCCCCGACCATCGGCACGTTCCGCGAGCGGGACGGCGCGCTGGAGTGGAGCGGCCGTCAGGAGACCCTGCTGATCGAGCCGTGGGGTCCGGACGCGGTCCGGGTCCGCGCCCGGCTCGGCGGACCGATCCTCGACGGACTGCCGGGCGCGCTGCTCCAGTCCGCGCCCGCGACCGAGTCGACCGTCAAGGTCGAGGACGGCCTGGGAACCCTGACCGTCGGCGCGCTGACCGTGAAAGTCAACGCCGAGGGCCTGATCCGCTTCCTGCGCACCGAGGACGGCACGGAGGTGCTGGCCGAGGAGCGTGCGCATTTCTGGTGGCCCGGCTCGCGCCTCTACACGGCCGTCGGCAACGGCCACCACCGCCTGGAGCAGCGCT
Source organism: Streptomyces sp. UG1 (assembly GCF_049974585.1). Classification (NCBI taxonomy): domain Bacteria; kingdom Bacillati; phylum Actinomycetota; class Actinomycetes; order Kitasatosporales; family Streptomycetaceae; genus Streptomyces; species Streptomyces sp. UG1. The sequence continues at coordinate 8,880 of NZ_JBNGGG010000042.1, read as the reverse complement.
TCGCCGCCTACGAAGGCGAGAAGCTGTACGGACTCGGCCAGCACCAGCACGGCAGGTTCGACCAGAAGGGCCTGGTCCTGGACCTGATCCAGCGCAACGCCGAGGTCGGCATCCCGGTGCTGTCGTCCAGCCGCGGCTACACCCTGCTGTGGAACAACCCGGCGATCGGCCGTGTGGAGCTCGCGCACAACGGCACCCGGTGGGTCGCCGACTCCGCCCGACAGATCGACTACTGGATCACCGCGGGCACCCCGGCCGACGGCCAGCGCCGCTACAGCGCGGTGACGGGCCGTACGCCGATGCTGCCCGAGTGGGCGGCCGGCTTCTGGCAGTGCAAGCTGCGCTACCGCACCCAGGACGAACTCCTCGCGGTGGCCCGGGAGTACAAGCGCCGGGGCCTGCCGATCTCGGCGATCGTCTGCGACTTCTTCCACTGGACCCACCTCGGCGACTGGAAGTTCGACCCGGCGGAGTGGCCCGACCCTGCGGCGATGGTGCGCGAGCTGGACGAGATGGGCATCAAGCTCGTCGTGTCCGTGTGGCCGTCGGTCTCCCCGCTCTCCGAGAACCACCAGGTCATGGAGCAGCGCGGCTACTTCATCGGCACCCAGTACGGCCCGATGGCGCACGCCGACTGGCCGGACAAGGAGGTGGCCTCGACTGTCCAGGTCGCCTTCTACGACGCCACCAACCCCGACGCCCGCGGGTTCCTGTGGTCGAAGATCAAGCAGAACTACCTCGACCCGTACGGCATCACCGCCTTCTGGCTGGACGCCTGCGAGCCGGAGCTGAAGCCGGGCTTCGCCGAGAACCTGCGCTACTGGGCGGGCCCCGGCCTGGAGGTCGGCAACAGCTACCCCGCCGAGAACTCCCGCGCCTTCCACGAAGGCCTGCTCGCGTCCGGCGAGGAGGAGATCGTCACCCTCAACCGCTCGGCCTGGGCGGGCAGCCAGCGCTACGGCGCCGCCCTGTGGTCCGGCGACATCGGCACCGACTTCCCGACCCTGCGCCGCCAGATCGCGGCCGGCCTGAACACGGCGCTGTCCGGCATCCCGTGGTGGAACACCGACATCGGCGGCTTCCACGGCGGCGACCCGGACGATCCGGCGTACCGCGAGGTGATGGTCCGCTGGTTCCAGTTCGGCGCCCTGTCCCCGCTGATGCGCCTGCACGGCTTCCGCGACCCGGGCATGCCGCTCGGCCCGACGATGACCGGCGGTCCGAACGAGGTGTGGTCGTACGGGGAGGAGGCCGGCGCGATCATGGAGAAGTACCTGCGGCTGCGCGAGCGTCTGAAGCCGTATGTGCTGGACGTCATGCGCGAGGCCCATGAGGAGGGCCTGCCGGTGATGCGGCCGCTGTTCCTGGAGTTCCCCGACGACCAGACGGCCTGGTCGGTCGACGACGCCTATCTCTTCGGCCGCGATCTGCTGGTCGCCCCCGTGCTGGCGGCGGGTGCGACGGCCCGCACGGCGTATCTTCCGGCGGGCGCGAGCTGGACGGACGCGTGGACGGGTGAGACGTACGAGGGCGGTACGACCGTGACGGTCGACGCCCCGCTGGACCGCCTCCCGCTGTTCCTGCGGGACGGGGCGCGGCTGCCGGTGGCGGACTAGCCGCCTCCGTCCAATTTCCGTTCACCGCAAGTCAGTTCGACGAGATAGGTTCCCTGCGTGTCCTCGTCTCCGCTCGCCCTCACCCTCGCCAATCTGCTGCTGCGCCCGGCCCTGGGCTCCCGCCGCGACCCGGACCGGGTCTTCGACCGGATCGCCGTGGAGGCCGGGGAGGCACCCGGTGACCGGCAGTTCGTCGACGAGTTCCGGTCCCTGCTGGGCTGGTGGGCAAAGGCCGACGATCTCACGCCGGTCGGCTGGCAGTCCGCGCAGGCGCATGTGCGCCGGCAGCTGACCAACCGGGCCCGCGTCCGGCGGCTGATCGCCGAGCACCCCGAGATCGAGCGGGAGCCGATCGAGAAGCCGGTGTTCGTCGTGGGCCTGCCGCGCACGGCGACCACCGTCACCCACGCCGTCCTGTCGATATCGGACGAGCACCGCTGCCCGCTGCTGTGGGAACTGCTCGCCCCCGACCTGGAGCTGCCGCCCCGGCAGCGCAGGAAGGCGATCACGACCGGCCGCCGGATGGTCCAGGGCACCGACCTCTTCGCGCCGCGCTTCCGCGACATCCACGCGATGGTGGCCGAGGGCCCGGAGGAGTGCACGTTCGCGCTCCCGCACGCCTCGATGCCCCTGGCCCAGGCCCGTATCCCCGAGTACCAGGCGTGGCACCGCGAGCGGGACTTCGTCGACGACTACCGGTACCTCAAGCAGGTCTACCAGGTCCTGCAGTACGGCCGTCCGCGGCGCCGCTGGATGCTGAAGTCCCCCATGCACCTGGAGAACCTGGACGCCCTGCGCACGGTGTTCCCCGACGCCACGATCGTGTGGTGCCACCGGGACCCGGTCACCGTCGTGGCGTCCTTCTGCAGCCTGGTCGAGCACGGCATGGCCATCAGCGTCCGGCCCCTCGACCTGGCCGGTATCGGCGCCACCTGGCTCGATCTGCTGAGCCGGGCCATGACGCGCGCTCTGGCGGCCCGTGCCGCCATCCCCGCGCAGCAGTTGGTGGATGCCCCCTACTCCTGGCTCGGCTCCGACCCGGCCACCGGTGCCCCCAAGCTCTACGCCGCCGTCGGCGCCCGCTGGACCGAGTCCGACGCCGCCCGCCTCCCGGGGGCCGTCGCCCGCCCCAAGGGCGCTCGGCGCCACACCTACGACCTGACGCGCTACGGCCTGACCCGCGCCGAGGTCGAGTCGGCCTTCGCCGACTACAACGCGCTGCGGGCCGAGGTCGACCGCGCCTGAGGCGGCGACCCCGGCCCTGATGGCACGTCAGCTGCTGCTGACCGTCAGGTTGTTGGTGTTGAAGTTGAGTCCGCCGGACGACGAGGTGATCTCGTAGCCGAACTGCACGTCACCGATGGTCTCGTTGCTGGACATCCAGCCCTTGGTGTAGGCGAGCCACTGGAGGACCGGCTTGATGTCCACGGTGCCGGAGTTGGAGTCGGACGTCCGCAGGAACGAGAACACCTCGTTGTGTCCGTTGGTGCCCTTGTAGACGTTCCAGTTGTGGCCGCCGAGATTGACGTTGCCCTCATAGCCGCCGAGCGGGCCGACGGCTCCGTTGTAGTTCACCCAGAGCATGATCTCGTAGTCGTAGTCCGTGTCCCAGATGTCGTACGACGTGTTGTACGCGCCGGACGACGGGACCGTGACGTTGTAGTTGCTGGTGAGGGAGCCGAGGGAGGCGATCGTCTTGTTGATCACCTTCTTGGAGTTGGGGTAGGACTTGATGCCGCCGGTGTTGGGGTGGTTGGCCCAGACTCCCCAGTTGGTCCCGGAGTTGGCCCAGACACACTGGCTGCCGGCGCCGGAGCCCCAGATGTTGTTGTAGAGCGTGTAGCCGTTCAGGCTGGTGTTGCCCCACTGGTCGCAGGAGTTCCAGACGGCGGCCGAGGCGGGGGCGGAGGCGAGGCCGACGGTGGCGCCGAGGGCCATCGCCGGGGCCAGCACGGCCATCGTGAGCTTGCGCAGTGCGCTCTTTGCCATGGTGTCCCTTTCCATGGGTGGGGGGAATTGCGGGGAACTGTGGGGGGTTACCACGTCCCCGGAGGGAGGACGTGGTCTTCTCCGGCGACGAGGTCGAGCGGTCGTGCGTCGCCGGTGGAAGTCCTGAGTTCGATGCGTACGGTGCGGGACGGTCTGAGGACGGCGATCGCGCCGTCCGGCGTCCAGGTCAGGTCGACCTCGGCGCCGAACCGTGTGCGCACGCCCCGCAGGCGGCCCTGCGGGAGGGTGGACGGCAGGGCGGGCAGCAGGACCAGCCGGTCGGGGGTCGAGTGGACGAGCATCTCGATCAGTACGGCGGGCAGGGTGTGCGCGGCGTCCGCGTTGTAGACGTCGCGGTTCGGGTAGTGCGCGCTCATCAGGGAGGCGTGGAAGAAGTCGCCGCCCAGGACCTGGTCGAGGGCGTGGGCGACCCGCTCGCCGTCCCGGAGGCGGGCCGCGATCAGGGCGTGGTGGAGATGGCCGTGCGCCGAGTCGTTCTCGGCGCCGCGCAGTTCGAGGGCGCGGTGGGCGGCCGCGGCGAGGCCGGGGGTGTCGTACGGGGTGATCTCGTCGAGCGGCCAGACGCCGTACAGGTGGCTGAGGTGGCGGTGGTCGTAGGAGTCCCGCAGCCCGGGCCAGGCCCATTCGGCGAGGGCGCCGTCGTCGTTGATCCGGTGCGGCGCGAGACGGTCGGCGAGGGCGCGCCAGCGGTCGGCTTCAGAGGTGCCCGGGTGGTACCGGGCGGCCGTGAGCAGCGCGTGCCGGGCCGCCGAGAGGTCCATGGCCGCGTTGACGGTGCCCCAGCTCGCGTTCGCGGGACGGTTCTCCGGCGAGTAGGAGGGGACGACGATCACGTGGCCGTCGTCGTCGGTGCGGGTGAGGAAGTCCTCGTAGAAGCGGGCCACTTCGGCGAGGGCGGCGGCGGTGCGCGGATCGTGTGCGCCCCGGGTGTCGTCGTGGTCGACGAGGGGCTTGAGGAGCCAGTCGGCGCCCGCTGTCCACAGGTGCAGGGGGTACTCGCGGCTGAAGTGGTAGATGTGCCCGGACTCCCCGTCGGTGTGGGCGGGCGCCAGCACGCCGCGGGTGCCGAAGATCGTGCGGGCGTTGTCGCGCCAGTGCTCCAACTGGCCGTGGATGAGCGCGGCGTGGGCCTCGGTCACCTCCGGCAGGGCGGCTGCCGCCGCGGAGGCGGTCTGGAGGTTGAGGTTGGCGTCGGTGGTGAACGCCCCCGACCAGGCGGTGTTCCAGTCGCCGGTCCACAGGCCGGTCAGGCGGGGCGGCAGCATGCCGGAGGCGGAGAGCAGGTGGTAGCGGCCGGCGGCGAAGAGGCGTTCCAGCAGTGCGGGGCTCTTCGGGCGGCGGACCAGCTCCGAGCCGGGCAGGGCACGCTCGTCCTCGTCGCCGCCGAGGTCGAGGCCGGCGCGGAGGTAGGCGGTGCGGTGCAGGGCGGTGTGCCGGGCCAGGAGCGGGGCGTACGGGTCGTCGTCGGCGTCCTCGGGCAGCAGGGCGCGCAGGGCTCGCGCCTCGGCGAGGACGTCCAGCTCGCCGGTGTGGCGCTGCACGCGGGTGAGGAGGAGCAGCGAGCGGGCGCCCTCGATCCGGATGCCGGGCAGGGAGGTGTGGGTGCGGCCGCCGGTGACGAGGGCGAGGGTGACGCCCGTGTAGGAGCGGTCGCTGCCGGGGTAGCGGACGCGGAGGTTGAGGAGGGCGCCGTCGGGGGTGCGCAGGGCGCCGTGGCCGACCGCCAAGTCGTAGGGCGCGCCGGGGAGTTGGTGGTCAAGGATCACGTCGGTGGTGAGGCCGGGCTCGGTGACGCGGTGGACGATGACGTCGTCGGCGCGGGAGACGAAGGCCTCGCTGAGCAGGCCGCCGCGCCGGGTGGTGATGACGCCCGTGGCGAAGTCGACCTCGCGGCGGTAGTCCCCCGGCGCCTCGCCGTCCGGCCGCCGCAGCCGTATCTCGAAGGCCGGATGGAAGGGCTGCACCCATTGCAGTCCCCGCCCGTCGGTGAAGCCCTCGGCGGCGGTCACGTCCCCGGCCAGCAGCCGGTCCTGGAGGTGCGGGAGGCCGGCGGCGAGGGCGGGCGGACGGGTGTGCGCGTCGCCACCGGGGCGGACCAGGGTGTGATGGTTGACGATGACCCGGTCGACGTTCGGATCACCGAACACCATGATGCCGTGCCGGCCGTTGCCGCTCAGGAAGGCGTCCTCCCAGCGCGCGGCGGGCGCCGGCTCCCAGGTGCCGTGCACCGGCCCGCTCATGAGGCGGCCTCCAGCACGGCGACGCCGTACCGCTCCAGCTCCACCCCGTCGGTGACCGTCGCGCCGGTGAGCAGGTCTCGATGGCGGCCGGGCACCGGCACGGTGACCCCGTCGCGCCCGTGGTTGAGCAGGAACAGCAGTCCGCCGCGCCGTACCGCCTCCACCCCGGCGGGCAGCCCGGCGAGGGTCGGTCGTACGCCCGCCTCGGCGGCGATGTCGGCGAGCAGCGTGCGCAGCGCGTGCGGCTCGGGGAGGGTGGAGACGTACCAGGCGCGGCCCTTGCGCAGGACGGCCGGGAGCCCGTCCAGCTCGCCGCCCTTGTACGGGGTGAACGCGTCGACGTCGTCGGCCGCCTCGATCTCCTCGGACCACAGGGTGCCGTGGAAGCCCTCGACGTCGGCCGTCTCGCCCGCGTCCAGCGGCCACCACTCGTGCAGCACCCGGATGCCGAACAGGTCGCGCAGCCGGGCGTCCATGCCGCCCTCGCGCACCCGGTCGTCCTCGTCGGCGATGCCGGTCTGGAAGCCGCAGACGAGGGTGCCGCCGCGCTCGACGTGGCCGACGAGGTTGTCGATCGCGGCGTCCGTCATCAGGTAGAGGTGCGGGACGACGACCAGCTTGTAGGCGGACAGGTCGTGCTCGGGGTGGGCGAAGTCGGCGACGGTGTGCGCCTCCCACAGGGCGCGGTGCCAGGCGCGGACGACCTGCGGGCAGTCGACCTCGGAGGACGGCCGCCCGTCCTGCTGTCCCGCCCACCAGGCGTTCCAGTCGAGGAGTACGGCGACCTCGGCGGCGTCGACCCGGGTGCCCGTCACCTTTTCGCTCAGCAGGGCGAGTTCGGCGCCGATCCGCTTGACCTCCTGGAAGGTGCGGCCCCGCTCCCCCGCGTGGCTGACCATCCCGGAGTGGAACTTCTCCGCGCCCTGCCGGGACTGCCGCCACTGGAAGTAGCAGACGGCGTCGGCGCCGCGGGCCACGGCCTGCAGGGACCACAGGCGGTTCAGGCCGGCGGGCTTGGGATGGTTGACCCCGCGCCAGTTGACCGGCCCGGCGGCCTGCTCCATCACCATCCAGGGACCGCCGCGCGCCTGCGAACGGGTCATGTCGTGCACCAGGGCCCCGTACTGCCCGCCGAACGGATCCCGCGGATCCGGATAGACGTCGATCGAGACGACGTCCTCGTGCCGGGCCCACTGCCAGGCGTCCAGCCCCTGCCACACCGCCATGAAGTTGGTGGTCACCGGGATGTGCGGGCTGTGCCGGGCGACGATGTCCCGTTCGGCGAGACAGCACTCCATCAGCGCGTCGGACGTGAACCGCTTGAAGTCCAGGACCTGTGTCGGGTTCTTCATGTAGTGCGCCCGGCGCGGCGGCAGCACCTCGTACCAGTCGCCGTAGCCCTGGCTCCAGAAGGCCGTCCCCCAGGCCTCGTTGAGCGCGTCGAGCGTGCCGTACCTGGCCTGGAGCCAGCGGCGGAAGGCGTCCTCGGCCTCGTCGCCCCAGTCGTAGGTGCAGTACTCGTTGTTGATGTGCCACATCCGCAGCGCGGGGTGGCCGCCGTAGCGGGCGGCGAGGTCCTCGGTGATGGCGGCGGCGTAGCGCCGGTAGGTGGCGCTGGAGTGCGAGAAGTGCTGCCGGCCGCCCCACCACTCGGTGCGGCCGTCCTCGTCGCGCGGCAGCGTCTCCGGGTGCAGGCGGCCCATCCAGGGTGGTGGCGAGGAGGTGGGCGTGGCCAGGACGACACCGATGCCGTTCTCGTCCATCAGGTCCATCAGCCGGTCCAGCCAGCCGAACTCCCGCTCCCCCGGCCGGGGTTCGAGTTTCGACCAGGAGAAGACGCCGAGGGTGACCGAGTTGACCCCGGCCGCCTTCATCAGCCGGACGTCCTCGTGCCAGGTCTCCTCGGGCCACTGCTCGGGGTTGTAGTCGCCGCCGAAGAGGAGGCGGCCGCGGGTGGCGTCGCTCAGGTCGGGCATCAGACGGGCTCCCCATACTGCACGCCGCGCCCGTTGGTGGCGACGTAGACACGGCCGTGGATGCGCGGATCGCCGGCGATGGCCGCGCCGATCCAGCCCCACTGGTGCCGGTCGTCGTTGATCCGCACCCAGCTCTTCGCCTCGTCGTCGGAGCGGTACACGGCGGTGATGCTCTCGGTGGAGCCGACCATGTAGACCGCCGGGTAGGAGGCGCCCGGCGCGGCCTTGCCGAAACCCAGCGTGTACGAGGCCCGGCAGCTTGCGACCTTGGTGAAGGCGGCGCCGCCGTCGGTGGAGCGGTACAGCCCGTTCCCCTTGAGGCTCAGCCACAGGTCGCCGGACCGGCCCGGTGCCACGGCGAGCTGGAACTCCTTGTCGCCGGAGCTCAGTCCGGTGGCCCGCGCGGCGAAGGTCAGGCCGCCGTCGGTGCTGGCGTGGAGGGTGCCGGTGGCGGTGTCGAAGGCGTAGAAGGTGCCCGGGTCGACGGGGTCGGCGACCGGGGTGGCGCCCTTCGGGAAGGAGGTGACCTCGGACCAGGTGGCGCCGTTGTCGGCGGAGCGATGCGCCGGATGGGTGGTGCCGTCCCAGTGTACGAAGGACCACAGCAGCACGCTGCCGTCGGCGTTGGTGGCGATCGGCCCCGGCGCGTCCTTGGCGATGGCGGGCTGCGCCTCGAACGGCGCCCAGGTCTGCCCGCCGTCGTTCGAGTAGGCGCCGTTGCCGTTCTCGCCCCACCCCGCGCGGACGACGTAGGCCGGCTTGGCCGCGGCCTGCGCGAGCCCGGTGGCGGACCCGAACACGGGATTGGCGGCCATACCGCGCGAGGGAGACGCGGTGAGCGACTCGTGGTACATCACGCCGATGTCCCCGTTGCCGCTGATCAGATGGGCCTTCCCGGTCGGCGGCGAGAGGAGCTGACGGACGGACGTCTCCTCCAGGCCGCGGATCTGCGGGGCCCAGTGCTTCAGGTCGCGGGTGCCGTAGATGGTCGCGCCGGTGCCGTAGACGACGTGCCGGGAGTCGAACGGGTCGAGACCG